>NZ_CP051515.1:2728680-3031866 GCF_012689525.1 Paraburkholderia aromaticivorans
GCTGTGATCGCGGACAGTGCGGCGCATGCACGGTGCTCGCCGATGGCCGCCGCATCAACTCCTGTTTGACACTCGCCGTGATGCATGAGGGCGAGACCATCACCACGGTTGAAGGGCTTGCCGCCAACGGCGCATTGAGTCCGATGCAGCGCGCATTCATTGAACACGATGCCTTTCAATGCGGTTACTGTACGCCCGGGCAGTTGTGTTCCGCGACTGCCCTTCTAAACGAATTCCGCAACGGCACCGCCAGCACCGTCACGGCCGATGTCCGCAGCCGCCCCGCCCAACTCTCCGACGACGAAATCCGCGAACGCATGAGCGGCAATATTTGCCGCTGCGGCGCCTACGCGAATATCGTGGCCGCCGTACGCGCGGTGCACGAAGGCGGCGGACCGAACAGCGGCAACAACACCCCCAACGCCTGACGGAGCGACAGCATGGATGCGATCTCTTATGAACGCGCCGGCGATGTCGCCGGCGCAGTGCGGGCGGCGCAGCAGCCGGGAGCGGTGTTCATCGGCGGCGGCACCAATCTGCTCGATCTGATGAAAGGCGGCGTAGCGCGGCCGATGCGGCTGATCGATATCACGCATATCCGCGGACTCGATACGATCACGACGCTGCCTGACGGCGGCATCCGACTCGGCGCGCTGGTGCGCAATAGCGATGCGGCCAACCACGCGCTGGTGCGCGAGCAATACCCGTTGCTCTCGCAGGCATTTCTGGCGGGCGCGTCGTCGCAACTACGCAATATGGCGACGGTCGGCGGCAACCTGCTGCAACGGACCCGTTGCGGCTATTTCTACGACACGGCCTTCACGCAGTGCAACAAGCGCATGCCGGGCAGTGGTTGCGCAGCGCTCGACGGCCACAATCGCACGCACGCGATTCTCGGCGCGAGTCCGCAATGCATCGCCGTGAATCCGTCGGATATGAGCGTGGCGCTCGCCGCGCTCGATGCGGTGGTACGCGTGAGCGGCCCCGCAGGCGAGCGGACCATTGCGTTCGCCGACTTTCACCGGCTTCCCGGTGACCGGCCCGACGTCGATACCACCTTGCAGTCCGGCGAACTGATTACTGCGGTCGATCTGCCGCCGCCAATCTTCAGCGCGAACTCCCATTATCTGAAAGTGCGTGACCGCGCCAGTTACGCATTCGCGCTGGTCTCGGTTGCTGCCGCATTGCAGATGGACGGCGGCCGCGTGAAGACCGCGCGCATCGCATTGGGCGGCGTTGCGCACAAGCCGTGGCGCGCGAGCGTCGCGGAACAGATGCTCAACGGTCAGCCGCTCACGCAAGCGACGCTGAGCAACGCCGCCGCGGCCGCATTAAGCGAAGCGCGGCCGCAACACGACAATCGTTTCAAGGTGCAACTCGCGCAGCGCGCGATCGTGCGCGCCGTGAACCAGGCCGCCGGCCGCGCGGGAGGTGTCGCATGAATCTGATCGGTCAACCCGTCGACCGCATCGACGGTCTGCTCAAAGTCACCGGCGAAGCGCGCTACGCCGCCGAATTTCCCGAAGCGCGTCTCGCGCACGCGGTACTCGTCACCAGCACGATTGCGAGCGGGACCATCGCCTCGATCGATGCGAGCCGCTCGCAGTCACTGCCCGGCGTGCTGCTCGTGATGACGTATCAGAACGCGCCGCGTCTGCCGAACGGCGGCAAGCCCGCATTGGCGCCGCCGGCCGGGCGCCGTCTTTCGCTACTGCAGGACAATCAGATTCACTACAGCAACGAGCCGGTCGCGGTGGTGGTGGCCGACACGCTCGAACACGCCACCGACGCCGCGCGCCAATTGCGCATCACGTATCAGAGCAGCGCCGCGACCGTGGACTTCGCGCGTGCCAAGTCGAACGCGCACGCGCCGGACAAGCCGCAAGGCCGGCAGACCGACACGCAACGCGGCAGCTTCGACGACGGCTTGCAAAGCGGCGCGGTGCGCGTGGACGCGACCTACGCCACGCCGATCGAACATCACAACCCGATGGAACCGCACGCCACGATGGCGCGCTGGGACGGTCCGCAACTCACGCTCTACGATTCGACGCAAGGCGTCAGCAGCGCGGCGCAGGCAATCGCGAAGACGCTCGGCATGTCGCCCGGCGACGTGCGCGTGATTTCGCCGTTCGTGGGCGGCGGCTTCGGCTGCAAGGGCTCGTCGTGGTCGCACGTGTCGTTGTGCGCGATGGCGGCGAAGCAGACCGGACGGCCCGTGCGGCTCGTGCTCGAACGGCCGCAGATGTTCGGGCCGGTCGGCGCGCGTCCGCGTACCGAGCAGCACTTCGTGCTCGCCGCGCGGCGCGACGGCACGCTGACCGCGATGCGCCACGACAGTATTTCGAATACGTCGGTGATCGAAGACTGGACGGAGACCTGCTGCATGGTCACGCGCATGCTGTACGCGGTGCCGAATCAGGTGACCACGCACCGCATCGTGCCGCTCAATCTCGGCACGCCGACCTTCACGCGCGCGCCGGGCGAAACGACCGGTTCGTTCGCGCTCGAATCGGCCATGGACGAACTCGCGGCGGCCTTGAAGATGGACCCGCTCGCGCTGCGCATCAAGAATTACGCCGAGGCCGATCCGCAGGAAAACAAGCCGTGGTCGGGCAAGTCCTTGCGCGAGTGCTATCAGATCAGCGCCGAAAAATTCGGCTGGTCGCGGCGCACGCCCGCGCCTCGCTCGATGCGCAACGGCGGCACGCTGATCGGCATGGGCATGGCCACCGCGACCTATCCGGCCAATCGCAGCGAAGCCAGCGCCATCGCGCGGATCTTGCCGGACGGCACCGCGATGGTCGCCTCCGGCACTCAGGATATCGGCACCGGCACTTACACCGTGATGACTCAGGTGGCCGCCGACGCGCTCGGCTTCGCGCCGGAAAATATCCACTTCGCGCTCGGCGATTCATCGCTGCCGAGAGCGCCGGTGTCGGGCGGATCGCAATCGGCGGCGAGCGTGTCGCCGGCCGTGCGCGACGCGGCGAGCCAGGCACGCAGCCAGTTGATCGCGCTGGCGCTCGCCGATCAGGCTTCACCTGTGCACGGCATCGCGCTCGACGACATCACCGTGGAAAACGGCTGGGTGATGAGCCGCTCACAGCCGGCCAGGCGCGATCCGGCCGCGGCGATCATCGCGCGCTCGGGCGGCAAGCCGATCGAGGCGAGCGCGACCGTCAAGCCCGGCGACGAAAAGCAGAAGTACTCGTTCCACTCGTTCGGCGCGGTGTTCGCGGAGGTGCATGTCGATGCCGATCTCGGCACGATCCGGGTGGCGCGCGTGGTCGGCGTATACGACGTGGGGCGCGTGCTCAACCAGAAGACGGCGCGCAGCCAGTTGATGGGCGGCATCGTGTGGGGCGTCGGCGCGGCGCTGCAGGAGGAGACCTCGCTCGATACGCGCTATGGCCGCTTCACCAATGCGAATCTCGCCGAGTATCACGTGCCGGTGAATGCCGACATCGGGTCGCTCGACATTACCTTTATCGACCGGCCGGATCCGTATATCAACTCGCTCGGGGTGCGAGGTATCGGCGAGATCGGCATTACGGGCGTGCCGGCGGCGATTGCGAACGCGGTGTATCACGCCACCGGCGTGCGCGTGCGCGATCTGCCCATCACGCTCGACAAGGTGATGGGTGCGATGCAGGTTTGATGCGCGCGCTTTTGCGGTCGCATCTGCATTGGCGCTTGCCTGTGCCCGCGTTGCATCGCACAATCGATCTCATCCTTTCTACCGGTGCCCGCCCATGGCCTACGCTTCGCTCGCCACTGGCGTGTTGCTCGCCGCCGGCTTCGGTTCGCGCTTCGACCCGGAAGGCCTGCACAATAAACTGCTCGCGCGCATGCCCGACGGGACGCCGGTGGCGCATGAAGCCGCGCATCGGCTGCTGCGGGTCGTGACGCAGGTGGTGGCCGTGGTGCGGCCGGGTTCGGACGCGCTCGCGCGACTGCTCAACGATGCCGGCTGCGACGTGGTGTTCGCGGCGGACGCCGAACGCGGCATGGGTGCAAGCCTTGCCGCCGGGGTCGAGGCTAGCGCGGAGGCCGAGGGGTGGATCGTCGCGCTCGCGGACATGCCACGCATCGCCACCAGCACCATCGAAGACGTGGCGCGCGCGCTGGACGGCGGCGCTTCGCTGGTCGCGCCGTTTTACCAGGGACAGCGTGGGCATCCGGTCGGCTTCGGCATCGAGCATCGCGACGCGCTGCTGGCGCTCGACGGTGATACGGGCGCCAGATCCTTGTTCATGTCGCAGCAGGTCACGCGGCTGGACGTCGACGATGCGGGTATTTTGCGCGATGTCGATACGCCTGAGGATTTGCGCAAGCTGTAGTTTTGCTCACGTATGCGCCGAGCCGAACGTCTCATTCGACGGTCGGCTCTTTTCGCTTTTAACCGCGCCTGGTGCTGAAGTGAGCTACGCGACCGACGATCTGGCGGGCAGCGTGCCGCGTGAGGTCTCGACTTATCGGTTAGATATATCGAACACAAGGCAGGTCGTCGTGGCATGCGCGTAAAGCGTGCCGTCGGGGCCGACCAGACGCGCTTCCGCGGTCGCCAGTTGACGGCCGCAGTGAATCACTTTGCCCTCGGCGCGGACACGCTGCAGGCGCGGCGTCACCGCTTTCACGTAGTTCACGCTCAGTTCGGCGGTGGTATAGCCGCGCCCGGGCGGCATCATCGTGTGCACCGAGCAGCCAAGTGCGGAGTCGAGCAGCGTCGCCATCCAGCCGCCGTGAACCGTGCCCAGCGGATTCAAATGCTGGGCGAGCGGCGTGCCCTGGAACACTGCGTGTCCCGCACCGACTTCCATGAGCGTAAAGTCGAGCGTCTTGGCGATCGCGGCGTAGGGCAATTCGCCCGCGACAATCGCTTGCAATACTTCCAGTCCGGTCTTGCCCGCAATCTGCTCCGGACTCGCGAGACCCGGTCCCGGCCCAGCATTGATTTTGACAAGCACGTCCCGTTCTTCTGCAATCCAGCGTTCAAGGGTTTGTTCGTTAGCCAATGCAGGTATCCCCGGCAAATGAAAAGAGAGTGAGGGCGCCAATTAAATCATCAATCGGCCGCAACTGCTGCTCACTGCGCCGAGCGTAAAGCCATGAACGCTGGCTTCGGCGAACGTTGGAAGGCTCGCAGAGGGTCGATCGGCACTGGCCGTTATTGGGCGTTGCTCGGCCATGAAGCGTCATTGGCCCTGACTTAGTCTCAATAGAAGCGCCCAGCTCACGAATTCGTTTTCCCTGCAGCGACACGCTTGATCCGGACCGGCATTCAGGCGCATACTGTATATTTATACAGTATTTTAGTCCGCACGGATTGATGCGTTTAGTTACGCATCGCCGCGGCGCGTCCGCATGAAACGCATTTCCATCGAACCGTCTTTTGCCGCCTGGCGCCATGCGGCGCGGGAACTGCTGCGGCAAGGCGTCGAGCCGGAGCGGATCGAGTGGGTCGAATGCGATTCGTGTGATTCGGCCGGTTCGGATAGCGGCAACGCAAACGCTCAAGACGGTTCCGCCACGGCCCCGGTCGTCCCCACGCCCGCCATTCCTCGTGAACTGCTCGCCTGGCTGAAAACGGCGGCCTGTTTTTACGCGCCGGACCGCTGGTCGCTGCTCTACCGCATCCTGTGGCGTTGGACACACGGCGAACGCCACGTCCTCGATCCGCAAGACGCCGACGGCGCGCTGCTCGATCAGCGCATCCAGTCGGTCGAGCATGAAACCAGTGATCTGGTGGCGCTCACTCTGTTCAGGCGGCGCGATCCGTCCATGGGACCGCCGGAATTCGTCGGCTGGTACGAGCCGCATCATGATCTGCTGGAGCAGGCCGCCGAGCGTTTTGCCGAGCGCATGGGCGATTCCACGTGGATGCTGGCGACGCCGCAAGGCGCGGCGTTCTGGAGCGGCATGCTGCTGCGCATCAGCCGGCCGGCAGCGGCAGAAGACGAGCACGCCGCGCACCCTTGTCCTGAGCGCCAGCAGCAGAATCCGCCAGCCACGCAGGCGTTGCCACCCGGCGCCATGGTCGGCGAAGCCACGACCAGCGAACCCACCGAGGCGCTCTGGCTCGCCTATTACGCCAGCGTCTTCAATGGCGCGCCGGCGCCCGTGCCGCTGCGTTACTGGAGAACGCCGCCTGCGGGTCCGCCGCTGCCCGCGCAGCTCGCGCGCGAACGGAGCCGTCTCGGCGCGCAGCGTGGCACCGTCACCGTTCCGGAGATGCCGCCGCTCGAATATTCGGCGGTGACGCCACCCTTGCGCGAACCCACCGGCCCTCTGCCCACCTGCCGGCGCTGCGCGTTGTGGCGCAACGCGAAGCAGGCCGTCGCGGGCGCCGGTCCTGCTCGGGCGGCGATCATGGTGGTCGGCGAACAACCCGGCGAGCACGAGAACCAGCACGGCGTGCCCTTCATGGGCCCCGCCGGTCAACTGCTCGACACGGTGCTCGCGCGCGCCGGCCTCGAACGCGCCGCGCTCTATCTGACCTATGCCGTCAAGCATTACAAATGGGAAACGCTGGAGCAGCAGCGCGTCCACCGTACGCCCGCACGGCGCGAGGTCGAGGCTTGCCAGTACTGGCTGGACCACGAACTCGCGCAGGTCGCGCCGCGCGTAGTCGTCACGCTCGGCGCGACCGCGCTGAAGGCGTTGACCGGCGCGCATGTCAATCTGTCGGAATATCTGGGGCAGACCATCGATCACGGCGGGCGGCTGATCGTGCCGACGTGGCATCCGTCGTACGCGCTGAAAATGGCCGACGGCCGGTTGCGCGAGGATGTCGTCGCGGGCATGGCGGCGGCGCTCAGGCGCGCGGCGGGGTTAGCGGCGGAAGGGGCGTAGGGTTCGCTTTGGTTCGATGCTGCCCGCACCCGCGCCGACTTCGTTGATTGACTGTCGTGTGTGCCTACGCACCCGAATTCATAGTAGCGCCGCCGCCACCTTGCTCTGCTCGTTTTCGAATGCGGGCTGGAAGGCATCAAGGTCGTCGTCGGTCATGCCGACCGGCTCCGACTTCGCGACTCGTTTCCAGTCGCTGACCGCGTTACGGACTTCATCGAGGATGCGTTTCGCCTCATCGGCCGAGAGCCTGAAGTAGCGGGCTTCGTTCATTACGGCCTCGATCGAGTCGACCGGCCCGTAGTCTTCATTGAGCCATAACTTCAACTCGGGGTCCTTATCCGGAAAAGGGTTGATGTCGAACGCCGGCGCGAGCCGCCACTGCCCATGCTCGACGTGCAGGAAACCGTGGTTCTGCACATGGTCGTCGACATTGGTAATCAGCAGATTGAACACGAGTCGCCGCCACAACTCCGCGAGGTCGCGCTTCGGGTCCGCGCAACGCGCGATGATGCAATCCGCTATCTGGGTATAGGCGTGCTCTTCCTGCCGCGAGGCTTGCAGCATGGAACCAGCCGAGAGGTACGGAATCCGGCCGCCGTTCGCAACGCGATCAAAGCGGCGCACAAGCGCAACCGGGATGTCTTCCGATATGACGATGCGCGATTGCGCCACCGTAATGCCCGCAGCCTCGGCCAGATGAAGGGCGAGCACTTCCCCGCGCGTGACACTGCGGTCGTCGTTGATGCTCGGAAACTTGCCGATGGCCAGTTGCCCGTCCTCATCGAGAATCGTGCACTTGGGCCGCATGCCGCCAAGCGACGTCCCGCGGCCGCGCAAATACTTCAGGTCGGCGGCGGTTTCCTTGTTCATCTCGACCGCGCGAGTGGCGCCGATCAGGTGACCCAGTTCGAGCAAGGGCGGCGTGCCACGCCCTCCGTCTTCAATGCTGCGCAAATAGTTGCCCGCCTCGTCCGCGAGTCGCAGCGCGCCGATCCGGCTCATATCGTCGACACCCAGCAGGTAGTCCATCTCCGTGAGCCCGGCGCGCGGCACATCCTGCCCTTTCTCCTGCGCCGACTTGCGACGCCTTGCGTGGTCACGCGCGATAACCCGGGATCCCCATCCGTCGGGCTCGGTATCCGCAAATGCGAAGTGGAAAATCGAATCGTCTCTGGAAGGCGCCTTACGAAACTGCTGACCCTGAACCAGTTGCAGATCGGGAGAAATCTCGAACCGGTCGGGCGATTGCAGCCACGCTTCGTGATAAGCAAAGGTTGAGCTTTCGCGTGCGCCGTCCTTGTTGAAAGTCAGCACGCCGACGGGAAGCGCAGCCTGGCCGAGCGCCACCTGGACGCTCTGCTGAGATAGGGGCCGCTTCATAGCGCTCCCGATTCGGGCGTGACACGTTTTTTGCGAACTCTCTGCGGCAGTTGCTGGTTCATCAAGGTGAGCCCGATGGTATCGGCAGCGGAGTCGAGTAGTCCGTTGATTCTGTCCAACTCACCCAATACAAGAAATGCCTGCGCGATCGTACCGATGGAAATGCGTTCGTCGCCGTGTTCCATGCGACGCAGCGTAGCCACGGACGTCTGAATGCGCTCGGCCAGCGACGCCTGAGTCAACCGGCGACGACGCCGCGCCAGCGCAAGGTCGGCTCCGAGTTTCTTCAAGGCACGCACGACAGGCAAGGGAAGCGGATCCCTTTTTCTCTTAACGCTCACATGTGAGCGCTTATACGGCTTTGCGGTTTGCATGTGAGCGGTTAAGTCTCTTGAAAAGAGGTTTCCCATTGTCCGCGTGCATTGTTCTGCGGTCAAGAAATTAGCTTAAGCGCTCACGTATGAGCGCTTAAGCTTTTTTATAGATCACATATGCACGGTTAATATAAACGACGGATTCGTGCGGATGGAAACACTTCGCGCCCGGAAGACGCGTTCCAGAATTACCGCCCCACCACCCTCAGGCACGCGGCTTGCGGACCACAAACCGTCGCGCAAGCCGCGACGATTCCGCCTAAGCTGATGTGACGCCGCATTTTCCCAAGCACCGGCGCGACACGCGAGCCTCCGCCTGCTTCGTCCACGGCCCGCGCGTTGCAAACCCATCTCACGCCCCATGAGCGAAACCAGCCCA
Source organism: Paraburkholderia aromaticivorans (assembly GCF_012689525.1). Lineage (NCBI taxonomy): Bacteria > Pseudomonadati > Pseudomonadota > Betaproteobacteria > Burkholderiales > Burkholderiaceae > Paraburkholderia > Paraburkholderia aromaticivorans. The sequence goes on from NZ_CP051515.1 coordinate 2,737,669, forward strand.
CGCCTTTTCATTGTCTCGCCCCATTTCGACGACGCCGTCTTCAGTTGCGGCGCATTGCTCGCCGCCCATCCCGACGCCGCGGTCTGCACGGTATTCGCCGCGCCGCCCGAGCAGCCGATGCATACCGAATGGGATGAAAAGTCAGGCTTCGCGGACGCCCATCAGGCCATCCACGAACGCACGCTGGAAGACAACCGCGCTCTCGAAGTGCTCGACGCGATTCCGCTGCGCATGCCGTTTCGCGACAGCCAGTATTTGGACTCGCCTTCCATCAGCAAAATGGCGGCGGCGCTCGAAGAAACCATCTACCGCACCACCGCCAACACCTTGCTGATGCCGCTCGGCCTGTACCACGACGATCACGTCCGGGTGTTCGAAGCCTGCTGTGAAATCCTGCCGCGCCTGTCGCATCTGACCTGGTTCGGCTACGAGGAAGCGATTCACCGGCGCACGCCCGGCGTCGTGCAGGCGCGGCTCGCCGATCTCGCGCAACGCGGCATCGTCGCGACGCCGGCCAGTCCGAGCGCCGGCCACACGATCGATGCACAGCGCCGCGCGCAACTCAAACGCGAGGCGGTCAACGCATACCAAAGCCAGTTGCGCGCGTTTGGCGCGGGCAATTACGACGACATCTTCGCGACCGAGCGTTACTGGCAGCTGAGCGTGGGTCGTCGCGTGAAAAAGTAGGAGGCGCGGCGTGCCGGAAAGGCCTACGCTTGAAGAGAACGGCCGGCGTAAGTTCGACGCCGTCGCCGCACCGGCCTCTTCCCCACTCAAAGGTGCTGCCATGAGCTACGACATGCATACCAGTCCGATTCCCGACCCCAACGCCGATCCGAACCGCGACCCGGAAGCCGATCCGCTAGTACCGCCGTCGCCCGGCCATCACAGCGAGGAACCGCTGCGGCCCGATGGACCGCCGGACAAAGATCCGGTGTGACCGCATTGCGCGGCCAGCCACCGGAAGCGCGAATCAGCGCGTCAGTTCGGTAAAGCCTTGCAACAGACGGTCGATGTCGGCGGCGTGAATGTTGCCCATCGTCGAGATGCGGAACAGTTCGGCCGACAGGCCGCCTTGCCCCGCATAGATGACGAAGCCGCGCGCCTTGAGCGCGTCGTGCAGTTGCGGATACGCGATGCCTTCCGGCAAACGGTACGCGCGCAGCACCACCGACGATTCTTCCGGCGGCAACACACTGCCGATGCCGCGCTCGGCCAGCCCCGCGCGCGCCTGTTCGGCCAGCGCCGCGTAGCGCGCGTGACGCGCTTGCCAGCCGCCTTCGTCGGCGAGTTCGCGCAGCGCTTCGACCAGTGCGTAGTACGCATGCACCGACGGCGTGAACGGCGTGTTGCGCTGATCCTGCAACTTCGCGAGACGGCCGAGATCCAGGTAATACGTGCGGCTCGCCGCCTGCGCGAGCGCCGCGCGGCGCACCAGCACGAACGACGCGCCCGGCACGCCATGCAGACATTTGTTCGCCGTGGCGGCCACGGCGTCGAGACTGGTGTCGGCGAAATCGATCGTTTCCGCGCCGAAGCTGCTCACGCCGTCCACCAGCAGACGCAGTCCGCGTTCGCGGCACAATGCGCCGAGCGCCGCCAGATCGTTCAGGCGGCCCGTCGTGGTTTCATGATGGATCACGGCGACGTGCGTGAACGCCTTGTCCGCGTCGAGGCGTTCGGCGATCTTCGCGAGATCGGGCGCCTGCATCCAGTCGTGCTTCAGCGATTCGTGCGCGATGCCGTACTGCGTGGCGATCTGCGAAATACGCTCGCCGTACACGCCGTTTTCCAGCACGAGCAGCTTGCCGCTCTGCGGCACCAGCGCGGCGGTCATGCTTTCGACTGCGGCCGTGCCGGAGCCCGTCATCAGCACCGCCTGCCACTCGTTGGCGTCGAGGCCGTACAGATCGACGAGACGCGTGCGGGCCTCTTCCTGCAAATCGAAAAACTCAGTTTCGCGGTGGCACAGATCCGTCTGCAACAGGCTATTGCGAACGCGTTCGGTGAGCGTCACCGGGCCGGGGTTGAGCAGCAGCATGAGCGATCCTTGAGTTTGACTCGAGTTTGACTTTAAGCGGCGCCAATGTGGCGCATCAGGCGCGTCTTCACATCGGGCGGCGTGATAGTGGGACGCGGCAGCCCGTCGGGCGTGCCGCGGCGAATGGCCAGACGCGCGAAGCGCGGGCCGTCGAGCGGCGCCGCTTCGAACAACGCGTCGATCAGGCGCACGTCGTCGCTTTCGACCGCCGACGCATAGCCGCACGCCGCGGCCACGCCCGCAAACGAAACCTGCGACGACACCGTCGCCTGACCGCCGGTCGAATCGTGCGCGCCGTTATCGAGCAGCACGTGCGTGAGATTCGACGGACCGTACGCGCCGATGGTGGCGAATGCGCCCATGCGCATCAGCGCGGCGCCGTCGCCGTCGAGCGCGACCACGTGCAGGTCAGGACGCGACAACGCAAGACCCAGCGCGAACGGCGTCACACAACCCATCGAGCCGACCATGTACAACTGGTTCGAACGGTCGTCGATCGCGTAGAGTTCGCGCCCGCAAAAGCCGGTCGACGCGAGCACCACCGTCGATTCGAGCGGCGTGTGCGCGACCACCTTGTTCAGCGCGTCGTGACGCGAAGCCAGTTCGCTCGCCGCCACATTGGTGAACTGCGATTGCGGCGTGACGGGCGCGCGGCGCTCGCTTGCACCGCTGTCCTTCAACTCGTATGGCGCCACGCTGCCCTTCTGCATCACGAGCGCGTACGGGCGGCCGGTTTCATCCATATGCGCGATGGCGCGATCGAGTGCCGGGCCAATCGCGTCGGCTTCGATCGGGAACGTCTCCCACGGAATCTCCATGGTGTCGAGCATCGCGGGCGTGACCGGGCCCATCAGCGCGTGCTGCGGTTCGTCGGCGACACCGGGCTGGCCGCGCCACGTGACGATCAGCAATTGCGGCAGACGGAAGGTCCACGTGAGCGAGGTCAACGGGCTCACGGCGTTGCCGAGCCCGGAGTTCTGCATCATGGTGATGCCGCGCCGGCCGTTTTGCGCGCCGAGCGTGACGCCCGCGATCAACGCGACGGCGTCGCCTTCATTCGCCGCCGACACGTAGTGCAGCGACTCGTCCTGCAACACGTAGTTGATGAACGGCGTCAGATACGAGCACGGTACGCCCGCATACCAGTCGAAGCCGCGCTCGCGCGCCGCCTCGACGAACTGTGCTGCCTCGATCATTGCGCGGCTCCGCTCGCTGCGTCCGTTGCGCCTTTGCCCGCAGCGCCGACTGCGGCCGCGAACGGCGCTTGTGCATGCGCGAAGTCGCCCGCACGACGGAAGTCTTCCAGGTCGTTCACACCGCGCCAGTGGCCGTGCACGTATTGCACTTCGATCGATTCGCCCGCTTCGATCAGCGCGTTCAGCAACGCGGGCATGTCGAGCGACGCGAAATCCGCGCGCGCCTGCAACTGGCTCATGACCGCCTGCAAACGCTCACGGCCTTCGCCACGCACGTTCAGCAGACCGACCCAGCGGCCGTGCGGCGTTTGCGACGCGATGGCCGAGGAGGCGTCCTGCCCGCTCGACACGTGACGCAACACGACCTTGTTGCCGAACAAACCGCGATCGTCGGCGGCCGAACACCAGGCGAAATCGCGCACGCTGGCGTTTTCTGCGTCGGTCAGCGAAGAATCGACCACCACGCTGAACGCCGCTTCGCTCTCAACCAGATCGCGCAGGATGTAACTGCGGAACAGCAGATCGCCGTACGAGACCACCGTGTCGCCCGCGAGTTTGTCGACCGCGCAGGCAAGCGACGCGAGTTCGCCGGTTTGTGCATGGCGTTCGTTGACGACGAGCTTGATGCCGGCCGTGTCGATCGCATCGGCGCGATAACCGCCGACCACGGTAATGTCGTTCACGCCCTGCTTCTTGAACGCATCCACGAGCCAGCGCAGCAGCGGCTTGCCGGCGATCGGCAGCATCACTTTCGGACGGTCTTCGGTGACGGCTTCGAGGCCCTTGCCTCGGCTCGCCGCGAGCACCACTGCGCCACCGGCCGCGCGGCCGCTCGACAGGTAACGGTCTTCGGCTTCCGAGTATTCGTCGGCGTCCTGCAGGCGGAAGATTTCGTTGACGGCGGCAATGCTGTCTTCCACATTGACGAGCGTTTCGCTCGCGTGGATTTCCTTGGCGACGGCCTGCATCGCCGAAGTCGCCGCGCGGATCAGATGGTTCGCCCAGATCACCGTGCTGATGCCGGCTTCGCGGAAGACTTCAGTGGGCGTGCTGTAGTACTTGGTCGGCACGATCACGAGCGGGCCGCGGCCGCCCCATTCGCGCGCGAATTCGAGAATTTCGTCGGGACGCGAGAGCTTGCTGTGAATCAGGATCGCATCCGCGCCGGCCTGGCGATAGGCTTCCGCGCGACGCAGCGCCTCGTCCATGCCCCACCCGGCGATCAACGCTTCAACCCGCGCGACGATCGAAAAATTCTCATCGGACTGTGAGTCTTTACCGGCTTTGATCTTGCCGCAGAACTCGTCCATATCGGCGAGCGGCTGCGCTTCGCCGTTGATGAAGCTGTTGGTCTTGGGGAATTGCTTGTCTTCGATACACACGCCGGCAATGCCGCGCTGTTCGAGTTTGCGCACGAGACGGCGCACGTTGTTGAAATTGCCGTAGCCGGTATCGCCGTCGAGCAGGATCGGCAGATCGCTGGCGTCGGCCATGAATTCGAGCGTGTCGACGACTTGCGTCCAGCTTGCTTCGTTGTTGTCGCGCACGCCGAATTGCGCGGAGATCGCGAGGCCCGAGCCCCAGATTGCCTTGAAGCCGGCTTCGCGGACGATCCGGGCGGACAGGCCGTTATGGGCCTCCATCATGAATTCGAGTTCGTTGCTGACGAGCATCTGGCGCAGGCGCGCGCTGCGGGAAGCGGAGACGAAAGCGGGTTCGCGGGCGTTCATTTTATGTACTCCTGGTGGCGGGCTTATTGGTGCTCTTCTATTGCCCGACTGGCGTCTGGAAAATGGCGACTATAGCGGAATTTTTATTTATTCGTCTTTTTCGTGACAGCGGTTTTCTCCATTTGCGGATAAGTGGAAAAATGTGTCGTTTTTTGCAACCCGCTAATGCGAGAAACCGCTTGGATTTTATTGGCGTTTTGTGGAATCCTGACGCAATCGCACGCCAGCGCTTTGATGGGTGGCGCGTCCGTTCGTTTTGGTCGTGGAGCGATTGTGGCGATGTTGAAGTTTAAATATCAGTTTTTTATTTACGGAAAGCCTTAACTCTTAATATCGATTCGCTAACACTGCCATTTTTTAATCGGCAATAGAGGGAAAGCCCGATTGAATCAACATCAAATAAATAAGCCAGTGCGAACGAGCATAAAAACGCCGTCACGACGATAAAAAGACTCTTTATTCAGACGAATAGAAATGCCTGATAGCGGGTTTCCCCTGCCCTGCGCAGCCTCTGCCTCTGCGCCGTAAACACAGTCAGCGACAAGCCACTCGCCGCAAGCGAATCCAATCCCTGACCGACCACTGTGCGAAAGCAGAAACCGCTATGACCTTGAACAAAAAACTGGCGTCAATGATCGCCGTCCTCTGGATCGGCCTGATCCTGATCGGCGGCTTCGGCGCATGGCAAAACCGTGCCTCCATGATCTCGGATCGCCGCGATCAGTTGAGATCGCTTATCGACCAGGCCAACCACATCGTCGACCGCTACTACACGCTCGCCCAGCAGCACACGATCACCGAAGACGAAGCGAAGAAGCAGGCGCTCGACAGCCTCGCGGCGATGCGTTACGGCACGGACGGCTACATCTCCGTCAATAATTCGCAGTCCGTCATGCTGATGCATCCGTTCAAGCCGGAAATGATCGGCAAGGACCTGACGCAATTCACCGATCCGGCGGGCAACCATCTGTTTGTCGATATCGTCAACGCGGGCAATCGCGACGGCGGCGGCTTCGTCGACTACCTGTGGGCCAAGCCGGGCAGCGACAAGCCCGTGGCCAAGACCAGCTACTCGCGTCACTTCGCGGCGTGGGACTGGTATATCGTCACCGGCATGTATATGGACGACGTGCAAAGCGCGTTCTACGCCAATCTGCTGCGCTGGCTCGTCATTACCGTCGCGCTCGGCGCGATCGCCACCGCCGTCATGCTGCTGGTGCTGCGCAGCATTCGCCGCACGCTCGGCGGCGATCTCGAAGTGGCCGTTGAACACGCGCAGTTGATGGCGCGCGGCGATCTCGCCACGCGCGTGCCGGTTCAGTCGGACTACGCCGGCAGCCTGCTGCATGCGCTTCAGACGATGCAGGCCGGTCTCGTCGAGACGGTGTCGCGCGTGCGCCTCGGCACGGAGAACATCAATATCGGCGCGACCGAAATCGCCGCCGGCAACACGGATTTGTCGCAACGCACGGAAGAACAGGCCGCCGCGCTCGTCGAAACGGCGTCGAGCATGGACCAGATGACGGTCAACGTGAAGCAGAACGCGGACAGCGCGCTGCAGGCCGCGCACCTCGCCGGCCAGGCCGCGGACGTCGCCACGCGCGGCAGCCGCGTGGTCGACGACGTGGTCCGCACGATGGGCGAGATCACCACCAGCTCGCGGCAGATCGGCGACATCATCGGCGTGATCGACGGCATTGCCTTTCAGACCAACATTCTCGCGCTCAATGCCGCGGTCGAAGCGGCCCGCGCGGGCGAACAGGGACGCGGCTTCGCGGTGGTCGCCGCCGAAGTGCGCAGCCTCGCGCAACGCTCGGCCACGGCGGCGAAGGAAATCAAGGCGTTGATCGAAACCTCGACGGACACGGTGGAAGCCGGCGCGTCGCTGGTCGCCAACGCCGGCTCGACGATGGGCGAGATCGTGCAGTCGGTGCGTCGCGTGAATGAAATTCTCGAAGAGATCAGCAATGCCTCGCGCGAACAGAGCGCGGGCATCGAGCAGGTCAATCGCGCGGTCGGCGAAATGGATCAGGTCACGCAGCAGAATGCGGCACTGGTCGAGCAGGCCGCGGCTGCGGCGCATTCGCTGAAGGATCAGGTGGGGGTGTTGCGCGAAGCGATTTCGAGCTTCGCGCTGCCGGCCTGAGCATTTTCAGACCGGTCGAAAGCGGCAAAAGCAGCGCACAAAAAAAGAAGGCGCTCAACAGGCAGAGAGCGCCTTTTTAACACGCCGCGTCGGAGTCGACGCATTAATCGAACGAAACAGCCGCGCGGATTTTTCAAGTCCGCGCGGTTTTTTTACGCCTGCGCGCGCCTCGGCCTAGCTTGGGGCCGTCTCCGGCCCACTTGGCGCCGCCCTGTTCAGCAAACGCTTACGACGCCCGAGACTGCAACCAGATTAAGCCGAATTTGGCATCGCCGAATTTTGCTTAAGGCATTTTCAAGCTAACGGCACGCTTACGATAATGGCCGCCTTTCAACGCACGCCGCGCGGGTGCGCTCCACGCCGGAGCCGTCCGCGAGCGCCGCCCTGGAGGCTCGCCGTCATGCTGCTCCATCTCCTCTACCTGCTCGCGATCGTCGCGGAAGCCATGTCCGGCGCGCTCATGGGCATGCGCCGCGGCATGGATCGCTTCGGTCTGTGCCTCGTCGGCACCGTCACCGCGCTCGGCGGCGGCACGGTGCGCGACGTCCTGCTCGGTCACTATCCCCTTGCGTGGATCTCGCATCCAGATTACGTTCTTATTACAATCGGAGCGGCGTCGGTTGCCGCGGCGTGCGCGAAGTGGCTGCGCAACTGGCAAAGGCTCTTCGTCACGGTCGACGCGATCGGCCTGATCGCCTTCACGGTGATCGGCTGCGACGTGGCCGGGACAATGGACGTGAGCCCCGCCATCGTCGTACTGGCCGGCGCGATCACCGGCGTGTGCGGCGGCATGTTGCGCGACGTGCTGTGCCATCAGATGCCGCTGGTGTTGCGTCAGGAGTTGTACGCCAGCATCGCGCTCGGCGCCGGTGCCGTGTATGTGGCCTTGCAAGCCTACGGCGTGGCGCCGGGGCCGGCTTCGGTCGGGGTGCTCGCAGGTGGTTTCGCGGTGCGCATGCTGGCCGTGCGCTTCCGCTGGCAACTCAAGGTATTCGCCGCCGCCGATTCGGGCGGCGCAAGTTAATCGAGCTGTTCGTTATCCGCACCCAATGATCCAGAAGAAGAAATCGCAGTCGCACGATCCCTACGCGCCCGTCGCGAAGCACCCGTTACTGGCCGCGCGCCTGCCGATGTGGCGTTCAAAATTCATCGTCCTGCTGGTGTTCGGCGCGTTCGCCTCGCTCGCGGGACGCGCGTTCTGGGTGCAGGTGGTGAACCAGGACTTCTACGTCGATCAAGGGCAAAAACGCTATCAGCGCACCATCGAACTCGACGCGACGCGCGGGCGGATCGTCGATCGCAACGGCTCGATGCTTGCCGTCAGCCTCGCGACCTACGAGATCTGGGCTTCGCCCAAGCTGATCGACGAAGCGGCTGTCGCGCCGCTCTCGAAGCTGCTCGATCTGCCGCTCGCGGAATTGCGCCGGCGTCTGAACGGCAACAAGACTTTCGTCCTGCTCAAGCGTCAGGTGGATGCCGAGACCGCCGGGCATCTGTCGAAATTGGGTCTCGCGGGCATCACGCAGATCGCCGATTCGAAGCGCTTTTACCCCGAAGGCGAATCGGCGGCGCACGTGGTCGGCTTCACGGATATCGAGGACAACGGCCAGGAAGGCGTCGAGCTCGCCGCCAACGAGCAACTGCTCGGCGTGCCCGGCCAGCGCGAAGTGATCCGCGACCGCCTGGGTCGCGTGGTGTCCGAGACCCGGCCGCTCGTGCCCGCGCAGAACGGCGAAACCATCCACCTGACGATCGACCGGCGGATCCAGCAACTCGCTTATGCGCAGCTCAAGGAAGCGATTGCCAAACATCACGCCGAAGCCGGCAGCGTGGTGGTGCTCGACGCGCGCAACGGCGAGATCCTGGCGCTCGCCAACTATCCGAGCTTCGATCCGAACGACCGCGCCCGCCTGACCGGCCGCCAACTGCGCAATCGCGCGGTGGTCGATACCTTCGAGCCGGGTTCGACGATCAAGCCGGTGGTCGTCGCGCTCTCGATCGACGAGGGCAAGGTGCGGCCGCAAAGCGTCATCGATACTGCGCCTGGCTGGTACAAGATCGGGCCGGCCGTCATCCACGACACCTCGAATCACGGCGCGATGACCGTCGCCGAAGCCGTGCAGAAGTCGAGCAACATCGCGCTCGCCAAGCTCGCGCTGAATTTGCCGGCTGAGAAGATCTGGACCAAGTATCAGGAATACGGGCTCGGTCTGCGCCCCGAGCTCACCTTTCCGGGCGTGGCATCCGGCAAGGTGCGTCCGTACAAACGCTGGCGCCCGATCGAACAGGCGACCATGGCGTATGGCTACGGGCTGTCCACGTCGCTATTGCAGATGGCGCAGGTGTACACGGCCTATGCCGGCGACGGCACGATGCATCGCGTGAGTCTGTTGCGAAACGGAGCGGGCGCGGCCGCGCCATCCGACGACAAGGGCCAAGCGGTCACGACGCCGGCCACCGCGCGCGCCATCCGCTCGATGCTGGAAATGGCGACCGGCGTGGGCGGCACGGGACGCGCGGCGACGGTGGAAGGCTACCGGATCGGCGGCAAGACCGGCACGGCGCGCAAACAGGTCGGCGCCACCTACGCGAAAAACCACTACCGCGCGCTGTTCGTCGGCATGGCGCCGATGAGCGACCCGCGGCTGATCGTCGCCGTGATGGTCGACGATCCGGCGGGCAAGGCGTTTTATGGCGGGACGGTGGCCGGTCCGGTGTTCAGCGGCGTGACGGGCGGAGCGCTGCAGTTGCTCGGTGTGCCGCCGGATGCGCCGGGCACTTGATCGAGAGCGCTAAGCGGCATGCGCGTCGGGCGCGGCACACCGTTTTTTTAGGATGCCATGCCGGCGATTGCCTCGTCGAGCAGCCAGTCACGCGAACTCGATGCGAGCTTCGGCGACTCAGATCAACGAGCCATCTGCTCGCCGTCCGCTTTCACTAGCGCCTCGATGCGATTGCGGCCGTTGCGTTTGGCCTGATACATCGCGCGATCGGCTTCTTCCATCATCGCGCCGCCTAGTTTGGCCGCCTCGGTCGGCGTGCCGCTGATCGTGCGCGCCGCCACACCGATCGACACCGTCAGGACGATGCGCTCGCCATGATCGTCCTGCAAAGCGAGCCTTTCGACCGCCAGCCGCACACGCTCGGCGACGGTGAGCGCGTCGGCCCGGTCGCCTTGCAGCAGCGCGGCGAATTCTTCGCCGCCATAACGCGCCACGGTATCGCCTAGGCGCACCTGTTGCCGCACGCAAGCCGCCACCGCCGCCAATGCGCGGTCGCCGGTCTGATGGCCGTAGGTGTCGTTGATCCGTTTGAAGCTGTCGATATCGATGAACAGACACGCCACCGGTACGCCGTAGCGACAGGCGCGCATGACCTCCTCGCGCATCCGTTCGTCGAAATAGCGACGATTGGCGAGGCCCGTCAACGAATCGGTCATGCCCAGTTGCTTGAGCCGCTCGCGATGCGCGACGTTGTCGAGACTCGCTGTCACGATGCTCGCGAAGCGCTCCAGAATATCGGTGGCCATGCCCTCGGCGAAACGCGCCGGGTCGTCACTGCCGAGACAGAGATAGCCGCTCACGGTGTCGCCCGCGGCAAGCGGCAGCAGGATCGCGCTCGCGGGTGCTGCGCCGGCGCCGAAGAATGCACGCCGCGCCGAATCGCCCATGTCGTGCAGCTTGCCGAGCCAAGGCCGGCCCTCCTCGCACAGACCTTGCGCGGCAAGGCCACCTTCGCGCGAGACCAGCAGCTTCGACTGATCGAGTGCGCGCAAGGCGGCCGGCTCGAGCAGTTCGCGCAGCATCGGCGCGCGGTCGTCGAGCCAGAGCGTCACGCCCGTCAGCGAAAATTCCCGCGGCAACTGAGTGAACAGCGTGTCGAGAAACGACGCGAAGTCTTGAGCACCGATCAAACGCAACTCGACGTTCTGGAAGCGCCGCAGCGTGCGCTCGTTGTGCTGCACGGTATCGACGAGCGAACGAAGGCGCTCGGAAAGCGGCGTTTGGGCGAGGTTCGTCACGTTATCAGGTGTGGGCCCGAAGGCGAAGCGGGGTTGGCGACCCCAATCGCTGTAATAACGGCGGATTTTGCGAGGTCTTGAGGGTCCGATCGCGGCGACTACGCTTTTACGCGATCCGCTGTATGCGTTCTTAAGTCTGGCTTAATTCTTTGCTGTAACCATGGCGCACAACATCCCCTGTTGAAGCCGCCAGAACATCGGCGGCGCTTTTTCCCCGGGGTGTCGACGACGCGCCAGAAGATGGGCTGCAGGCCCGCGAAGAAGGAGTCAAACCATGGTTGAAGACACGGTATTCGAGCATCTGCGCGCCATGCCCGGCAACGAATGGGTCAGCCAGATTCACTCATGCAAGGTCTCGGACCCGCTCCAGCATCCTTGGGGTCGCTCATACCGGCTCGTCGAATGGACCATGAAGCACACCCCCGAATCGAGCCGCCGGGTAGTGCCCGCCGAGAGCACGCCGCTTGAAATCGCTCAGGCTGTCGTGTCGCACGTGCCGGGCCGCCGTTTTTGCCAGGACGGCAACGAGTAACACGGCAGAGCGTCGATCGCGCGTCGGGCATTCGACGCGCTAGCCGCGCGTGGCGATCGATGCGCAGTAGTCCAACGCATCCTCCAGCCGGTCGTTGCCCCAGAACATTTCATCGCCGATAAAAAACGTCGGTGCGCCGAAAATGCCACGGGCTGCGGCCGCCGCGGTCTGCTCACGCAAGCGTAGTTTGTTCGCGTCGCTTTGCGCTTCGGCGATGATCTCCCGCGCGGGCAAACCCAGTTCATCGAGCGCTTCGCTCACCACCTCCATCGAACCGATATCGCGGTCATGCGCAAAGTTCAGCTGCATGATCTTGCGGCAGTAGGCGGCGATCCATTCGCGATCCGCGCCGAGCAGCGCCACGCGCATTGCAAGAAGCGCGGCACGCGGGAACGTGGTGGGACGCGTCAAGGCGATGCCGTATTTGCGGCATTGCCGTTCCATGTCCTTCCACACATACGCGCCCTTCTCCTTCTGCAGCACGAACGGCGAATTGTCGAAACCGAGGTCGCGAAAGACGGGCCCCAGCAGGAACGGACGCCAGCAGATCCGTACGCCCCGCGCCGCAGCCTCAGCTTCGATGCGCATGACGCTGAGGTAGCTGTAGTTGCTGCCGAAGTCGAACCAGAACTCGATTTCCGGTGCATGCGCGGGCACGCGGGTTGCTGTCTCGTTCATCTTTGCCCTCCAGTCATACATAGCGGGACCGCCCTTATGTCTTGCAAAGCTTAACAATCGTGCGGCGCGCTTATCCCTATGATGGCCCTTCACACCGCTACGTCAGATGCTCATAACATGAACTATCCCTACGACATTCTCACCGCCGCGTGTCTTTTCATCATTGTGGTTTCCACGTCCATCATGCTCGCGCTGTCCTGAGCGATTCGCACCCTCTCCCACGGAGCGGGTGAACCGGCGAACGCGCTCTACGCGTTCCCGTAAAAAGACAGGATATACTGTACATATATACAGTATTTTTTCGTCTGAGCAATGCGCCTTCCACCCTTCGAACCTCCCACGCTCGCCGAACTGCGCGCTTGGTGGCGCACGCGCGACGGGCAGGCCGTCCAGCGGCTCATCCTCGAAATCCAGCGGCAACGGCTCACGCTGCTGGAACTGCGCAACCTGATCGACGGCGGCGTCCAGCAGGCGCGCGCCGCAGACCGCACACTGGTCGAGCGCGGCGAACCGTTGATGACACTGCGTATCAGGATCGCCCAGGAAGTGCTGCGTATCGGCGAGATCGACGATACCCGGCAAATGAGCCGCGCCGAACAGGAAAGGCTTGCGGTTCGCACCGAAGGCCAGATGGAGTACGCGCGCGAAGGCCGTCTCAGGCGACAGCGCCGCAATATCTAGCCGGAACGCGGCCTCGCTGTCGCAAACACGACGACGCGAGGCCGCGCGGATCGATCACCGCGTTTGCGTGGCCACACGCAGGCCGAGCGAAATGAACAGCACGCCGATGATCTTGTTCTGCCAGCGTGTCAGCCACGTCAGACGCTTGACGAATTTGCCCAGCGGACGAATCGTCAGCACGATCAGCGTCGTATAGAGCGCGCTCATGCCGACAAAAATCAGCCCGAGCGTGGTGAACTGCAGAAACGTGGAGCCGTGTTCGGGACGAACGAACTGCGGCAGAAACGCGAGAAAAAACAATGCGGTCTTGGGATTCAGCACTTCCGCGGGAATGGCCTGAAAGAAGGCTTTCGAGGGCGACACCGGCGCGACGACCGGCATATGCGCGCTCGCCTGTTTCTCACGCAACGCGCGAACGCCCAGATAGACCAGGTAGGCGGCGCCGACGAACTTGACCGCGTTGAAGGCCAGCGCCGAGGTCATCAGCAGCGCCGAGAGGCCGACCGATGCGCCCAGCGTATGAATGAAATCGCCAACCGCAATGCCGAGGCCGGTGAGAATGCCGGCCTTGCGGCCGCCATGCACGGTGCGCGTCAACACCAGCAGCACAGCCGGACCCGGAATCAGAAAGAGCCCGAGTACAACGGCAACGAAAGTCCCTAACGTGGATAGGTCAAGCATGTCGTCTCCTTGGTGACGCGCGGGTTTCAGCCGACAGGCGCGCGTGTTCAGCGGAAGATTGTAGACGAACGCGTGATTTGTGATTGGTGCGCGCCGTGCGTGCCGCCCGGCGCTTTGCCATGACTTACCCGATAAATACGCGGCGAGCGGCCGGCACAATGCACGCCGGAACCAGGCGCGCAAGCCGTGCAGCGTCGCCTCGGAGATAGTCCGTCTGCGGCCATTGATCCGTTACCATGGCGGGCACGACGCCGCGCGCGGCACGCTTTTTTATCTACCGAAGTCCTTGCCTTGCCCACTTACACCCTGCCCGCGGCGTTGAGCGCGGAACTCGAGATACGCAAGAGCCGATTTATAGCGTACGCGATACCGGTCGCCGACCGCGACGCCGCGATGGCCGAATTGCGGCGCCTGCGCGACGAGCATCCTGCCGCGACGCATGTCTGCTGGGCGCTGCTGGCCGGCGGCCAGTCCGGCATGTCCGACGATGGCGAGCCCTCCGGCACCGCCGGTCGGCCGATTCTCGAAGTGCTGCGGCATCACGATCTGGACGGCGTGCTGGCGGCCGTCGTGCGCTACTACGGCGGCGTGAAACTCGGCGCCGGCGGCCTCGTGCGCGCGTACACCGATGCGATCGCTTCGGCTCTGCTGGATGCGCCGCGTGTCGAGCGGATCGCGCAGGTTTCGCTGACCGTCGAGGTCAGTTACGCCGACGAGGCGAAAGTGCGCCGATGGATCGATGCCGAAGGCTATGCGCTCGTGGACAGCGCCTACGCGATGCTGGTGAAGATGACGATCCGCTTGCCGATCAACGCGGTGGATGATGCGCAGCGAGCGTTGGTGGATATGACTCAGGGAAAAGCCGGCTTCTTCTGACGGCGTGGCGTGCCTCTTTCTTGAGAGAGGCTGAGCGCGCTCCCTGATTAAGAGATGCTTGGGTCCGGGCCGCTGTTACCATGTCGTTTATTCCCCGGAACGACTCAATTTAATAGGGTAACTCCTCTGACCTCGACCGCCGCTTTTTCCAGCACAGCGCCTGAGTCGCCGCATCGGGGCGCGTCAGTGCCGCAGTCGCTCAATGCCACGCGTTCACCGTTGACCTCGGCCGTGCTCAAGGGATGCGGCACGATCGCGCTGCCGTTGATGCTTTCCGCCTGCTCGTGGTCGTGGTTCGGCCTGAATAGCTCGGCACGCGCGGTAGCGCATCCGACCGGCTGGCTTAGCGTCGCCCCTGCAAGTGACTTCGCCTACATGCCCGCTCGCAGCGGACAAGTTTCGCCGAACCGCATCGAAAACACGGCGATGACGGGCATCGTGCTCAAAGACGATATCAATGAAACCGTGCGCAACGGCATTGTGAAGAGCCTGCGGATCGCCGGTTTTCATCTCGACGAGGGCAAGCGGATCCTCAGCGGCAGCATCGAGAAATTCACGGTGGACGACACGCGCTCGCCGGCGTTCTGGACATTGAAAATGCGCTATGTGGTGACCGACGCCGCGACCCAGAAGGTTGTGTTCTCAACCACCAAGACGGTCAAGCAAAAGTCGCCGAAGTTCACCAGTAGCACCATTGCCATTGAAGATACCGTCAAGCTGAGTGTCGACGCGTTGATCGGCGATCCGGGGTTTGTCAAAGCGGTGAATTAAGCGCACCCTCGACATCGGCCTCACCAGCTTCGCTACAATTCGCATGAGGGTGTCGCGCGCGCCGTCTTGCCGCGCGGCCCGTCGCAACTGCCGTTCTTCGTGCGAGCCATCATGTCCGTTACCGCCTGGCTGTTCTTTCTGCCCGCCTGCTTCGCGATCAATCTCGCGCCCGGGCCCAATAATCTGCTGTCGATCAATGTGGCGGCGCGTCATGGTTTCATGACCGCGTTCGTCGGCGGCACGGGGCGTCTGGTTGCATTCGCGGTGATGCTCGTGCTTGCCGCAACCGGTCTCGCGGTCGTGTTGCACGCGTCGGAGTGGTTCTTTCTCGCGATCAAACTGGCCGGTGCTGGTTATCTGATCTGGTTGGCCATTCAGTTGTGGCGTAGCGATGCGCCTACGATCGATATGACGCAGCAGGAAGAGGCATCGCTTGCGCGGGTCGCACGGAGGGAGTTTCTCGTGGCCGCCGGTAACCCGAAGGCCATTCTGGTGTTCACCGCGTTCTTGCCGCAGTTCGTCGATATTGCGAAGCCGATGTTGCCGCAGTTTGCCGTGCTGGGGGCGAGTTTTCTGGTGTTGGAGTGGTTCGCTATCGCGTTGTATTCGTGGGCAGGGATGTATCTTGGTAAATGGTTGGTGCGTGCGAGAGTAAGGCGGTGGTTTAATCGGTGCTGTGCGGGTTTTCTGGCGGCGATTGGGGTGGGGTTTTTGATGGTGAGGCGGGGGTGAGGCCGTTTCGTATCCGTCTTCCCCCAGTGCCCAAAGTCGTCAAGCAATGCCGGTACGCGTCTGGGGAGTGTCTGATTTTTTGTGTGCAAGGGCGATCAGATCATTCTACAAGCGGTATCTGGTGAAGCGATCCTCGTAGAGGATCGCGAACTGGTTCATGGCCGCTTTCCAGTCGTGCGCCGCGTGAGTCCAGCCGGCAGTAATGTTGCGTAGCGCCAGCCATAGGAGTTTGGTCGCGGCGTCGTCACTCGGGAAGCGGCCCCGCGTCTTTACCGTCTTGCGCAGTTGCGCGTTAAGACTCTCAATGGCGTTTGGTGTATATCACCTTGCGCACCGCCGGCGGAAACGCGAAGAACGGGATCACCCGGTCCCAGGCCCGGCGCCAGGTGTCCACCACGCTCGGGAATTTCTGCCCCCACTCGCCCTGTTCAAATGCGTTGAGTTCGGCCTCGGCGGCTTCGACACTCACCGCCGTGTAGATCGGCCTGATGGCCGCAGCCAGCGCCCGGCGATCCTTCCAGCTCGAGTAATCCAGCGAATTGCGCATCAGATGCACGATGCAGGTTTGCAGGGTGGTCGCAGGAAACGCCGCGCCCAGCGCTTCAGGCATGCCCTTGAGGCCATCGGTGACCGCGATCAGGATGTCCTCCACACCACGCACTTTCAGGTCATTGAAGACCTTCATCCAGAACTTGGCGCCTTCAGTATTCTCGATCCACAGACCCAGAACGTCCCGTGTGCCGTCGGGCAGGATACCCAGCGCCAGGTAGATCGCCTTGTTGCGCACCAGCCCTTCCTCGCGGATCTTGATGCGCAGGGCGTCGAAGAACACCACCGGCTACATCGGTTCGAGCGGACGCGCCTGTCAGGCGGTGACTTCCTCCATCACGGCGCCGGTTACCGAACTGATGAAATCCGGCGAGACCTCCGTGCCATACTGTTCGGCGAGAAAGCCCTGAATCTCGCGCACGGTCATGCCGAGCGCGTACATCGCGATGATCTTGTCGTCAAAGCCCGTGAAGCGGCGTGCGTGCCTGGGAATCAGGATTGGGGCGAAGCTGCCGTCGCGATCGCGCGGAATCTCCAGGCGGAGCGGACCGTCGTCGGTGAGTACCGTCTTGCCGGTTTTACCGTTGCGCTGGTTGGTCGCTTCGGGGGGCCGCACAGCGCCCGCAGGATAGCCCAGATGATGGCCGAGCTCGGCACCCAATGCCCGCTCGATCAGCGCCTTCTTGAATGCGATCGAGGCGGCCTGGACCGCCTCAGCGGTCATCGGCCCCTTCACAAACTGGTCGATCAGTTCATCCGGAATTGACGGCAACGCCGTCTGGGCCTCTGCGGCCGGCTTCGGTTTGCGTGGCATACATGCCCCTTTGAGCTACATGTTATGCCTTGAACACAAAATTTCTGACAGACCCCGCGTCTGCGTGTTGCTTACACCAGCGATAAAGTCCATGAACTGTTCGAGATGCGATGCGGCATTAACATAGCGTAGTTCGCTTTTACCGCACTCCAGAAGCTCGGTGACATGCCTGACACAGGCCTCCCCAATGGGTTGCGCTTCCTGTGGGCCAGGCAATCCGTTGTCCTGCAGGAATTCCACGCATTTCCGCTGATAGCAGAACAGCATGATGGGAACGTCATAAACAAAACCGACGATCGCGCCGTGCAGTTTCGAGGTAACGATACAGGTCGCCGCTGCGAGCAGATCGATAGTCTCGGTAATCGAATCGCCGTATTTGAATCGACCCACGCGAATATGCAATGGCGCGAATAGACGCGCAATGTCCCCTGTGACCGCGACACTCTCGTCATCGAGTGCGACAAACAACACCTCATCGACCAGTTGCCGGCTGTCCACTTCAGCAAGTATCGCGAGTACCGTGTCGATATATTGCCGTAGGTGAATAGATACGATCAAGGTTCGTCTAGCTTCGAGTCCGCGCCTTGGCGTGTAGATGGCGGGCAACGCAAATGCGAGATCCCTGAGGTTCGCGGGCACCGCGCCCGTTGCAGCGGTGACTGCATCAACCGACGCCTCGTCGCGAACGGCGATGCGCGGTATGCCTCTAAGAACGTCCGAAAACCTGTGTCGCCGGTCTATTGTTTCGAAGGGCCCGACCGATACACCGAGCGCAGCGACCGGCTTGCCGAGACGCCGTCCCAAGTTCACGACCAGTTTTGCAAAGGAAAGCGAAGCATCGGCGCCGAATAGTGAGCCGCCGCCAAAGATCGCTGCCTGAGCGCACAACATGGCGGCCACATAGGTTAGGCACCGCGCCGCCACCCCGATTGGCCCGGGCCGCGTCCAGAATGCCCGCGCAACCGGCAAATGGAACGGATGAGTCAATTCTTGCACGGCCGTCGCGCCGACGATCAACGGCTGAATGCCCGGTGTCCTGAGGGGTATCGACTGCAACAAATATCCGAACAGGTCGTCGCCAAAGTTATGTCGTCCGTAGAACCCGAAGAAAGCAATGCGTTTCCCGTGGCGGATAGATGCGGGTTGGGCGTCCCCGGAGCGGGACGTTTGAGCGGAAGCGTGATTCAATGCGTCGCCTGGCGGGGTCATTTCAGTGTCCCATGTGAAAGTTGGTTCGCCGCGGCGTGTGACCGCCGGTCGTGTATGGGCGTCAGCAGACGCCGGTACAGTGAAACATATGAACGAAAGAGTTGCGTATCGCCGAACCGGGCAAGTGCGTGCACACTTGCAGCGACGCCCATCCGGACACGCAGTTCCGCGTCGTCGATCAAGAGGCGTGTGTAATGCTCCAGTTCTTCGTCGTCATTCGCGAGAAAACCTGTCACGCCATGGACAATCACGTCGCGGTTTCCGACGATGCGGCTGGCGACCGCCGGAAGTCCTGCTGCCTGCGCTTCGATCAGGGCAATCGGCATGCCTTCCCATAACGAAGGCAGAATGAAGATGTCGCACACCGCCAGTCGTCGCCGAAGCTCTGTCGCCGTGATCCAGCCACTTAACTGGACCACGTCTCGATCGATCCAACGGTCGATCGCATCGTTTCCCCCATCACCGAACCAGACGAAGCGAGTATTGGGTATTTCCGAAAAGCGCTGGGCAAGGCGCGTGAAACGCCACGGTGCTTTCTGATAAGCGACTCGCGCCGACGTACATAGAACAACACCTTCGGCGCCCCGTCGGCTTCGGTCCAATTCGAACTGATCGAGTTTCACAGCATTCTCGACCAGGCTTGTTCGTTCGGCATTCAGAAGGAGCATTCGTGCGTAACGCAACTCGCTCTTCGAGCAGGCAACGATATGCCCACCGCACGCGTGCAGCATTCGCTCGACGAGCAGGAAGAGTTTGACCTTGATTGGCGAGATGTCCTGCTTGAGAAAGGCGAAACCGTGCGGGGAATAAATCGTGCGCGAGGCAATACCAAGCAGACGCGCGGAAATCCGCCCCAATGCTGCCGCTTTCGACGAATGAAGATGAACAATGTCCGGGCGTTCCCGAAACAGGTCAATGACAAGTCGGAACATGCTGACAAGATCATGGGGTCCAACAGCGGTATGCATGGCTACCACCTTACGACGTACCCGAGGGTCGAACAACTCGTCCAGCTTTTCTGCCGACGGCGTGTCTTGCCGCATGGAATGCAACACGACGACGTCGTCACCGGCCGCAGCCTGACGATTGGCTAGCAACACAATGCAATGCAGCACGCCGCCGCCCAGTGCTTCTGTTACGTGTACGATTTTCTGACGCATGACCGTTCACCCTAGGTCCTGTAATGCGGGCACGACTCGATAGGGAAGGAATGGAGATTCTCCGCGCCCTTCTTCATCGCTCATGTTGTGGATCCGTCCAGCGAGTGCGATCAGTCCGATGATGAACAGCCACAACGCGATGTTCTTATTCATGCGCCCCGTCGGCGGAGAGAACTGACGCCACAGCATGACGAGCATGAGATTCACAAGGATCAACTGGAAGCGGATCCCGGCATAACTCACTTGGGTCATGCCGTACAGGCTGGCCGCCAGCACCGCGCAGATTAGCCAGCCGACAGGCGGAATGGTGAACTGCCGTCGATACACGATCATCAGGCCCAGCATCGCTATCTGAATCAACAGGAAGAGCAAACCGGACGAAGCATTCGGTGCGGATATACCGGTGTAGATGCTCGTCTTGTCGGCAAAGTAGGCAGGCATCAGGAGCGAGCCGCCCAAGACAACAATCGCAGCCACCAGGATCATCAATGTGCGGCCTCGCCGGGTCGTTGCGACAAAGAACAGGAATAGGAACGCCGACGAGAAATGCACGGATGTACCGATGACCGCAAATACGAAATATCGAAGTGGCTTCCGCTGTGGCGATATGCTGGTTGCAAACAGGAAGATCGATGAAGCGAGACCGTATCGCATCACGTTCATTGTCAGTTCATAAAACATGCCCGGCACAAGGACCAGGCCACCGAACCAGATACCGAAGCGACTGCGGGAAATGGACCACAACAACAGCAGTGCGGTGGTCATCGAAATGCCATTGATGACGAACCGCGGATCGGGATCGATGTACCAGAGAAGCTGAGCATAGGCATTGAATAGCGGTTCGCCGCCGTAGCCGTTTCCCTGGCCGAGGTCCGTGAACGCCTGGTAATACGCCGCAGTATCGGTACCACAATGGCCGCGCAAGACGGCTAACGCGACCATCGGCAACGCACAGGTGAGAAGGACGACCCGGTTGGTGCCCCCATAGGCGATACAGAGCGCGACGCCGAAGTAAAAGATCAGCAGCGGCAGGAGGTAGTACGTCATCGCGCGTGCCCCGCGCGTCGATCTTTTTCAGCGAAAAGTGCGGGCGAGTTTCTCACGTGAATCTCCGCGACAGCATGCAACGACGGAGATACTTGAGCATGCTCAACAGCGAAAAACACAGCCATTCGACATTGCTGATTGCGCCACGTTTTCGAAAGGACAGATAGTTATCCTGTTCGCCTTTCTGGATCTTCCAGATCTGCGCGCTCAGGCCGGACTGCGCACCGAACTGCGCCTTATAGATATGCGAAAGCGGGCACGGAAACAGGTACGCTCGTCCGCCGTCCACCAGAACGACTTCGAGCAACATGAAGTAGTCTTCCGCGTGCCGCTTCGTTTCATCGAAACGAGCGCTAACGTCCGAGCGCACCACGATGCTGGATGGCGTGAAGCGGTTGGAGAACAGGATGCGTCGGCGCGACACGTGCTCAGGCGCCGTGGCAGTGGGCCACGGTTGCGCGTCGGACTGACCGCCGGAGTCGAGCTGTACCACGGGATGGCCGGTGATCGCCGCGTCCGGATGCATCAGCATCCATCCGTACTGGATCGCTACCTTCGCCGGATGCCAACTGTCGTCCGAGTCGAGAAATGCAATGTAGGGTTGTGTCGCAGTCGCCCATGCGGCATTTCGCGCGGCCCCCGGTCCGGCATTGCGATGCTGCAGGAGTATGCGGATCCAGCCAGACGGATAGGCCCGCGCCAGTTCGTTGAGATACTTGCGGGTGCCGTCTGTGCTGCAATCGTCGACCAGAATCAACTCTCGCGGGCGGCACGTCTGCTGAAAAACTGACTGGACCGCGCGCCTGATCGTGTCGCTGCAGTTAAAGCATGGAACGATTACGCTTACCGGAACGTGTCCGGCTAGCGAGGGGTGCGCCTCTCGAGCGGCTCGCGGGTCTTCATCCACAGACACTGGATCGCGTCGTGCGTCGGACAGAAAATGACGTGCGCACAGTACCGACAGCATCGCCCACAGAATTTCACCGGCGACCGAAGCGGCTGCCGCTCCGACAATACCCGCGCGTGATACGCCAATGACTCCGGCTATCACGCCAAATACCAGCGCAACTGCGGCACAGCGGTTCCGCACCTGAATCAGGCCGCGAGTGGTCATCACGGAAGATGCGCTGACCGTCAGAAATCTGAATGGTGCGCTCAGCGTCATGAACACGACGGCGTTTACCGATTGCTCGTATTGCTTGCCGAATACCAGCGGAATCGCAGTCGGCGCGAGCAGCGCTGCGATACCCGCAATCACGACGCCCGACGCAAACATCCATTTGTTGCCGACGCGATATGCCCGCTCGAGACGCTCGTCGCCTGACGCTGCCCAGCGATGAAAACGCGGCATCAAGAGTTTCTGGAATAGAACCGTCGGCAACAGGTAAAGCGCCGTAAGGATCGTCACGGCCACGCCATAGGCGCCCACGTCCTGCGGCGTACCGAGATGCGATACGATCACGAGGCCGCTTTGACCATAGGCAAAAAACAGAAGCCCAGACACACCGAATGGTAGTGTGCTACGCCATAGCTCAGCGATCGACGGCGTCGGCAAATCCTCACGCACGCTCCGGACCGCGGGATTCGGTCCATGTCCCACCAGTTCTGCCGCCCCACTCCTCAGCATAGCAACCGACCGGAATGCACCCAGTGTCACCAACGCGCCGATCCCGCCGAAGCCGAGTGCAATCGCCTCGCTGCCTGCCCCCGATTGCCAGCACACCACAACCAGCATGAAACGCCCGGCATGCTGCAATGCCTGCCACATCGCGACGAGGCCGAATTTTTCTTCAAGTTGTAGTTTCACGGAGGCCGCTTCAACCGCGGCCTGCGTCAGCACCACAGGGAGCATCGACAGGAGGAGGTAACCGGTTCGCGTGTCAGCCGTGCCGATCCATGCCCAGATAACAGCCGTGATGAGACACACGAGAGCGCTGCGAGCGACGAAGCTCACCGACGGCGCCATCCATCGTTTGGCCGCCCATCCTTCAGTGCCGTAGGCCTTCAGCCAGAAAGACGGCACGCCGAAGCCGACTGCAGGGGCAATGATCGTCACGACAGCGAGTGCTGCTGCGAATCGTCCGTACTCCCCCGGCGGCAGGGATCTTGCAAGCACCGCCTGCACGGCGAACGCCAGCCCTGCCGATGCCAGAGCGCTGACCGACAACAGGGATGCAGCCCAGGCGTCCCGGAATCGCGAAGTCATTGCGCCGCTCCGTCCATCGCCGGTCGATCGTCCGAGCTTTGAGAGCGCGTGTAGCGATAGGTGCCGTAGGTGGTTCCATAGCGGAAGCGCCCTGCATGAGGGTCAATACCGTTGAGCACCACGCCCTTCACGTCGACGCCGACCTGTCGCAGACGGCGTGCGCTTTCATTGAGTTCCGCCGGTCTCGTGACAGCGGCGCGAGCAACCAGGAACACATTGCCGCTGGAATAGGGAGCAAGAATCGCCGCGTCGGGCACAGGGAGAAGCGGTGCCGTATCGACAATCACTACGTCATAGCTGGTTGAAAGCCTATTGAAGATGTCGCGCACTTCCGGCCTGCTTAAATGATCGGCGGCATTCGGCACCATCGACCCGCCCGGAAGAAAATCAAGCATGGAACGCTCTATTTGCCGAATTGATGCATCGAGCTCGATCGTGCCGGCAATCACATCTGATAGCCCCGCTGCCGAACCGCAGCTAAGGGAGCGACTGAGTTCGCAGCGCCTCAGATCGGCGTCGATCAGCAGGACACGTTTGCCGGTACGAGCCAAAACCAAAGCGACGTTCGATGCGATAAAGGATTTTCCGACGTTGGGAGACGGCCCGGTGAACATGACGACTTTGTTACCTGATTCAACCAGTGAAAACTGCAATGCCGTCCGCAAGCTGCGCAGACTCTCGATTGCAGGGTCCGCCGGGTCGACGAGGGCCAGCGGACGCCGCGAAAGCGCATTGCGACGCAGGAAACCCGGCCATCGGAACGCGCGCGCGCGCGCCATCGGTACAACTGAGAACACGTCGAGATCGGTCTGCTCTTCGATCTCGCGCGAGTCGGAAATCCCACGGAACAGGCGGTCACGGATGAACGCTGCCGCGGCCGCGGCAAACATTGCCATCGCCACAACGGCTGCGCACAACAGGGGGCGCCACATTCGAATCGGCTGATCGGGCAACATGGCGGTGTCGAGAACACGGACGTTCCCGATCCTTCCCGCCTGCAGAATCTGCAATTGTTCGATGTTGTTCAGCAAGCCGATATAAAGATCGTTGCTGATCTTGACGTCGCGCTGGGACGTCACAACCTGACGCTGCGTTTCCGGTAGACGGTCGATGCGTTGGTCAAGGCCGCCCGATTGCGAACGGAGCACCGATATCTGTTGATCAAGCGCAACCACAGTCGGATTGGTCGGCAAAAAACGGGTCAACGTCTCCGCACGTTTTTGTAGCAACGTACTAAGCTGCGCTTCATTGTCGGACGACTGTTGCAGGAGCTCGCGCGCGTCACCGTCCAGGTCGACGGAGCCCAACTTGCTGCGCACAGTGGCATACGCACTCTCGGCAAGATCGAGTTTCTGGCGCAGATCAGGTAACTGGCCGCGCAAGAAAGTTAGCGATCGTGCGGCCTGTTCCGCTTTGCGCGCCTCATTCTGGTCGACATAATGATGCGCGATATCGTTCAGGATCTGCGTGATCAGTTGTGGATCGGTACCCCGCAACTTGACTTGTAGTACGTTGGAATCCTTGCCTTGCTCACTGATGGAAAGCCTGCGCTGAAGTTCATCGATTGTCTGCAAGCGCGATTGGCGCGTAAGCTTGAAACGCGCACCGACTGTGGCGCGAATTGCGTCGACGTGCAAGGTTACAGGACCATCATCGCTCCAGTAAGTCTCGGTCTTGCCAATCATGCCGACCGCATCCCGTTCGAGCCCCGTTCCGGAAAGCCGATAAGTTCCGCCTTCCAGAACCGTCAGACTGTAATGCTTTCCTTCGAGTGCGGACGGAACGTCAAATAGCTCTATGCTTGCCCGCTCATCGCCCCATGTGTAGCCACCCATACCGAGAAATCCCGGATGGGAAAGGCCCTTGTTCGATCGTGCGATGGCGCGGCCGATAAGCGGAAGACGAGCGGGCTCGACCTCGACATACAGATGCAGATCGTCGACTGCCGATGCCACGACGAGCCGCGACTGGAGCACCTGCATCTCCGTGTCAGCCGACGACTTGACGTCGAACATCGACGACAGATCCTGACCCAACAGCGAAGATGCCGTGGTCGCGGCAGAGCCTTCGTCAACCTGAGTAACAATGTTGACCTGATACTGCGGATCCGATAGTAGAACCACGGCGATGCCGAGAACCGACACGGTACCGAAAATCCAACATATCATGCGCCGGTATAGCACGAAGACATCGAGCATCGCGGCGAGGTCAAAATCCTTGTCCGCTGCGACTATCTGGTGCTGAGCGTGTGGCTGACTCACTGCTTACCTCCGTCAATGGAGACTGCGTCTGAACCTGCGCTGTCCCTGGATTGCCCTGTCAGTTTTGCCAGTTGCAGCACCCAGTAGTCGACACCGCCTAACAGTGCTGCGCGACAAGTACGAAAGGCGGCAATGGATAAACCCATGGGGTCATCGATATCTGCATCGTCGAAGCTGCGTATCGAGAAGACGCGCCCACGCATGAGTGGATAAAGCGACTCGACGCTTCGTTTTTGCGCTT
Organism: Paraburkholderia aromaticivorans; assembly: GCF_012689525.1. Classification (NCBI taxonomy): domain Bacteria; kingdom Pseudomonadati; phylum Pseudomonadota; class Betaproteobacteria; order Burkholderiales; family Burkholderiaceae; genus Paraburkholderia; species Paraburkholderia aromaticivorans. The sequence goes on from NZ_CP051515.1 coordinate 2,763,241, forward strand.
CAGTCATTGTGAGAATGAGTTGCGCCTCGTTCGCGAACTCGCGGGTCAATTGCGTGGCGCGGTGCGCACGAATGTCGATGTCGATCTCGGAAAGCGCGGCGATGGCCTTGGCCTCGGCCGGCCGCCCCACTTCGGCCGCCAAACCCGCTGAACGGACATGCACGCCGTCGAGTCGATGTCGCAGAAGCGCAGCAGCCATCGGACTACGGCACAGGTTTCCGTGACAAACCGTTAGAACATTGGAAATCATTTGATTGTGCAGTTATGTTGTGACTTTGCCTGGAACGGGTGTTTTCGCTCGCGACGTCATGACACGCGCCATACCGCCAGTTCGCTAATCTCCAGCGTCCCTGTCCAACCGATGAAGGTTGCCGTGAGAGACGCATGACTGGCGCCGGCCGGAATGGCGATGCGTACAGATTGAAGTTCGTTCGCTGCGCTTCGCCATTCACTGGCACGTAGCGGAACGCCCCCGGCGGCATAGAACTGGAACGTGAATCCGATGCGTCCAGTCACGCCCGAGCTTGTGGCGACGCAAGCAGCTACAACGCTTTCGCCCGCGATCACAGGAAAAAGTGTTCGCGTGCCAAGTAACAAACGGGCATCGCGCTGATCGGGCAAAGTGAGCCGCAACGCGTGCTTCGGCCCGACTATTGCGCTACTCCGCGCTGCCGCATTGGCAAAAACGATTTCGCCGTCAATTCGTACTGGTGCAGTGCACGATGCGCTCCAATGCGTAAGCGCATCCCACAACGTACCGGGTCTGTCCGAGGTAAAGAGGCTGTCAGCATTGATCACGCTTCCGCGCCACGGCAACGCAAGACCCCGCTGAAAGCTCATCGCGGTCAACGATTCGACGGGCACCTCGTCACCGATCAGCGGCGTCAGTGCGCCCAGTTCCGGCGACTCCAAACGCCACTCAACTCCGGACGCGCTGAACTTTGCCGTGCCCGCCACCAATTGACGGGGTGCGTTACTGAGCTCTTTGCGCTTCCAATGTCTCGGCAACACGATTGAGTCGCGGAACACGGTTCGAAGAGCCTGCCCGCCCTCCATCGCATTCACCAGGAATCCGTCGATACCTTCGAAGTGACAATGGTTGAATGCCACCGTACCGAAACGCGCCTGACGACCAAAATGCACCACGTCGCCATTGAAATCGAACGAACAGACATCGAACACAAAATCCATGCTGTCGGATTGGATGTCGATGGCGCGCGCAGACCCTGATATCGTGCAATCGACGAACGTCATCCGTTCGCCACTATTCAAGCTTCGTCCTTCTGTGTGAGCCACGTAAATGCCATGTTCGCGATTCTGTTCGAATCGCGAGGAAAACCACGTGCTTAGGTATGTATTGATTGGATCGATCCGGAGTGCACCGCGCCAGCCGCTGACCACGACATTGCGGCCGCCCGCATCCCGGACACAGCCAGAGAATCCCGCCTGACGGTTGCCCTTCACAATGCCCCACCCTTCGGACCGCGCAGTACCCGGCCCAAGGATCGAGATCGTGCCCCCTCCGCCGTCGAGGAACGGCGAGCGATCGCCCGGAAAACGCAATTCAGTCGCGGGTAGCGCGGTTTCGTTTCTGCAGGTCAGGCCGTCCGAGCCGACTGGCAACTGGGAGAAGTCCAGCAAAACACCGCCCACCGAGCAAAGCTTGATCCAGGGCGCAGTGTCGATCGTTTCCGTTAGAACGTATCGACCCGACGGAATCAGCAACGCCGGTAAACAAGACGTGTCGCTGGTACGTAATGCAATATTGCGCACGAAATCGATAGCCCGCTGAAAAGTGCCGGTGTCATCGCTAGCGCCCGTGCCCTTGGTGGCGAACTCATCCAGCCAGCGAAACCCGCGCGGCATTCGATTCTCGGCGGACTCCGCCCACCCTCGCGAAACAATGGACGCGCCCAGTACCGCCGCACCGGCGGACAGCCCCATTGCGGACCGGCGATTCATAGTTGCCTCGGGGTATCGCTCTGGATCTGTGAAGAGCCTGGTCGGGTGATCATTTCGCCACCAACCCTGCCGTGAGACCGGCGTTTATACCGGGAAGCAGAAGGCTCAAGACGCGACTGAAGCGAACAAGTCCATTGCCGTCCACATAGACGATGTCTTTCGGTTGCAGTTCGAACCGGTTGGCAAGGATCATCGACACAGGCGATACTGCGTCGAGATGGAAAACGCGCGCGTCTTTTCCGCGCCCTCTGATCACATAAAGCTGTGCGGCGTCCGCTGTCGTCGCGCTAATGCTGCCCGCTTGTGAAAGGGCGTCGCTCAACGTCAGTTGACCGTTGCGAAGCGGTAGCGCGGTGACGGGCTTCGTCACTTCACCCAGCACGAACACGCCGTTGTCTTCTCTCGCCGACACGCGAACTAAATCACCGGGACGCAGCGCAATGTTCGAAGGATTCAAGCCGTGCTGCAGCAAGTCTGTGAAATTGATACTGTACGATTGGCCGTCGCGGGTCAGTGAAATTCGGCTTTGATCTGCGCTCGAACTAAAGCCGCCTGCATGACTGATGGCGTCATACAGTGAAGTCGGGATATCGTTGATTGGCTGCGCGCCTGGAGTATGTACTTCGCCGTCGACATACACCTGCTTCGAACGAAACGACGCAATGCGCACCGTCACTTGAGGATCACGGAACGACTTGCCCAGTTCCATCGCAAGTTTGCTTTGGATTTCGTCTATCTTCATGCCCTCGACACGGATAGTCCCGGCAAACGGAAATCGCAGACGGCCGTTGTCATCGACGATGAATCCGGGCGGCGGGTCATAGGCGCGCGCATTCGCGGGTGACTGTGCGCCCAGTGCGGCAGCCAATTCCGGATGGTCCCAAACTGTGATCTGGAGTACATCGCCAACCCCGACCGTATAGGCAGAGGCATGACCCAGCAGAACACGAGTGTCTGCATCGGTACTCAGACCGGCGTCATTCTTCAGCTTGTCGAGTAACGACACGGTCACTTCGGTAACCGGCACGGGCAACTGTTCCACGGGCGCGCCATCGCCGACACTAGCTATCGGCAACACAGCCGCGTTTTGCATCCGCATCCCGGGCGCCATTGCGCACCCGCTGGCAAGCAACGTTACCGCCGCCACTAACGCTCCGAGCCGACATGCCGGCCTAGTCAAAAATACCGCTAACATCGTATTCAACCTATTCAAGCGAGCGCGCCGCAGCGCCGCCCTTGCTGCCCCGTCCGGGCAGACATGATTCATGTTCGATGGGGACGCGTGGCCTGCGACACGCAGCACTCCTTCATGGGATGGACGCCCTCAAGGACACCCCAAAGGCACGCATCAATACGCATTCCGATGCAACAACCCCTTCACCACCGTCGCCAGCACAATCCGCATATCCAACCCGAACGACCAGTTCCGCAAGTAGTACAAATCGTGTTCCACTCGCGCCTGCATCTTCTCAACCCGATCCGTCTCGCCGCGAAAACCATTCACCTGAGCCCATCCAGTAATACCCGGCTTAATCCGGTAGCGATGGATATACCCATCGACAATGCCGCGATACTGATCATCGTGTTCGATCGCATGCGGCCGCGGCCCAACCACCGACATTTCCCCGCGCAACACATTCAGAAATTGCGGCAACTCATCGAGGCTGGTGCGACGTAAAAAAGCACCGACACGAGTCACGCGTGGATCGCCACGCGTTGCCTGCCGAATCTCACCAGACCGCTCCACATGCACGCGCATCGAACGAAACTTGTAGATGCGAAAGACCCGCCCATCCGCGCCCTTGCGTCGCTGCTTAAACAACACCGGCCCCTTTGACGTCGCCTTAATGGCAACCGCGACCGACAACATCACCGGCAACAAAGCCAGCAGCGCCACACTCGCGAACAACCGGTCGAAAACCGCTTTCTGTACCAGGGCGTACGGTGTCATCGGCGAGGCCATCAGATTGATGGCCGGCGCGCCAATCAGATCGACCACGTTTCGATCGAACATCGCAAGACTGCGCACATCAGGAATGAAGCGCAAATTGACGAGGTCGCCGCTGAATTCGTCTAGGATCCGCAGCACAGTGTCCTCTTCGGACATTGGCAGCGCGAGCCACACCTCTTCGATCTGTTCACGGCGCACCCAGTCCGCGAATTCGCGCAGACGGTCGAACGACGGCAAGCCAGAAAACCCAGATCTGCTGTCCTGTCGCGTGTTGAACGTGGCAACCGCCCGGAAGCCTGCATCTGGTGAACCCATGATGTTGGCGATCACCGCGTCGCGATGCGCGCCGGCACCAACCACAGCAACCATTCGCAAATTCCGGCCGCCGCGTCTCATCCGACCGAGCACCGCATGCACCACCAACCGCGAAGCGACGAGCGCCGCAGCGGCGATCAAGGTCCAACTCACGCACCATAGCCGGGACACCGACGCAGCGCGATGAAGCAGAAACAACATTGCAAGCCCCAAGGCCTGCACCGCGATCCAGCCGAGCACCGGCTTGACGCTCAGCCGCCATTTCGAGCGACCGCGCCATGAGTCATACACGCCGAACCAGGGCAGCAGCAGAACCGCGAACGCTATATCGAGCGCGACGAAGGCGCCTTCGAGAATCGAGTGGCCTGGGTCGGGCGTGAACAGCAGCGCGGCCAGAGCCGCCGACAACGCGATCAACAGCGCGTCGAGCATGCGCGCCAGCACGCTTTCCACCTCCGCCAAATCCCGGCCGGTGGTTTTACGAATCACTGTGTGCATAAGATCCGGCCTAGCGGGACCGCAGATCCGAAGCCGTGTAACTCACACGCGGGTGTCACTCTCAGGAACACGACGGGATAGCTCACATCAACCTTTGATTTCATGGCACCACTCTCAATAGTCCGTCTGCGATGTCGCCTGCAATGCGTAACTTCTCGAAGAGGCCGCATTCTGCGCCCACGAAGATTGTGTAGGCTTGAGACCTTTCCCAATCGACTGCGGCATTTTTCAGGCTTCCCGCCTTGCTTTCCGATTCAGCACAGTCCTATTCTCATGTTCCCGGGTGGCATGCCATCCATAACCAATCCCTAATGCACCTCCCCACAAACTTTAACTATCTGCAATCGTCACGCCCCCGTATGCTCGAACAATGACCCGCAAACCGTGCACGACGAGACACGGCATCGGGCAAGCGACTATTTATCGTCAGAGGAGCGGCATCATGAAGATCTGTGTCTTCGGAGCGGGAGCGATCGGCGGCTTGATGGGTGTGCAACTCGCACGTGCCGGTGCGGATGTAAGTTTCGTCGCGCGCGGTCCGCATCTCGCGGCCATGCGCGAGCACGGCGCGCGTCTGATCATGGACGGCGAGACGTTCAGCGCGCCTGTGCGCTGCACGTCCGACCCGCGCGAGCTCGGCGTGCAGGACTTCGTGATCATTACGCTCAAGGCGCATTCGCTGCCCGGCGTAGTCGATGCCATGCAGCCGCTGCTCGGCAAGCACACGGCCATCGTCACGGGCGTCAATGGCATTCCGTATTGGTACTTCCATCAGCATGGCGGCCGATTCGCCGGCACGCGTCTCGCCAGCGTGGACCCGGACGGCAGTCAATGGACGAAGCTAGGCCCCGAACGGGCAATCGGCTGCGTGCTGTACCCGGCTGCCGAAATCGTCGAACCTGGCGTCATCAAGCATGTGTACGGCAAGAAATTCCCGATCGGCGAGCCGAGCGGAGAACGCACGCCGCGCATTCAGCAATTGCACGAAATCATGCAGGCGGCGGGTTTCGAGGCGCCGATCCGCGACAATATCCGCGACGAAATCTGGCTGAAACTATGGGGCAATCTGTGCTTCAACCCGATCAGCGCATTGACGCATGCCACGCTCGATGTGCTCACCAGCGACCCCGGCACGCGCGCGGTTTCGCGCACGATGATGCTTGAGGCCAAGCGCATTGCGGAGCAATTCGGCGTGCACTTTCGCGTCGACGTGGAAAAACGTATCGATGGCGCGGGCGCGGTCGGCGCGCACAAGACCTCGACGCTGGTCGATCTGGAGAATCGTCGTCCGATGGAGATCGATCCGCTGTTGACGGTCGTGCAGGAAATGGGCCGCCTCGTCGCCGAACCCACGCCGACTATCGATGTCGTGCTGGCGCTCATCAAACTGCGTGAGCGGATGGCGTTGCAGGGCGATTGAGGCTCAAGAGAGAGAGCGAGAGAGCGATCAGAAGATCGCTCTCTTTTGCATGCATGTCGGCACGCGCAGTCAGGAAAGGATCGAACGCCGCAAGCGTTCGATCCTTTTTACGCTACTGATCGATGGCGAGCCACACGGCCTTAGGCTCAGTGAAGTTCTCAATCGCGACGTCACCGTGTTCGCGGCCGAACCCCGAGTCGCCGGATCCGCCCCAAGGCAGGCGCACATCGGTATAGCCGTAGGTATTGATCCAAACGGTCCCCGCCTTCAGGTCCCGCGCAACCCGATGCACCCGGCCGATGTCCGCGCTCCACACGCCCGCCGCGAGGCTATACAACGTGCCGTTGGCGATCCGTATCGCGTCGGCTTCGTCGTTGAAGCGAATCACGCTCGCCACCGGTCCGAAGATCTCCTCCTGTGAAATGCGCATTTCATGCTCGACGTTGGCAAACACAGTCGGCTCGACAAAGAAGCCGCGCTCGCCCACCCGCGCGCCGCCGGTCACGAGCGACGCCCCTTCGGCGCGACCCGTTTCGACGTAGCCCAGCACCGTCTTCATCTGCGCCGCGGAGATGAGCGGCCCCATCGACGTTTCGCGCGACGACGGGTCGCCGACCTTGATCGCCTTCGCACGCGCGGCCAGCCGCTCGACCACTTCGTCGTACACATCGCGATGGGCGAGAATGCGCGAACCCGCCGAACACACCTGCCCGGTATTGAAGAAGATCCCCGACGCCGCGGCGCGCACGGCGTTGTCGAGATTGGCATCCGGGAAAATCAGGTTGGCCGACTTGCCGCCGAGCTCCAGCGTGACGCGCTTGAAATTGCTGGCCGCGCCCTGCAGAATGCCGCGCCCCACGGAGGGCGAGCCCGTAAACGTCACCTTGTCGATGCCCGGATGCGCGACCAGCGCATCGCCGACCACCCGTCCCTTGCCGGTGACGATATTCAGCACGCCCGGGGGCACGCCCGCTTCGAGTGCGAGTTCGCCGATGCGCAGGGCGGTCAGCGGCGTGATCTCCGCGGGCTTGACGATCAGCGTACAACCGCACGCGAGCGCCGGCGCGATCTTCCACATGCCGATCATCAGCGGGAAATTCCACGGCACGATCGCGGCGACCACGCCGACCGGTTCACGCAACGTGTAAGTCAATGCATCGGGGCGCACCGGCACGACCTGACCGTTGATCTTGTCGCACCAGCCTGCGTAGTATTCGAGCGTATCGATCGCGGCCGGAATGTCCTGGCGCATCACCGCCGCGATCGGCTTGCCGGCGTCGAGACTTTCGAGCGCGGCGAGTTCCTCGAGATTCGCGCGCATCAGGCCGGCCAGACGCATTAGTATGCGCGCCCGCTCAGCGGTCCGAATGCCGTTCCATACTTTCAACGCGGCGCGCGCCGCGCGCACGGCGGTATCCACGTCGGCGGCGCTGCCTTGCGCAACCAGCGCGATCGGCTCTTCGGTGGCGGGGTTGATGTCGACGGAATATTCGCCGGTGCCGGGCGGCAAGCGTTTGCCGTCGATCAGCAGATCATGGCGCCTGAGGTCGGTTTCAGTTTCCATCATGAAGCTCCTTGCTTGGATGTTGCGTGGGCTGAGTGCTTGCGAGCCGTTTCGGGTAAAAGACGCTAGGGCTCGTGGAGGACGGCGCCGTCGCGCGCAACGGTCGGCTTCGTGTGTATCGGCGAAGCGGACGGCGACACGTCGGTGGTCTGTGAAGTCGTGGAGAACTGTGCCCAGGCCGCCGCGGCGTTGGGTCGGAGGGAACGGTTGCGGCGATGCACGAGCAGTGTCGCCAGATTCATCGCGGGTGCGAGCGGCCGGCTGACCAATGATGCGCCTACTGCGGGCCAATGCGGGTCGATGGGCAATATACCTACGCCGAGCCCGAGTTCGACCATGCGCAGCACCGCCGCGACATGTCCGAGTTCCTGCACCGGCCGTCGTTTCACGCCGTTCGTATTGAAGGCGAGTTCGAGCGCCGCGCGCACGCCGGCGTCGGCGTTCAGCGTGACGAGCGCCCATTCGTGCAACGCGCTCCATGCAACGCTGGCATGGCGGGCCAGCGGATGCGCGGGCGGCATCACCACATGAAGCGGTGTCGTGAAAATCAGTTGCGCCTGCAATAGATCACCGGCCAGCGGTTCGGCCATCGAGACCACGCCGAAGTCCACCTCGCCTTGTTCGACGCTGGTTAGCACGCCGCTTTGCGGCTGATCCCTGACGGAGACGGCTAGCTCAGGAAAAGCCGCCGCGCAGCGCGCGAGTCCCTGTGCCACCCAACTCGACGACAACACCGGATTGCTGCCGAGCACCACCACGCCGGTGTGGCCGTCGTAAGCGGCCCGCTCTTCGCGCAGCGTGAGTTCGATTTCATCGAGCAGCCGGCCGATTCTTCGCTCGAGACTCGCGCCCGCATGAGTCAGTTCGACCTGGCGCGTCGTACGGTCGAACAGCTTCAATTCGACGGCTTCTTCGAGTTCGCGCACGCAACGGCTCACCGCCGATTGCGTCAAGTCGAACTCACGCGCCGCGCGCGTAAAACTCCGCTCACGCGCGACGGCGACAAACACCTTGAGTTGCTGCAACGAAACATTCATGACGTCACTGCCGGGTGTGGGCCATTCACCTATTCTCCTGTCTGCTCAGGCCAATGGCTCAAGCGCGAGGCCTTGCCGTTGCCGGCAACGGCCAGCACACCTTGCGGCTCATTGTGCGATTCGATCCAGCGCGAGCGCAGCGGCGCGAGTATGAACTTCGCGGAGATGCCCGCGGCGATCGTCACGACAGCGGAGACGATGAACACGAGACTCCATCCACCCGTCGCCGACAGTACCGAGGCAATCGGCACCAGCAGCGAAGCCGTGCCCTTGGCGGTGTACAAGGTGCCTGCGTTGGCCGCGGCATATTTGCTGCCGAAGGTATCGGCGCAGATCGCCGGAAAGATCGAGAAAATTTCGCCCCAGAACAGGAAGATCAATGCGGCGAACGTCATGAACGCGTACGGGTTAGTGCCGTATTGCATCAGACCGAGCAACGCCAGGCCCTCGCCGATGAAGATCACGAACATCGTGTTTTCACGGCCGAGCTTGTCGGAGATGAAGCCGCACAGCGGACGCGTAAAACCGTTGCAGACGTTGTCGATGGAAAGCGTGGCAGTCAGCAGCGGCAAGGTCATGCCGAAGATCGTCATCGGGATGCGTGCGAGGCCCCAGTCTTTCGCGATCGGACCGATCTGCGCGGTCGCCATCAAACCGCCCGCGGCCACTGCGACGAACGATACGTAGATCACCCAGAACACGGGCGTCCTGATCATCTGACCGGGCGTAAAGTCGACCTTTGAGACAGCGAACTTCCTCTTCGGTGCGGCTTGCTGGCGCAAGTTCGGCTTCTTCAACAGCAGCGCGAGCGCCAGAATGCACCCGCCTTGCAGGATGCCGAAGAAGAAGAATGTGTGCTCATAGCCCGAACGCGTGATCATGTTGGCGATCGGAATCACCGTCACCGCGGCGCCCGCGCCGAAGCCCGCAGCGGTGAGACCCGCGGCAAGTCCGCGCTTGTCGGGAAACCATTTCAACGCATTGCCCACGCACGTGCCGTACACGCCGCCCGCACCGATGCCGGCGATGACCGCGGAGACGTACAGCATCGGCAGGGTTGTGATGTACGAGTTCATCACCCACGCAATGCCCGCGCAAATCGCGCCGACCGCGACCACAGGCCGGGGTCCGAACCTGTCGACAAGCCAGCCTTCGAGCGGCACGAGCCACGTTTCAGTGAGGATGAAAATCGCGAACGCAAGTTGAATGGACGCTTCGCCCCAGTGATGCCGCGCGTTCATCGGCGTGACGAACAACGTCCACGCGTATTGAAGATTGGCCACGAGAGCCATGCACACCATGCCGATGACGAGTTGCCACCAACGGTTGCCCCAAAACGCGAGGGTCGTAGTCTGCTGACTGATATCGTCCATTAGCCTTGTCTCCACTATTTATCTGGTGCAGCCGGCCAGCGTCCCGAAGGAAGTCACCTCGGCGACGCGCCGCGCTGTGTGCATCCCACCTTATGGTTATGACCCGAAAAGCCGTGCTCTTCGGGAATATTTGATATTTGCGTCTTTAATTCGCTGCTTTAAAAATAGAGCGGCTTAATCATCGCTTTCTGGGAAGTGCTTTATTCCGATCAATTAATGCCTTTTACACCACGAGGCACCGGTTGCTTCGTCCATCAGGCCTCGAATCCAAGCGTTAACCCGAGTTTTTCGCCAAGTGCTCCGGCGGCAATTCCGCTTTCTTATACAGAGCCATGCTAGGGTCATTGCTGAATTACTAATAATTAAAGTTTGTTATTATGTTGATTCACATTTGCTTATACATCGGTCATGACGATGCGGAATGCGACTCTGCGGCAGCTGAAGGTTTTCGAAACGGTGGCGCGCCACCTGAGCTTCTCGCGCGCCGCCGAGGAATTGCACCTCACCCAGCCGGCCGTCTCGACCCAGGTCCGGCAACTCGAAGAACATGCCGGGCTGCCGCTGTTCGAACAGCTCGGTAAAAAAATCTATCTGACGCCGGCCGGCACCGAAATGCTCCACTACAGCCGCGCGATCATCCAGCAGTTCCACGAAGTCGACGAAGCGATGAGTCAGCTCAAAGGCGTCTCCGGCGGCAAGCTGAATGTCGCGGTGATCAGCGCCGGCGACTACTTCTTTCCGCGGCTGCTGGCTGAATTCACGCGTCGCTACTCGGGCGTCGTGCTCAATCTCGCCGTGCACAATCGCGAGGAACTGCTGCATCAGCTCGCCACCAACCAGACCGATCTCGCGGTGATGGTGCGTCCGCCCCACGAGACCGACGCGACCAACGAGCCGTTTGCACCGCACCCGTATGTGATCGTGGCGGCGCCCACGCATCCACTCGCCAACAAGCGCAACATCAAGTTCAGCCAGTTGGCGACCGAAGCGTTTATCGTGCGGGAGCGCGGTTCGGACACGTGGAATTCGATGGAAGAAGGCTTCGCCGGACGGCTTGCCAACCTCAAGATCGCCATGGAGATCAAGAGCACCGAGACGATCAAGCAGGCCGTGATCGCGGGCATGGGCATTGCCTTTCTGTCCGCGCATACCATCAGCCTCGAATTGCAACTCGGCCACCTGGTCGTGCTCGATGTCGAGAGCTTCCCGGTCATGCTCAACTGGTACGTGGTGCATCGGAAGAACAAGCGCCTGCCGCCGGTGGCGGTCGCCTTCAAACGCTTCCTGATGGAGGAAGGCGCGAATCTGATCGAGAAGATCACGCGCGTCAAGGAATTGAGCGTGTATAAGCAGTAGGCTATGGAGATCCAATGAAACTTTAACTATTGCAGATTCGTCAGGACTTCTATGCTGCAAGCGAGTTCCATCACTCGTCAGCCCAGGAGGCCGGTCATGAATTACGCTTCGGTTGAGTCTCATCCCTGCGCGCACACCGCCCGTGTTGCCGCGATCCATCCCGACGACGCCCACCTGAGCGCGTACAACGCCGCCTTCAGCGACCTCGGCCTGCGCTTCCGCTGGGACCGCGCCACCCTCGACGTGCTCAAGGAATTCAATAGCGAAGCGGCGCGGATCACCGCCTACATCGAGCGGTTTCACGCCCATCTGCATCGCGCCTATGATGCGGACTTTCTCGCTCAAATGATTCTGCACAAGAAGGCTAAGTACTTCAGCGAGTTCGCGTCGACCGGCGACTGAGGGCAGCGGCGGGATCACGGTCCCGCGACGCGTCATACTACGTGCACGCCTGAAGTTGCGTGCACTCATAGCGTGCGCCGTGTTGTAGCGCGAGCGGGCCGGTGCCGGTCGCACGCACGTTGCCGCACTTGAGCACTCCCGCCATTGCCGCCGTTTCGACGATACGGGTAGGCCGCCGTGCGCACGCAGTCTGTTGTTACGTCGCGCAGCATCCAGGCCTGCTCTTCCCCACCGCGCCATTCGATTCGCGCCAACAGCCCGTGCTTGCCTATCGTCAGGCTATGGCAACGTGCGGCAAAGGCGAGCGCGCTTGAATCGTGACCATGCTCGTGGCTGTCGGAATACTCGCGACTGAGCATGAGATGCACGCCCATCGCACAAGCCAGCGCGCTCATCGCGAGGAGCGCGGCGAGTCCGAATGGCTGCGCCGGTTCCGTCACGAATCCATAGCCGAGCCAACCACATAGCACTAACGCAAACAGGTTGACGATGCCGTGCCCCGGACGCGCCACCACGCCGAGTTGCAACGCACCGCGCAGTTTGCAGAACGCAATGGCCGAGGTGGCAAAGATCAACGCGCCGATGAACACGGCGGCATAGAGTTCGACGCGCTCGACAGTCGCCTGCGCCGCCGACGACAGATAACGCGCGAAGCCGCCCGACATGACAGCGAGCCCCATGCTGCTGCCCAACAGCGCAACGAGGCGCGGGCGCCGCGTCAAGTTGCGCCGGCGCACCAGCGACGCGCCGAGCACCGCGCCCGCCACCGCGGCGCCGACCACGCCGTCGCTCGCGCCCATGCCGGCTGCGAAAAGGCCCGCGAGCGCGGCGGCCAAGGCCCCGGCGTGCCAGTCAGGACGGCGCTTCGCTCGCCGTTCGAGCGACAGTTGCCCGACTGCGGCAAGCGCAACGGCCAACACCGAAGCAAACACCACTGCCAGCGAACACCAGACGGTACTGTCATACGCTAGCGGCATGCGTGCTCCTCCGTACCGGAATGCTTGGGCGCGATCCTAACGGATCGCGCAATCGGTCAACCGTTCAGACAGCGCCCGCCACGACCGGCTCCGCGCCCGCTGCGGCGCCCGCGCGCGCGGCGCTCAAGGTATTGCTCAGCGTGCCGATTCCGTCGACCGTGACCGTTACTGTCGCGCCATCCTTGATCGAACCGACGCCGACCGACGTGCCGCACGCGATCACATCGCCCGGCTCGAGCGTGAGATCCTGCGAGATCAGACTCACCTGCTCGGCGGGCGAGAAAACCATGTCGGCGAGCGGATAGTTCTGCCGCTCCACGCCATCGAGCATCGTGACAAGACGCGCTTGCTGCCAGTCGAAACCGGAGACGATCGCCGGTCCGATACAGCAGAACGTGTCGAAGCCCTTCGCGCGGCACCATTGCGGAAAGTGCGGATTCTCGTTCAACAGATCGGCAGCGGTGACGTCGTTGACGAGCGTGTAGCCGAAAATCGCTTCGGCCGCCTCTTCGACACTCGCATCGCGGCAGCGCCGTCCGATCACAATGCCGAGTTCGCCTTCGTAGACGATCTTGCCCGCATAGCTGAGCGGCCGCCTGATCGGCTCACCCGAGCCGATCACCGAACCCGCGGGCTTCAACAGAAAAAGCGGGTGTGCAGGCACCGGTTTGTCGAGCTTCGCCGCCAGCGCGTGATAATTGTTCCACAGCGCGACGACCTTGCCGGGCGCGCACGGCGCGAGCGGCGTCAGCGCGCGCGTCGACAGCACGGCGCCGGTCGGCACCGGGTGTTCCAGACCTTCATACTCGTGCAGATAGCCACCTTCCACACGGCCGAACACGACGCCGCCGTCGCTCGACATGAACCGCATCCATGTATCCATACGTCGCTCCCTGTTTACCTGGATTGGGCCTAGATCGCGCCGGCAGTGCGCAATGCACTGACCTGCTCAGGCGAATAGCCCAGTTCGGCCATGACTTCGTCGGTGTGCTCACCCAGCAACGGCGAGCGCGTGACCTCGGTCGGACTGTCGGACAGTTTGATAGGATTGCCAACCGTCAGATACTTGCCGCGAGTCGGATGATCCACTTCGACAATCGTGCCGGTTTTGCGCAGTGACGGTTCTTCGGCGATTTCCTTCATCGACAGAATCGGGCCGCACGGAATGTCGTACTTGTTCAGAATCTGCATGGCCTCGAACTTGGACTTCGTCATGGTCCAGCGCTCGATCTCGGCGAAGATGTCCTTCAGGTGCGGCAAACGCGCGGCGGGCGTCGCGTAATCGGGATCCGTGGCCCACTCTTCCTTGCCGATCACGTTGCAGATCTTCGCCCACACCGGCGCCTGCGTGATGAAGTAGATATAGGCGTTGGGGTCCGTTTCCCAGCCCTTGCACTTCAGGATCCAGCCCGGCTGACCGCCGCCCGACGCATTGCCCGCGCGCGGCACCGCTTCGCCGAACTCTCCGTTCGGATATTGCGGATACTCTTTCATCACGCCGGTGCGTTCGAGCCGCTGCTGGTCGCGCAACTTTACGCGGCACAGGTTGAGCACGCCGTCCTGCATCGCGGCGAGTACGCGCTGGCCGCGTCCGCTGTGTGTGCGCTGATAGAGCGCCGTGACGATGCCGAGCGCCAGATGCAAGCCGGTGCCGCTGTCGCCGATCTGCGCGCCTGTCACGACCGGCGGGCCGTCGTCGAAGCCGGTGGTCGAAGCCGCGCCGCCCGCACATTGCGCGACGTTCTCGTAGACCTTGCAGTCCTCGTACGGCCCAGGACCGAAGCCCTTCACCGACGCGACGATCATGCGCGGATTCAACTCCTGAATCCGCTCCCACGTGAAGCCCATACGGTCCAGCGCGCCCGGTGCGAAGTTCTCTACCAGCACGTCGCATTTCTGGATCAGCGCCTCAAGCACCTGCTTGCCTTCGGGGTTCTTCGTATCGATCGTGACGGAACGCTTGTTGTGGTTGAGCATCGTGAAGTAGAGGCTGTCCACATCGGGAATATCACGCAACTGCTCACGCGTGATGTCTCCCGCGCCCGCCCGCTCCACCTTGATGACATCCGCGCCGAACCATGCAAGCAGTTGCGTGCAGGTGGGCCCGGATTGCACATGCGTGAAGTCGAGAATGCGCACACCGTCGAGTGCTTTGCTCATGTCCTGTCTCCTGTGTCGACCAGGGCTTGCGCTTTAGCGCTTTACTCTGGTCACAAGCAACGTAGTTGTTGAAAGGGCGTCTACTTGTAATTTCCTGGCAAATTCCGGTGCGTTCTCCGCCGCACTGGCTGTGCGACCTGTCTTCGCGGCAAAAAACGTTGGCGCTGTCGCTCGGTGCGAGGGAAACACCGCCACCGGATTTCGGTTCGCGTCTTTTGATATATCACATACCATATTTCTTAGACCGTCAAGCGAGGTTTATCCCGCACTGCTCGTGAAGCCACGCGCCGTCTGCGTTCGACGCAAACAAAAAAGGCCCGCGGCGTCTCCACCGCGGGCCCTTCTTGTCCAACTCGCCCATCAAACGCCGCCTAAGCAGGCAGCCGTGTCAGTCCAGAAAATCGCAATTCGCCTCGACGAACGCGGCCAGATCCAGCGAATGCTGACGCGTGAGACGCTCGGCCAGTTCGGTATCGCGCTGCTCCAGCGCCTCGATAATGCGCAGATGGTCGACGATCGAGCGCGACGCGCGGTCACTCTGCGAAATGGTCATGCGGCGAATCGCGCGCACGTGGATGAAGATGTTCTTGATCGTGTCGAGAATGATCTGCGACTTGGACAACTCGACGATCGCCTGGTGAAACGCGATGTTGGCGTCCGAATACTCGGCGATGTGCTCAGCCGGCGTCGCGTCGCGGAAGTTGTCGAACATGTGGCGCAGACGGGCGATTTCCTCGTCCGTGGCGTGCAGCGTGGCAAGACGCGCCGCCATGCTTTCGAGCGCGGCCCACATCTGGATCATCTCGACGATTTCACGCTTGCTCTTGCGCACGATATAGATGCCGCGCCGCGGCACCATGCGCAGAAAACCTTCCTGTTCGAGCAACGTCATGGCCTCGCGCACCGGCGTGCGGCTGACGCCGAGCGACTCGCTCAGCACCCGCTCGTCGAGACGGATTTCTTCACGGTTCTGGTAGATGTCCGCGTCGGCAATGGCCTGGCGGAGCATCGCATACGCCTGATCGCGCAAGCTCGCGCTCGCGCCGATCGGCTGCAATGACAACGTCAACGGTGTGGCCACTGCTTCAGTTCGAAGTTCTGACGACATTCATCGCCTCTTGTTGAACATGCGCACGATACGGTCTTGCCACAGCCGCGCGTTGCTCGCCCAGACCGACGAAGCGGCCATGTTGCGCTGCAAGCTGCGCGACCGGCTGCGGAACCCAGCGAGTCAACAGCACAGTCGCGGCAGAGCCTAAACCGACAACACCAACCGCGAGCAGCGAGAGAGGAACAACTTCCATTTGTAACTCCGAATGATTGAGTGAACGAATGACTCAATCATATGCTGCAATGCCGCAAACATCAATATTCTGTATGTAGTATATCAGACGATGTTGTTTTTAGGACTACTCCCTCACGGTAGCACGGGCTGCTCCCGGGTGGTTTATCGCAATGCGCGAGCGCGCGACACCCGGTGTAAACGCCCAAAACGCGCGCTATGCGCGCAGTCGCGTATGATGATCGCGCAATTGAAGCGCATGCGGATTGTGGGATCGACTCCTTCGGTGAAGCAGCTACAGGTCGCCTTGCTGACGTTCATCCGTTGCCGGCCGTGCCACATTTGCCTTAAACGCCGCTGAGTGGCCCTGTCGGTTCCTTATCGCCGGCCAATGTAGCCGACTCACGCCCCAGCCCTTCCACGCAACGAACTGCCCGGATTCTCGAAGCTACCTCTGTACCATGACGAACAGAGACGTCACCGTTGGTCGTAGTGATAAACGCCCCGACCGGTTTTGCGCCCCAGATGACCAGCTGCTACCAGCTCCCGCAACAGCTGACAGGCGCGATACTTCGAGTCGCCGAAGTCCTTCAAGAAAACATCGAGGACCGACAGACAGACGTCCAACCCGATCAGGTCGGCGAGCGCCAGAGGGCCGATAGGGTGATTTGCGCCGAGGCGCATCCCGGCGTCGATCTCCTCAGCCGTAGCAACGCCTTCGGGCAGCACAAAGAACGCCTCGTTGATCATCGGCACGAGGATGCGGTTCACCACGAAGCCCGGGGAGTTCTTCACGCCGATCGGAGACTTGTCCAGCCGCACCGTCAACTTGCGCACTGCTTCAACAATGGCAGCGCTCGTCTGGACGCCGCGAATGATTTCGACCAGCGGCAATAGCGGCACCGGATTGAAAAAGTGCATGCCGATAAAGCGCGACGAATCGGCGAGTGCACTCCCGAGCGCCGTGATCGAGATCGACGAGGTGTTCGATGCGATGATTGCATCGGGCCGCACCACGGATTAGATCTGACGCAGGATGCGGATTTTAAGCTCCGAGTTTTCCGTCGCCGCTTCGATCACGAAATCGACGGCCGCGAGCCGTTGATAGTCGGTAGAAGTTTCAATACGCGACAGAGCGGCCTCGCGCACCGCTGCGTCCAGCTTGCCCTTCGCGACCAGCCGCTCGAGGCTGCCGGCCAATGTGGCGACACCCTTCGCGAGCGCTTCTTCTGTGACATCGATCAAAACCGTCTCCAGCCCGGCGACTGCCGCAACTTGAGCGATGCCGTTGCCCATCGTGCCAGCGCCGATGATCCCAATGGAGTTGATTGTCATGGCTATTCCTGTTTAGCGACGCAACGTAAGGCTTCCGCCAAACGTTCCAATTGCGGTGCGCACACCGCTGACAACGACGACTTCTCTTTGCACCTGACACTCCTTCATTCACGGAAGCGCACGCCCACTGCAGCTCGCTTGCCTCACGCGACACGTTACATATTCGGATAGTTCGGACCGCCGCCGCCTTCGGGCGTGACCCACACGATGTTCTGCGTCGGATCCTTGATGTCGCAGGTCTTGCAGTGCACGCAGTTCTGCGCGTTGATTTGCAGGCGATCTTCGTTTGCCTCGTGTTTCACGAATTCATAGACGCCTGCTGGACAAAAACGCGCTTCTGCGCCCGCATAGGTTTGCAGATTGATTGCGATCGGAACGCCTGCGTCCTTCAGCGTCAGATGCGCGGGCTGGTTCTCTTCGTGATTCGTGTTCGAGATGAACACTGAAGACAACCGGTCGAACGTCAGCTTGCCATCCGGCTTCGGATACGTGATCGGCTTGCATTGCGATGCGGGCTTGAGCATCTCGTGATCTGAATGCTGGTGATGCAGCGTCCATGGCACATTGCCGCCCAGCAGCTTCTGCTCGATGCCGACCATCAGGGTGCCGAGGTACAGGCCCTTGCTCATCCACTGCTTGAAGTTGCGTGCACGGTGCAGTTCCGTGTGCAGCCACGAGGTCTTGAAGCTCTCCGGATAAGCGGTCAGTTCATCGCTGGTGCGTCCTGCCTGTACGGCTTCAAAAGCCGCTTCTGCAGCCAGCATGCCGGTCTTGATCGCCGCATGCGAACCCTTGATCCGCGACGCGTTCAGGAAGCCTGCATCGTCGCCGACCAGCGCGCCGCCCGGAAACACCAGCTTCGGCAGCGACATCAGGCCACCGGCCGTGATCGCCCGCGCGCCATACGACACGCGTTTACCGCCTTCGAGAATCGCGCGGATCGCGGGATGCGTCTTGTAGCGCTGGAATTCCTCGAACGGCGACAGATACGGGTTCGTGTAACCGAGGCCTACCACGAAGCCGACCACCACCTGGTTGTTATCCATGTGATAGAGGAACGAACCGCCGTAGGTGTCTTTCTCCAGCGGCCAGCCGGCCGTGTGCATGACCAGACCCGGCTTGTGCTTCGACGGATCGATTTCCCACAGTTCCTTGATGCCGATGCCGTAGACCTGCGGATCGGCGCCTTCGCGCAGCTTGAATTTATCGTTCAGTTGACGGCCGAGATGCCCACGCGCGCCTTCGCAGAAAAGCGTGTATTTCGCGTGCAACTCCATGCCGAGCTGGAAGTTCTCGGTCGGCTCGCCGTCCTTGCCGATACCGAGGTTGCCGGTTGCGACGCCCTTCACCGAGCCGTCGTCGTTGTACAGCACTTCAGCGGCCGGAAAGCCCGGGAAAATCTCTACGCCCAGCGCCTCGGCCTGCTGACCCAGCCAGCGCGTGACATTCGCGAGGCTGATCACGTAGTTGCCGTGATTCTTGAAATTGTCCGGTAACGCCCAGGTCGGCACGCTCTTCGAACCGGTTTCGGTCAGGAACAGGAATTTGTCCTCGGTCACGTCCACCGCCAGCGGCGCGCCTTTTTCCTTCCAGTCCGGAATCAGTTCATTCAAGGCACGCGGGTCCATCACCGCGCCCGACAGGATATGCGCTCCCACTTCCGAGCCTTTTTCGAGCACGCACACGCCGATCTCGACGCCTTTCTCCGCCGCTCGTTGCTTCAGGCGGATCGCTGCGGCAAGTCCCGCCGGGCCGCCGCCGACGATCACGACGTCGTATTCCATCGACTCGCGTGGGCCGTACTGCTCGATGAGAAGTGACATGTTCATTATTTCTTGCCCTGCCATCAGAACTGCTCTTCCGACAACGCCAGCACGCCCGCGTCGCCCTTCGCGCTTACGATCGACGCTTCCAGCGCCACCGCCTGCGGCAACAGATGCTCGGCAAAGAACTGCGCCGTGGCGATCTTCGCGCCGTAGAACGACGGATCGTCGGCCTGCTTTTGGGACGCGGCCAGCAACGCACGCGCCATCTGGCAGCCGCCGAGCACAATGCCGGCCAGCTTCAGATACAGCACGCTGCCCGCGAATACCGCGTTCGGATCGCTCTTCGTGTTCGCGACGACAAATTCGACCACCGCCTTCAGCGCATCGTGTCCGCGCGACAAATGCTGCTGCATCGGCTGGAAGGCCGCGCGTTTTTCGCCCTGGTACTGGCCGAGCGCTTCGACCGTCCGCGCAATGCCCGCGAGCAGCGTCTTCGCGACCGCCCCGCCGTCGCGCACGGTCTTGCGGCCAATCAGGTCGTTAGCCTGAATCGCAGTCGTGCCTTCGTAGATGGGCAGAATGCGCGCGTCGCGGTAATACTGCGCGGCGCCCGTTTCCTCGACGAAGCCCATGCCGCCGTGCACCTGCACGCCGAGACTCGTGACGTCGAGCGACAGTTCCGTGCTCCAGCCTTTGACAATCGGTACGAGGAATTCGTAGATCGCCTGATGCTCGGCGCGTTTCGCCGCGTCAGGATGACGATGCGCGATATCGCAATGCGACGCCGCGACATACGCCAGCGCACGCGAGCCTTCCGTCAATGCGCGCATCGTGCCGAGCATGCGGCGCACGTCGGGGTGTTGAATGATCGACACCGGCTGCTTCGCCGAACCGTCGACGGGCCGGCTCTGCACGCGTTCCTTCGCATAGGCGACCGCCTTCTGATACGCGCGGTCCGACACAGCGACGCCCTGCATGCCGACCGCAAAGCGCGCCGCGTTCATCATGATGAACATGTATTCGAGACCGCGATTTTCTTCGCCGACCAGATGACCTATGGCGCCGCCGTGGTCGCCGAATTGCAGCACCGCCGTCGGACTCGCCTTGATGCCGACCTTGTGCTCGATCGACACGCAATGCACGTCGTTGCGTGCGCCGAGCGACCCGTCGTCATTGACGAGGAACTTCGGCACGACGAACAGCGAAATGCCTTTCACGCCTTCCGGCGCGTTCGGCGTACGAGCCAGCACGAGGTGCACGATATTCTCGGCCATGTCGTGCTCGCCCCACGTGATGAAGATCTTCGTGCCGAACAGCTTGAACGAACCGTCGCCCTGCGGCTCGGCGCGCGTGCGCACGAGCGCGAGATCAGAGCCGGCGTGCGGCTCGGTCAGGTTCATCGTGCCGGTCCAGTCGCCCGCGATCAACTTTGGGACATAGGCCTGCTTTTGCGCTTCGGTGCCGGCTGTGAGCAGCGCCTCGATTGCGCCGTCGGTTAGCATCGGGCACAGTGCGAACGACAGGTTCGAAGCATGCAGCATTTCAATGCACGGCGTCGCGATCAGCTTGGGCAATCCTTGCCCTTCATAGTGGAGCGGATGCTGTAGGCCTTGCCAACCGCCCGCTGCAAACTGGCGGAACGCTTCCCTGAAGCCCGGCGTCGCCGTGACATGGCCGTCCCGATACGCACTCGGATAGCGATCGCCTTCGACGTTCAGCGGCGCGAGCACTTCGCCGCACAGTTTTGCGGACTCTTCGAGAACAGCTTGAGCCGTGTCGAGGCTGGCGTCCTCGAAACCAGGCAACGCCGCGATGTCGTCAAAGCCCGCTAGTTCCTTCATCACGAACAGCATGTCCTTGATGGGTGCGTTATACATGTCAATATCCTCCTGCCTGCGGTGTAAAAAGGGCGCTGGACCTTTGATCCATGCGCCCTTTCATTTGCTGCCAGACGCCTGACGTGCGGCGTTGATGCGTCATCCCAGTTCGCTGACCAACTCCGGCACCATACCGAACAGATCGCCAATAAGTCCGTAATCGGCGACGCTGAAGATCGGCGCTTCTTCGTCTTTATTGATCGCGACGATCACTTTGCTGTCTTTCATCCCGGCCAGATGCTGGATCGCACCCGAGATGCCGACTGCGATGTACAGCTGCGGCGCGACGATCTTGCCGGTTTGTCCCACTTGATAGTCGTTCGGCACGAAGCCTGCGTCGACCGCCGCGCGCGATGCACCGAGCGCGGCTTGGAGTTTGTCCGCTAGCGGCTCCAGTACTTTCGTGTAGTTCTCGCCGTTGCCCAGACCGCGGCCACCCGAGACGATGACCTTCGCCGACGTCAGTTCCGGACGATCCAGCTTCGTCACTTCACGGCTCACGAATGACGAGATGCCGCTGTCGGCGGCCGCTTCGATTTTTTCCACCGATGCGCGGCCGCCTTCGGCTGCGACTGCATCAAAACCGGTCGTGCGGACTGTGATGACCTTGATTGGATCTTTGGACTGAACGGTAGCGATTGCGTTACCCGCATAGATCGGACGCTCGAACGTATCAGCCGAATTCACTGCCGTGATGTCGCTGATTTGCGCGACGTCGAGCTTCGCGGCGATACGCGGCGTGATGTTCTTGCCGTACGCGGTCGCCGGCGCGAGGATGTGCGTGTAGTCCTTCGCAATGTTCAGCACCGTGGCTTCGATGTTTTCCGCGAGGCCTGCTTCGAGTTGCGGCGCGTCGGCCAGCAACACTTTGCTCACGCCTGCAATCTTCGCCGCTGCATCTGCCGCGGCTTGCGCGTTGTGCCCTGCCACCAGCACGTGAATGTCGCCGCCAATCTTCTGCGCCGCTGCAATCGTGTTCAGCGTGGCGGCCTTGATCGACGCACTGTCGTGTTCTGCTATTACAAGATTAACCAGATTCGTCATTTGCTCTGTCTCCGCGTTCTACTTAAAGCACTTTGGCTTCGGTCTTCAGCTTCTCGACCAGCGTCTTCACATCCGGCACCTTCACACCAGCGGAGCGCTTGGGCGGCTCGACAACCTTCAGCGTCTTCAGGCGCGGCGTGACGTCCACACCGAGGTCTTCCGGCTTGACGACTTCCAGCGGCTTTTTCTTCGCCTTCATGATGTTCGGCAGCGTCACATAGCGCGGCTCGTTCAGGCGCAGGTCAGTCGTGATAACTGCGGGAAGCTTTAAAGACAGCGTTTCCGCGCCTCCGTCGATTTCACGCGAAACGGTAGCCTTGCCGTCTGCCACGACAACATTCGAAGCAAAGGTCGCTTGCGGCAAACCAGCCAAAGCAGCCAGCATCTGACCAGTCTGGTTCGAATCGTCGTCGATGGCCTGTTTGCCGAGAATGACCAAAGAAGGTTGCTCTTTATCCACCAGCGCCTTCAACACCTTCGCAACCGCCAACGGTTGCAGGTCCTCAGAAGACTCGATCAGAACCGCCCGATCCGCACCAATAGCCAGCGCCGTGCGCAGCGTTTCCTGACACTGCGCGGTGCCCGCCGACACGGCGATCACTTCCGTCGCCACGCCCGCTTCTCTCAGGCGCACCGCTTCTTCAACCGCGATTTCGTCGAACGGATTCATCGACATCTTCACGTTCGCAATGTCGACACCCGTGCCGTCCGATTTCGCCCGAATCTTCACGTTGTAATCGACCACTCGTTTTACCGCCACCAGCACTTTCATAACGCTCCCTTCAATCAGATAGAAAACTGGACCGCCAGACACTCGACGGGCGCGCGCTGCAACGGCGCTCAGATCCGCCTAGCGGATCGCCGCAGGCACGTATCGAAAATTGCCCTCACCGTATCCGATCAGGCTACCGCGCTCGTCGAACACTTCGGCGCTCGCAAACGCAATGGTTCTGCCGCCGGCCCGCTTGCGACCGATGGCCTTTACCGTCCCGGCGCTCGCCTGTCCTGTAAAACTCGTCGCCAGCGACAAGGTGACGACCGGGCGCGTCTCGCCCGTCCTCGCGTCGAAGCTGACTGCCCGCCCGCAGGCAATGTCGATCAACGTCAGCAAAACGCCGCCATGCAGCGTTCCGATGATGTTGAGATGCTCGGGTCGAATCGTCATTTCGAGCACGGCACAACCATCGATTGGATCGGCGTGACGTATGTTGAGCAGATCACGCAGACCGCCGGAGCCAGCCGGAACAGGAGATTCGATAGATCCCGGCGCGTTCATTTCGTGCTCCCGTTCAAGATGACAAGTCCGTTGCGCTGCCCCGCCGTATGACGCCCGGATGCCGCTAGCTGTTCATCGCGGGCGGCCAGGTATTCCTTGCGCATGCGAGCGACGAGAAGTGCAACGGGCGGCACGTCGTGAATGGCCCCCACGCCCTGGCCTGCGCCCCAAATGTCCTTCCATGCCTTCGGCTTGTCAGGTCCGGCCACGTAGCGCCCTTCATGGTCGCTTGCGGGCAGATTGTCGGGATCCAGTCCGGCGATCGATATGCTCGACTTCAAATAGTTCGCCTTGATGCCAGAGAAATACGACGTATAAACGATGTCGTCGGCGCGGCTGTCGACGATCATTTGCTTATAGGCCGGCACCGCGTCGGCCTCTTCGGTGGCGATGAATCGCGTACCGATGTACGCGAGATCGACACCCATCGCCTGTGCCGCGAAGACGCCGCGTCCATTCGAAATGCCGCCGGAGAGAATCAGCAGGCCGTGGTGAAAGCTTCGCACTTCCTGGATGAACGCGAACGGGTTGAGCGTGCCGCCGTGACCGCCGGCGCCGCCACATACGAGGATGAGACCATCGGCACCTGCATGCAGCGCCTTTTCCGCATGCCCGCTGTTGATCACATCGTGCAGAACGATGCCGCCGTAACCGTGGACCGTCTGGGCGATTTCGCGAGGGCTGGACATGTTGGTGATGACGATCGGCACCTGCTGTCGCGCGCATACGTCGAGATCGTGTTCGAGCCTTCTGTTCGACGACCGGTTGGCGCACAGATTGACAGCAAACGGTGCGGGCGCAACGGCCCGCGCCTCGCCAGCGGATACCGCCAACGCGGCTTTGATTCTGACGATCCACGGCTCGAACTCAGCTTCCTGACGCGCATTGAGCGCGGGAAACGAACCGATGATGCCGGCGCGGCATTGCGCGATAACGAGTTCAGGGCCCGATACGATAAACATCGGTGCGCCGATAACCGGCAGCGACAAACCTGCAGACAATGTGTGACGCATAGATAGCTCTGGCGATGAGGCCGATGAAAAATAGTGGCGAGCCCAGTGGCCGCTTATAGCGCGCGGGCGATGATTTCCTTCATGACTTCGTCGGTGCCGCCGTAAATCCGCATCACACGTGCATCGACCCACGCGCCGCCGATGACGTACTCAGACATATAGCCGTAACCGCCGTGAAGCTGTAGAAACTCATCGAGCAGCTGGTTTTGCAATTCCGTCGAGTTCAGTTTCACCATCGCCGCTGTCAGTGGCGTGAGATCACGCGTCATGTGACGAGCGATACAGTCATCGACGAATACGCGTAGCATCGTCGCCTTTGCCTTCGCGTGAGCAAGCTTGAAGCGGCTGTTCTGGAAGTCGAACACGGCCTGACCGAAGATCTTGCGATCGCGTGTGTAGGCGATCGTGCGCTCGAGCATGGCCTCGATGGAAGCGCAGGCGCGCACTGCAATGATCAGGCGTTCCTGTGCCAATTCATGCATCAGGTAGCCGAAGCCCGCGTTCTCGTCGCCCAGGCGGTTCTCGACCGGCACGCGCACGTCCGAGAAAAAGAGTTCGGCGGTGTCCTGTCCGCGCAAACCGATCTTGTCGAGCTTGCGGCCCTTGGTAAATCCCTCCATGCCTTCTTCGACCACGATCAGCGAAATGCCTTTCGCCCCACGAGACGGGTCCGTCTTGCACACCATAATGACGAGCTCGGCATTCTGGCCATTGGTAATGAATGTTTTCTGACCATTGACGACGTAGCTATCGTTCTCGCGCCGCGCCGTCGTGCGCACCGCTTTCAGATCGCTGCCCGTGCCCGGCTCGGTCATGCCGATCGCGATGATCTTCTCGCCACGCGCCATGCTGGGCAGCCAGCGCTGCTTCTGTTCTTCGGTGCCGTAAGTGAGGATGTACGGCGCGATAATGTCCGAATGGGTCGTGAAGCCGACCGCGCTCGCGTTCACGCGCGCGAGTTCCTCCACGATCACCGCCGAGTGGCCGAAATCCCCGCCACCGCCGCCATAGGCCTCGGGAATCATGCAGCACAGCAGCCCTTCCTTGCCCGCCTTGCGCCAGAGTTCCTTTGGCACGATGCCGTCTTTTTCCCACTGGCCGTGAAACGGGACGATCTCCCGCTCGACGAATCGCCTGACTTGCTCACGAAAGATCTCATGATCTTCACGAAAGATTGAGCGCATATAAAATTCTCCTGAGTTGGGTTATCGCGGACAGTTCGCGGCGCTTGTGTCAGCCAGATGGGTCACGCCTTGTGCTTCAAGCTGCGCGATGTCGTCATCGCTGTAGCCCAGTTGCGCGAGGATGGCGCGACTCTCGTGGCCGAGCGGTTCGCCGCCATGCCGGTAGACAGGCGAAGTCGCGGAGTAGCGCACCGGATGAGCGGCTTGCCGAACGGACCTCGCGCCAGTGGACGGCACGTCGACCACCATGCTCCGATCCACCATGTGCGGATGTCTGGTCGCCTCGTCCAGCGTCAGAACCGGTTCGACACAGCAGTCGACTGCAATGAACACCGCCTGCCACGCGGCGAACGTCTTGCTGCGAAAAACGGCCGCTATCCGCTGCTTGAGATCGGTCTGGTCTTTCATCGCGGCGAGCGGCACCCATTCCGGATGGCCCATCGCGTCGCAAAACGCCTGCATGAACTGCGGTTCCAGACTGCCGACCGAAAAGTGCCGCCCGTCCGACGTTTCGTAGTAGTCGTAGTACGAACCGCCGTTGAGGCGCTCGGTGCCATATCCGGGCTCGGCGCCACCGGCGAGGAACGCTGCGCCCGCACCCGCATGCCAGCTAAACGCTGCATCTGTCATGCTGACGTCGACATGCTGCCCTTCGCCCGTTCTGTTCCGGTGCGCAAGTGCCGCCAATATCGCGATCCCCGCGTACAGACTGCCGCCGCCGATGTCGGCGACCTGCACGCCGAGCGGCAGCGGCGCGTCGCGCCCCGTATGGCTGGCGAGGCCCGCGATCGACAGATAGTTCAGATCGTGTCCGGCGCGGTCGCGATAGGGTCCGGTTTGGCCATAACCCGTGACGGAACAATAGATCAGCGCCGGATTGACCTCGCGCAACGCTTCGTAACCGAGGCCAAGGCGCGTCATCACACCAGGCCTGAACTGTTCGACGACGATGTCGTATTCCTTGACCAGTTGTCGAACAATCTCGACCCCGGCTGCCTGCTTCAGATCCAGCGCGAGCGACCGCTTGTTGCGATTGAGATAGCCGTGCGCGGCCGAAATGCCGTCCGTCACGGGCGCCAGCTTTCGCACGGGATCGACGCGCGTGTGCGACTCGACGCGCACCACTTCCGCGCCGAGATCGGCGAGTGTCATCGTTGCGAAGGGCCCCGGCAGCAGTGTCGTGAAATCCAGCACCTTCAGGCCGGCCAGCGGCCCGTTCTTCGAAGTCGTATTTTTCACGATCACCACGGCACGGCCGGATAGTTCATGTTCGCGGTTGCGTACTCTTTGGGCCAAACGATCGCGATCTTGCCGTTCTGGTGCTGGCCCATGCGGTATGCGAACTGGTCGAAATCGCCGGTCGCGTCGAAGCGGACGTGGCCGACCAGCGTCTCCCGGTCAGTCTTGCGCAATTCATCGGCGATGCCGTTCTTCTGCTTGAGCGTGCCGGCCTTATACGAGCGCATGATCGCCTCGAACAGCAGTTCCGTCTGCACGAAGCCAAACTGCACCAGGTAGTCCGGCTCCTTCTTGTAGCGGTCCCGGTACAGGCTCGCGAACTCCTGACCTTCCGCCGTCCTGTACATCGGCGGATCGGGCGTAAAGGTCGTCCCGTAGACGTTGGCCACCAGATCGGGAAATTCCTTGCGCATGTCGGTCGTGGCAATACCCCAAGGCGCCATGATCGCCTTCAGCTCCGGCTTGAGCAGGCGTGCCGCGCGCAGTATCGCGATGTAGTCGTTCTCGTAGCCGAGCATCAGCATCGCGTCGGGACGATCCTGCAGCTTGACCTTGTTGACGAGCGGCTTGAAATCCTGCGTGGAAGGGTCGTACGGATGCAGTGTGACCTTGATCCCCGTGGCCGGGAGTGCCGTATTCAGATCGTTGGCGAGCGTGGACGGCGATTCCTTCGTCGAGTAGAGAATCGAAACAGACTTCACACCTGCCTGTGTCAGTGTGCCGACAAAAGCGCGCGCATAGCCCGGCGCATTCGTGATGCGGAAGAACGTCTTGAGGCCACGATGCGTCAACCCTTCGCCCACGCCACCCGACGTGATATAGACAAGGCCCGTTCTGCCCGCGGTTTCGGACGCGGGCGCAATGATGTTCGTGCCATAGCCTGCGCTGAACGCAAGGACGCCTTCAGAAGTGAGCTTCTCGATCGCGGCGACAGCCTTGGCGGGCTGCGCTTCGTCATCGATCGTGACCACCTTGAACTTGTGCTCCGGATATTTGCGGTTGAAATATTCCGCGGCGAGTTGAATGCCCTCGTTCATGCCGGAGCCGACCCGCGCGGTCGATCCCGTCAGCGAGTCGTGCGAGCCGATGACGAACTCAGCGGCTTGCGCGGACGGTGAAGCGATCAAGGTCGCCAGCACCGACGAAACGATTGATCTGTGAAATCTGTTCATGCCTGTCTCCATTCATATTGTGCGTACGGCGCGATGGCGAAGCGGTGGGCTGCGTGCTCAAAGACCGTGGTATTGCGGTTGACGCTTCTCGAGAAACGCGTTGACGGCTTCGTCGTGATCCTGCGTGTGATGCGCGAGCGCCTGAAATGCCGCCGACATTTCCAGCAGCGTGTCGAGCCGGACATGCTGGCCTTCGCGCAGCAACCGCTTGGTCATGCGCAGCGAATGCGACGGATTGGCGGCGATGCGCCTCGCGACTTCGAGCGCCGCATCGAGCAACGCCGCATCGTCGACGACTCGAGATACGAGCCCCGCTGCAAGCGCTTCGGAGGCGTCGATCGTGTCGCCGGTGAAAGACAGCTCAGCAGCTTTCGACATGCCGACCACGCGCGGCAGCAGCCATGCCCCGCCGTCGCCCGGAACGATACCGAGCTTTGCAAAGCTCTCGGCGAATACGGCCCGCCGCGCGGCGATCCGGATGTCGCACATGCAGGCCAGATCGAGACCCGCACCGATCGCGGGACCGTTGATGGCGGCGATGGTCGGCACTTCCAGGTTGTAGAGTGCGAGCGGCACCCGTTGAATACCGTTGCGGTAGTTGTTTCTGATCTGAAATGGCGACCCGGCGGCAATGCCCTCCTTGTCACGCATGTGCTTGACGTTGCCGCCCGCGCAGAACGCCGGCCCCGCCCCCGTCAGAATCACCGCCTTGACCCTAGCGTCGCGATTGATCCGCTCACAGGTGTCGACGAGCGCCTGCATCTGCTCGGGACCGGACAGCGCGTTGCGTGTTTCAGGCTGATTCATGGTCAGCGTGACGACGCCGCCATCCTCCTGATAGACAAGAAAGTCGTTCATGCGAGAGTCTCCAGATGATGACGTCCAACTGCGCCCACGCCGTTGCCGGTGATCAGCGGCCAGAACGCATTGGCGCCGCCCGTGCATGCCAGGCGTCCGAGGCGTTCGCTCCAGTGGCTCTGCGAGCCATATTCGCTGCGCCATGACCACAGTCGGCGGGTCAGGAAGTGCAGCGTGAATTCGTGGGAGAAGCCAATCGCGCCATGGACTGCGTGGGCGATCGAGTTGGCCAGACCCGCCACCTCGGAAGCGCGGATTTTTGCTGCCGCGATGGCGAAACCGGCGTCGCCCGCATCCGCCATCGCAAAGGCGAATTCGGTGGCGGCGGAAACCGACGCGGCCTGCGATGCAAACACAGCAAGCTGATGCTGGATCGCCTGGAATTTGCCGATGTGCCGGCCGAACTGAACCCGCTCGTTGGCATAGGCAACGCACATATCGAGCACACGTTCGAGTGCGCCCGCGGTTTGCGCCGAGCGCAGCATCGCGCCATACAGCGCGACGACATTGGACGGCAGCCCGCACGGCAAGGGCGCCGCGGCGAGTGGGGTAATGTGTTCGAAGACCAGTTCGTCGCGCGGCTCGCCCGCCGTGTTGCGTACCGCTGTCAACTTCGCCTGCGCGACTGGCAACAACACGACGTGATGCGTCTGCCCATCGGTCGCGACGCAGACGACCGCGTCAGCGTGGCGCCCCCACGGCACGCCGCGCAGGTGTCCGGTTGCGAGCCAGCGATGCGCATCGGCTGTCAGCACGATTTCCGACGCCGCACCCGCGATCGTCAGCACGCCCGTCGGCACGCCAAGCCCGGCGGCCGCCAGTAAGTGCGACGCAAGCATCGCTTCGCCCAGCGGCACCGGCGCGGCATGCCGCCCGAGCGCGCGAGCGATCGCGCAGGCGTCGCTCCAGCTTGCGCCCACGCCGCCACGGTCTTCCGCAACAAGCGCGGATGCAAAGCCGCCTTCTTCCAGTGCCTGCCACAGCGCAGTTGGCCATTCGCCGCGTTGCGCCGCATCCAGCAGATGTGGGTTCACAGCATCGTTTAACAATCTGTCGATGCTCGATTCAAGTATTTCGCGCATGTCGTTACCTCAAGCCAAGGCCGCGGGCGATGATGCCGCGGAGAATCTCACGGGTGCCGCCGCGCAGTGAGAACGACGGGGCCATTTGTGTCAGGTAGGCCAGCGTCTGTGCGTAGCCGGTGCCGTTATCGATGCACGGCTCGATATCGAAGAGTGCCTGGGCCGCTTCCGGCAAGTCCTGCTCGAAACCGACGCCGAGGTCCTTGACGCATGCCGCTTCGACGGCCGGGTTGTCGTGCTGGTCGAGCAGGCCCGCGACTGACAGCGACATGCGCCGCAGCGCCACCAGTTGCGCGGTCAGCCGGCCGATCTGGATGGCTTGACGCTCGCTCGGCGTATCCCCCGCACGGCGGATGAGTTCGGTGAACAACGCGAAGCTGCTGAGAAAACGCTCCGGCCCGCTCCGTTCATACGCGAGTTCCGCGGTGACCTGCTGCCAGCCCTGGCCTTCGTCGCCTACCAGACGATCTTCGGCGATGAAGACGTCTTCGAAGAAGACTTCGTTGAAATGCTCTTCTCCGGTGAGGTCGACAATGGGACGGACCGTCACGCCCGGCGCCTTCAGATCGACGATGAATTGCGACAGACCGCCATGCCGGTCTTCACTGCGGCCACTCGTGCGAACCAGCGTGATCATGTAATGCGAATGGTGCGCATTGGTGGTCCACAGCTTGCTGCCGTTCAGACGCCATCCACCGTCGACGCGCTGTGCGGTCGTGCGGATGGACGCGAGGTCGGAACCCGCATTCGGCTCGCTCATGCCGATGCAGAAGAAAAGCTCGCCACGGCAGATCGCCGGCAGAAAGAACTCTTTCTGCGCATCGGAACCAAAGCGCAGCAGAAGCGGGCCGCTCTGGCGATCGGCGATCCAGTGGGCCGACACGGGCGCACCGGCAGCAAGCAATTCCTCGATCACGACATAGCGGGCGAACGCACTCTTTTCGCCTCCTCCGTAGCGCTTCGGCCATGTCATGCCGATCCAGCCCCGCTCACCCAGCTTGCGGCTGAATTCCGCGTCGAAACCCATCCACGATTGGGCCCGCAGCACGGGAGCACGGTCACGCAGCGCTTCGGCAAGGAATGCTCTTACGTCGCCGCGTATCGCTTCGGCATCCTTATTAATGTCACAGGACTTAAACCTTTGGATCAACATCGTATGGCTCTCTCTGGAAAGTGTGTCTTGCGCAGGCCGACCGGCTGCCGT
The DNA here is from genome assembly GCF_012689525.1 of Paraburkholderia aromaticivorans. Lineage (NCBI taxonomy): Bacteria > Pseudomonadati > Pseudomonadota > Betaproteobacteria > Burkholderiales > Burkholderiaceae > Paraburkholderia > Paraburkholderia aromaticivorans. The sequence goes on from NZ_CP051515.1 coordinate 2,794,588, forward strand.
TAGCGATACCGCTCTTTCAGGACACGTCGCAGCAGCTTGCCGTTTTCCTGGCGCGGCAGCGCGTCTTCGAACACCACCGACCTGGGCACCTTGACGCCCGAAAGGCGTTCGCGGCAGAAAGCAATGAGTTCGTCGGCCAGTGCCGCGTCCGCTTCGCGTGGATCGCGCGGTTGAACGACAGCACGCACTTCCTCGCCGAATTCCGCATTCGGAATACCGATCACGGCGACGTCGCCGACGGCCGGATGCTCGCTCAGAACATTTTCGACTTCTTGCGGATACAGATTGACTCCGCCGGAGATGATCAGGTCGGAACGACGCTCGCTCAGATACAGGTATCCGTCGGCATCGACGTGACCGAGGTCGCCGTACGTGGCCCAGCCCTTGCCGTTATAGGCGCCGCGCGTTTTCTCTGGATCGTTGTGATATTCGAAACGCGGTCCGCCTTCGAAGAAAACACAGCCGATCTCGCCGACGGGCAACTCGTTGCCGTCTTCATCGACGATATGGATCGTGCCGAACTTCGCGCGCCCAACCGATCCTTTATGTGCGAGCCACTCGTGCGCATCGAGGCTCGTGAGGCCGACGCTTTCGGAGCCGCTGTAGTACTCGTGAATCACCGGTCCCCACCAGGCAATCATGCGCTCCTTGACATGAGGCGCGCACGGAGCCGCCGCGTGGATCGCCGCGCGCAAGCTGCCAAGATCGTAGCGCTCGCGCACTTCCTGGGGCAGATCGAGCAGCCGCACGAACATCGTCGGCACCCATTGGCTATGCGTGACGCGGTAGCGTTCGATCAACGCCAACGCGCGCTCGGCATCGAACTTTTCCATGACGATCGCGGTGCCGCCCGTATCGAGCGTGCGCATGAGATAGCGCAGCGGTCCAGCGTGATAGAGCGGCGCCGTCGACAAATAGACGGCCTCTTCACCGAAGCCGAAGGTTTCTTGCCAGCTGATCACTTCATAGTGGAGCTTGCCGGCGTCGGCGTGCGCAATGAGTTCCTTGCGAATGCCCTTAGGCAGCCCGGTCGTGCCCGACGAATACAGGAAGTCGCGGCCGACGGGTCGCTCCGGCAGCGGACCCGAAGCGTCCGTTGCGGCGACAGCCGCCTCAAAGGAAGCGTAGCCCGACGCCACGCCGTCGATCATGAAACAGTCGAGACCCTCGGTGACGCCATGCGCCTCGATCGTCTGCGCAAGATCGGCCATTGCAGCCGACGTGACGAGAATGCGTGCGCCGCAATCCTTGAGCACATGCGCGATTTCGCGGGTCTTCAGATGCGTGCTCAGGGGCGTGAAGTACAGGCCGGCGCGACGCGCGCCGAGCGCGATTTCCATAAATCGCTCGTGATTCTCCAGCAACATCGCGATGCCTTCGCCAGGCGCGAGACCGAGCGCGATCAGCCAGTGGGCGACGCGGTGCGCGCGTTCATCGAGTTCAGCATAGGTCAGCGTCCGGTCGCGTCCCGGCAGGCATATCGCCACCTTGCCGGGTCGCCGGACAGCCAGATCATGAATGCGGGTCATGCGTGTCTTCCTCCATATAGTGCGCGGCCCCAGTCATATTGCCGAGCGCAGCCTCCACGCGCCGGACGAGCGACATCAGACGAGGGCCGATGTCCTCGGTCAACTGGTTGCCGGTCAGATTAAAAACTGCGTTGGAACAGCCAAATACCCATATTTCGTCGTCGATTGGCGTGCGCATCGGCACCGCCACCGAGTTGATCTCGCGGTGCATGTCGCCGTGGCTAAGGCAGAAACCGCGTTCCGACAGATCGCGGCAAGTCTCCGTTAGCCGTTGCTTCAGCCACTCGCCTTTAGCGGCGTCGCGGACTTCGACGCCGCGCACAAAGTTGTCACGCTCTTCCTTCGACGTAGTCGCGAGATAGGCACGGCCGGTTGCCGTGCGCGACAGCGAGAGCCGCATCCCCACTTCGGGCCGGAACAGTGAACTGCCGGCGCCTTGTACGACCTCGACATACGGCATGTTGCAGCGATAGCCCGCGGCAAGCGACACCTGGCTCTGGCAGTAGTCGGCTAACTCCTGCATCAGCGGACGCGCGAGTTGCCGGATCGTCATCCGCCCCAACACCGGCGCCGCCATGCTGAGCATTTCTATACCGGGCACGTACTTCGAAACACGCTCCGAATAACGAAGCAAACCGAACTCACAAAGCGTGTTGATAAGGCGCAGCGCAGTCGGCTTCGGCAGCCCCGTCCGCTCGATGAGTTCCCTGCCGCTCAGCTCGGTACCGCCCATCGAAAAGCATTGAAGGATGCGAATGCCGCGAGCCAACGCGCTCACGAGTTGCGAGTCGTTGCCCTCTTCTACCGCGCGTTGATTCATCCGGTCGTTCATATCGAGTCCTTTTGGTCGCTACTGGATCGTCCGCCTGTCGGCGCATGCCCGATTTTAGCTCCCGCCCTTTGCCTTGGCAGCATATTTCAAGACGCAAGGTCCATTTTTCCTCCACCCGAATACCGATACGCAATGCTCGTGATCTACTCAAAAAACCAGCGATTCCGTCTGGTTTTTGATCTCCCAGGTCCATTTTGATTGAAGTATCGTCACTAACAAAGCTCGTGTCAACGATAAAATGATCCTGTCGAATCGAATTAGTAGTTACGACGGCTTGACTTGACGCGTCAATCGTAGTTTTATGGAACCTGTGGTTCGTTTTACATATCTCGCGAACCGAAATTCCACTTATCCCGGTTGGCTGGCGATTTCGATGTGACGCCGTCAGCCCAAACCAATCGACATGGAGCCATCAATGGGTCATCAAGCTGTAATCGTGGACATCGTCCGCACGCCGCTCGGCAGGTCGAAAGCGGGCGGCGCATTTGTCGACGTGCACCCCACCGAACTGCTTGCACAGGTACTCGCCGGCCTCATCCAGCGAAACGACCTCGACCCAGGCTCTGTCGACGACGTGATCGTCGGCTGCGTCAGTCAGGCGGGCGAACAATCCGCGACGCCCGGGCGCGTGGCGTGGCTGGCGGCTGGCTTCCCGGAACATGTGCCGTCCACGACCGTCGATCGCAAATGCGGTTCGAGCCAGCAAGCGATTCATTTCGCGGCCCAAGGCGTGATGGCCGGGGCGTACGACATCGTGGTGGCTGCCGGCGTCGAATCGATGAGCCGCGTTCCGATGGGTTCGGCGCGCATGGGCCAGGACCCTTACGGCCCATCGTTCTATGCGCGCTATGCGCCGGGCCCGGTTGGACAGGGTGTTGCCGCCGATCTCGCTGCGGCGAAATGGGGTCTCACGCGCGATCACCTCGATGGTTACGCAGCCGAATCGCACCGGCGAGCCGAAGCAACAAGGCTTTCCGGCCAGTTCGCCCGCGAAATCCTGCCGATCAGCGTCGCGAGCGCCGACGGCCGGCGGCTGATCGACGCGGACGAAACGATTCGCGCCGGCACCACGCGCGAGGGACTCGCTTCGCTAAAGCCGTCGTTCAGGGACGCCGCCCTCGAGGAGCGTTTTCCGCAGATCGGCTGGCACATCACGGCTGGCAACTCGTCGCAGATCTCTGACGGTGCAGCGGCGGTGTTGATCATGAGCGAGAAGAAAGCGGCTGAACTGAACCTCAAGCCGCGCGCGCGCATCGTCGCATTCGACGTCTGCGGCGACGACCCGATGCTGATGCTGACCGCTCCCATCCCCGCCACGAAGCGGGTGCTCAAAAAAAGCGGCCTCAGCGCGGACAGCATTTCCCATTTCGAAGTGAATGAGGCGTTCGCTTCCGTGCCGCTCGCATGGCAGCTAGAAATTGGCGCGGACCCTGCACGCCTGAATCCGTGCGGCGGTGCCATTGCGCTAGGGCATCCGCTGGGCGCATCGGGCGCTCGCCTGATGACCACGATGATCAACGCACTCGAATGCACGGGCGGCCGCTATGGCTTGCAGACCATGTGCGAAGCCGGCGGCATGGCGAACGCCACCATCATCGAACGTCTTTTTTAAGTCAATTTACGAGGAGTCTTTCATGCAGAAATTCGAAGGGATGTCCGCGGTGGTCACAGGGGGTGCGTCGGGCCTCGGCCTCGCCACTGTCAAGCGCCTGCTCGCGCGTGGCGCACAGGTCGTGATCGCCGACCTGCCCGGTTCCAGAGGGGCCGAAGCAGCCCGCGAACTAGGCGACGCGACGACCTTCGTGCCGGCCGATGTGACAAGCGAAGCCGACATGATCGCCGCCTACGACGCGGCCGAGTCGCGCGGCAACCTGCGTGCGCTGATTCATTGCGCGGGCCGCGGCGGGGCCGTGCGCGTCGTCGAAAAAGATGGCACGCCGGGTTCGCTGGAGGCCTATGAGCGCGTGGTTCGAACCAACTTGACGGGCTCGTTCAACGCGCTGCGTCTCGCGGCGGCACGGATGGCGCGCAACACACCCGACGAACAGGGCGAACGCGGCGTTTGCGTGATGACCGCCTCGGTCGCCGCGTACGAAGGGCAGATCGGTCAGGTGCCTTATGCGTCGTCGAAAGCCGGCGTGGTCGGCATGACGCTCGTCGCCGCGCGCGATCTTGCCAGTAAAGCAATCCGTGTGTGCACGATCGCGCCTGGGCTATTCGATACGCCCATTCTGTCGGGCCTGTCCGGAGAAGTGAGAGAGGCGCTGCGCAAGACGCTGCTTCATCCGCCGCGCATGGGCATGCCGGACGAGTTTGCGGCGCTCGCGATGCACATCGTCGAGAACCCGATGCTCAACGGCGAGACGATCCGGCTGGATGGCGCGCTCCGAATGGCACCGCGCTGAACATGAAAAACCATTTTCAGGAAGACACCAACGTGACTGAAGAGCTGATTGTTGATATCTCCGACGGCGTCCAGTGCATCACGATCAACCGGCCGCACGCGCGCAATGCCTGCAATTTTGCCGTGGCGCAGGCGATCGCTGCCGCACTCGACGAACTGGATCGCCGCGACGACCTGCGCGTCGCGATCATTACGGGCGCAGGCGGCACGTTCTGCGCAGGGATGGACCTGAAGGCCTTCTTGCGCGGAGAGCCCCTGCCGCGCATCGAAGGACGCGGCTTTGCCGGCGTGACGATGGCGCCACCCAAAAAGCCTCTGATCGCCGCGGTGGAAGGTTATGCCCTCGCGGGCGGCTTCGAACTCATGCTGGCGTGCGATCTGGCGGTCGCAGCGAACAACGCCCAGTTTGGCCTGCCCGAAGTCAAACGCGGCCTTGCGGCTCAGGCCGGCGGCCTGCTTCGCCTGCCGCGTCAGGTGCCGCGGCGCATCGCGATGGAACTCGTGCTGACGGGCGACATGATGAGCGCCACGCGAGCATACGAGTGCGGACTGATCAATCAGCTGGCGGAGCCCGGCGAGACACTTGCAGCTGCATTCAAGCTGGCGCGAACCATCGCCGACAACGGGCCGCTCGCCGTCATGGCAAGCAAGCGCGTGATGGTCGAATCGTGGGACTGGCCGAGCGACGAGATGTTCGCACGCCAGTTGCCGATCACCGAACCGGTGTTTCACTCAGCAGACGGTCGCGAAGGTGCGACCGCGTTTGCCGAAAAGCGCAAACCCGTGTGGCAGGGAAGATGATTTCAGCGGCGGCAAATTTCTCGAAGCGGTCATGTCCTCGCGGGCGCGAAAAACCGCCGCCGCTTCACGGTTGATTTGAACTGGAGGGTCCACATGATCGACCTGCTATTGCAATCCTTATGTTCCGGCTTGCTCGCCGCCGGCACTTACGCGCTGGTGGCACTCGGGCTTGCGCTCGTGTTTGGCGCGATGAGAATCATCAATCTGACGCACGGCGAACTCGTGCTGCTCGCGGCCTATATCGCCTACACATTCGAAGCGAAGCTCGGTATCAATCCCGTCTTCGCGATCCCTGCCGCGATTCCAGTCGTTTGCGCAGCCGCCGCGGTGTCATACGGCCTGATAAGCCGGATTCGCCAAGACCGCGAATTGAATTCGCTGATCCTCACTTACGGCCTGGGTCTCATGATCACCAACGCCGTCCTGCTGATCTGGCACGGCGATGTGCGCTCGAGCGGCAACGCGTGGCTTCAGGACAGCATCACCTTCGGGCCGCTCTTTAGCATGCGTAGCGAAGTGTTGTCGTTCGTCATCAGCATCACGCTGATGATCGCACTGTGGTGGTGGCTGTCGCGTTCCTGGTACGGGCGCGCAGTGCGTGCTGTCTCCAGCAATCGCGATGCGGCGAAGCTGATGGGCATCAATCCGCGCAAGATCGAACTGGCCTCGTTTCTCGTCGCAGGCCTGCTTGCTTCGGTCGCCGGTGTCGCGATCTATTCGAGCGGCTCGATCCAGCCGGCGGTGGGCGAGGCCCTCACGATCAAGGCGTTCGTCATTACCGTGCTGGCCGGCGTCGGGTCGATCCCGGGCGTGCTGGTGGGCGCGATGCTGCTCGGACTCACGGAGTCGCTGACCATGACGTTCGGCAGTTCGTCATTGCAACAGCTGGCCGGCATGGTGCTGTTTCTACTCGTGCTTTACGTGTTGCCCAATGGCCTGTTCGGGGCTGTACGGAGGAGAGGATGAATCGTCGAGTCGTCGCGCTAGTCGCGTTGCTATTGCTGTATGTCGTCGTGCCGCTGACGTTGGGCGGCAATCTGTATCTGATGAGTCTCGTGGTCGCCGCCATGACCATCGCGGGCATTGCGCTCGCCTGGGCGCTTTTGGGGAACATGGGCGGCATGATCAGCTTTGGTCACGCAGCGTTTGCGGGTGTCGGCGGATACGTGTCCGCCCTGCTGACACTCAAGACCGGCTGGTCAGTGTTTCCCGCCATGCTGGCGGGCGGCGTCGGGGCCGCGCTGGTTTCTCTGGCGATGTTGCCGGCACTGCGCCTGAAGGGGCCCTACTTCGCGCTCGCGATCCTCGCTTACGCACAGATCTTTCGCACCCTCGCCACGGAGTTTCAGAGCATCACGGGCGGATCGGCGGGGCTGTCGGGCATCCCGCCGATACCGTCGATAATGGGCTTCGGTTCCGGCAGCAAGGCGGGGGAATATCTCGTGATCCTCTCCGTGCTGATCGCATTCGCGCTGATCTACCGATGGGTGCGCGAGAGTCACTATGGTCTTGCGTTGCGGGCGATGCATGAGTCCGAGGACGCGACCCGCGTGGTCGGCGTCAACAGCGTCTTGCTCAAGACGCTCATGTTGATGCTATCGGCTTTCATGACGGGCGTGGTGGGTGCCTTCAACGCCCACAACATCCACTATCTCGAACCCGACTACGCATTCAACGCCGCCTGGTCAATCGTGCCCGTCATTGCCGCGATTTTCGGCGGGTATCGCACGATAGTCGGGCCGCTCATTGGTGCGCTGGTCGTGTACCTGGTGGACCAGTTGCTCCTGAAGAGTCTGCTCCCCACCGGACACGAAATCGTACTGGGCGCGCTGCTCGCGGCGATGATCATCTTCAGCCCCGGCGGGCTCACCCCGCTCGCGGCCAAACGCCGCAAACGGAGGACCTATGCTGCAACTTGAGAATGTGACGGTGCGTTTCGGCGGCTTAACGGCGGTCAACGATGTGTCGATGACAATCGGCAAAGACGATCTGGTGGGACTGGTCGGACCTAACGGAGCAGGCAAGACCACGCTCTTCAATGCCATTTCCGGCCTGGCCCAGCCGACGGCCGGACGGATCGGATTCGACGGCATCGACATGTTGCGCATGCCACTGCACCGGCGTGCGCGCCTCGGGATCGGCCGCACTTTTCAGATTCCTCAGCCGATGCACCAACTGACGGTGCGTGAGAATCTGGTGGTCGCGCAGCGTTTCGGCACCGGCAAGGTCGACCGCGCTCACATCGACGACATCCTCACGTTTCTTAACCTGTGGGACAAAGCCGATCGCGACGCGGCGACTGAATTGGCGCTCACCGAACTCAAGGCACTCGAACTCGGCAAAGCACTGGCGACCAGTCCGAAAGTTTTGCTGCTCGATGAAGTACTCGGCGGCCTCGAAACGGCTGGCAAGCGGCACTTCATGGACACCCTGCGGCGGATTCACGAGCGCTACAGAACCGGCATTCTGATTATCGAGCACGATATCGAAACCATCATGAATCTGTGCCGGCGTGTCTGTGTGCTGAATTTCGGCAGCCTGATGGCCGATGGCGCGCCAGCGGAGGTATTCCGCGACCCGGAGGTGGTGAAGAGCTATACGGGAGGCGCTCATGCTTGAGCTGGGCGGAGTGCGCGCGGGATACGGCGCAATCAACGTGTTGTGGGACGTGTCGATCGAGATCGGCGCGGGCAAGCTAACGACAATCGTCGGGCCCAACGGCGCGGGCAAGACCACGCTGCTGCGTACGATCCTGGGTCTGATTCCGGTGTCGCGTGGCCATATCACGCTGGGCGGCAGGGACACGTCACGCGAGCCAACCTGGAACATGGCCGCACAGGGCGTGGCACTGATTCCTGAAGGCCGCATGATTTTCCGCGACATGACCATCGAAGAGAATCTCATGATGGGAGCCTTCGCGAAGCCGTGCCGCAAAGCGGTCCGAACCAACCTCGAACGCGTTTATGAACTGTTTCCGCTGCTGCGCGAACGCAGCCGTCATCAGGCAGGCACCCTCTCGGGCGGTCAGGCGCAGATGCTGGCGATGGGGCGCGGTCTCATGTCGGACCCCAAGGTGCTGCTGATCGACGAGCCCTCGCTCGGACTTTCCCCCGTCATGGTGCGAGAAGTGTTCGATATTCTGAAACGGCTGAAGTCAGAAGGCCGCACGATCTTGCTGGTCGAGCAGAACACGCACATGGCGCTCGATGTCGCCGACCACGTGTATCTGATGCAAGGCGGAAAAGTGACGCTGTCGAAGCCCGCATCTGAAGTGAACTTGACGCAGTTGCACGATTTGTACTTTTCTCGCTGACGTCAAATAGAGGGTCGACCAACGACGCACATATCAATCGCTTTCGGCGATGAAGCATGAATCATAAATTACGTATTACTTAATAACACTGGAGACAAATTAATGAAGAGGTCGCTTCTGGCATTGGCTTTAATCAGCGTGACGAGCGGGGCCGCGTACGCTCAAAGTAGCGTCAAGTTGTACGGAATCATCGACGAGGGTATCAACTACCTCAGCAACGCAGACGGCAAGCGCTTGTATAACCTGTCGAGCGGCGTGCTGAGCGGCAGCCGTTGGGGACTGCGAGGCAACGAGGACCTGGGCGGCGGCCTTGGTGCGATATTCGTGCTGGAAAACGGCTTCGACCTGAATACCGGAAAGCTCGGCCAGGGTGGTCTCGAGTTTGGCCGGCAGGCGTATGTCGGACTGTCGGGCAACTTCGGGACAGTTACGCTGGGACGGCAATACGATTCAGTTGTCGACTATCTCGGACAGTTTGAAGTGGGCGACCAATGGGGCGGCTACATCTCGGCGCATCCGTCGGACAACGACAACTTCAATAACACCAACCGAACCAACAACGCGGTTAAGTATGCGAGCCCGAAGCTGGCGGGCTTTACGTTTGGTGGTGTTTATTCGCTTGGCGGCGTGGCGGGAAACTTCAGCCGCAACCAGATCTGGTCGCTCGGCGCCGGGTACGCAAATGGACCGTTCGCCGCCGGCGTTGGGTATCTGAATGTACGGAATCCGAACACGTCGTTCTACGGCGCGGGTGGCACCGTTGCGCCGACCGTTGCGGGTGTTCCCGGCTCGAATTTGGGGGCGTCGCCCGTGATCTCGGGCTTTGCATCCGCGCATACGTATCAGGTTGTCGGAACGGGTGCGTCGTACACTTTCGGCGCCGCGACGTTCGGCGCAACCTATTCGAACACGCAGTACAAAGGACTCGGCGACACAACCTCCGGGCCGGTCCCCCTGGGCGGCATACATGGGACGGCGACATTCAACAATGTCGAAGTCAACTTCAAATACCAGATTACGCCAGCGCTTCTTGCCGGTGCAGCTTACGTATATACGAAGGACAGCGGCGCCGATGGCCATGACGGGGCCCGGTACAACCAGGGCGCTTTGGGTGTCGACTACTTTCTGTCGAAGCGGACCGAGCTTTACGTCGTAGGTGTGTATCAGGCCGCTAGCGGCACTGACTCCACCGGGAAAAAAGCGGTCGCGTCCATCAACCTGCTTACGCCGTCTGACTCAGACCGGCAGGCGGTGGTGCGGATTGGCATCCGGCACAAGTTCTGACGCACCCAATTCGATCCGAATCTCGCGCGACCGGTTGACCTCGTACTTCCGTTGAGGGCGTGTCAGTCAGGTCGCACGTCGTGGGAAAGTCTGCTCAAGGAAAGTTGTTGACTATTATTTGCGGCTCGGACCTGTGAGCCTTCGGATCCAAACACGGAACAACGCGGGCCGACGTGGCGAAAGATGCCACTGCCGGCCCGCTTTGCTTTGAGCGCTCGGTAGTTTATTCCGGACAGCGGCACCACCAAGCCGCGATTCGACAGATTACGGTCGTGTTTCACCAGGCAAACACCTTATGTATTTGCATCTCATATTGCCAAGGGCTGGATCGCACCCTATCGTTCGACGAAGTTAATTTCGTCGCGAATTCGAGCACGCCATATGCAATTGAAATACATATATTAACGGCGCCGAAAACCGCAATTTTCACGCCGCGAGACCTAAAGCATTGCTGTGAAGCGCCGATAACAACTAATTCGTCACCCCGGAGACCGACCATGAGCAGCATCACCGAGCCGAGCGGGAATTCAGGCTCCGCCCCCTTCTTTTCCAAACAGGCCACCGTTGCGAAGCCAGGTTTTTCGCGCTGGATGGTTCCGCCCGCGGCCCTTGCCGTCCACCTCTGTATCGGCCAGGCGTACGCCTTTTCCGTGTTCAGCGGCCCGCTGACCAAGGTCATCGGCATTACCCAATCCAGCGCGGATGACTGGTCGCTGACGTCGCTCGGCTGGATCTTTTCGCTGGCGATCGTGTTCCTCGGCTTGTCGGCGGCCTTCGCCGGCAAGTGGCTCGAACGCGTCGGCCCGCGCCGCACGATGTTTACCGCCGCATGCTGCTTCGGCGGCGGCTTCCTGGTTTCCGCGCTCGGCGTGTATCTGCATCAGATCGTGCTGCTCTATCTCGGCTACGGCGTGATCGGCGGAATCGGGCTGGGCCTCGGTTATGTGTCGCCCGTGTCCACGCTGATCCGCTGGTTCCCGGACCGCCGCGGCATGGCGACCGGCATGGCGATCATGGGCTTCGGCGGTGGCGCGATGATCGCCGCGCCGTTGTCCGTGGCGTTGATGAACCACTTCCGCAGCGCGACCAGCATCGGCGTGGCCGAGACGTTCGTCGTGCTCGGCATCGCCTACTTCATCTCGATGACGATCGGCGCGCTCGCGATCCGCGTGCCGCCGGCGGACTGGAAGCCGGCCGGCTGGACGCCGGGCGCCACCGGCCAGAACAAGATGATCTCGCGCAATCACGTGCATATCGATCAGGCGTTGAAGACGCCGCAGTTCTATCTGATCTGGCTCGTGCTGTTCCTGAACGTGACGGCCGGCATCGGCATTCTCGGCCAGGCCTCGGTGATGATTCAGGAGAGCTTCAAGGACACGGTGACGGCAGCCGCGGCGGCCGGCTTCGTCGGCCTGCTGTCGCTCTTCAATATGGGCGGCCGTTTCGTGTGGGCGTCGGCGTCGGACTGGATCGGCCGTAAGAACACCTACTTCATCTTCTTCGCGCTCGGCGCGGTGCTGTATTACCTCGTGCCGGGTTTCGCGGCGTCGGGCCACATCGCCCTCTTCGTACTCGCCTACTGCGTAATCCTGACGATGTACGGCGGCGGTTTCTCCACCGTGCCGGCCTATCTCGCCGACATGTTCGGCACGGCATTCGTCGGCGGCATTCACGGGCGGCTGCTGACGGCGTGGGCCGCGGCGGGCGTCGCCGGTCCGGTGCTGGTGAACTACATTCGCGCCTATGAAGTCGCGCAAGGCGTCGCCAAGGCGGACGCCTACACGATGACCGTTCACATCATGGCCGTGCTGCTGGTAGTCGGCTTCGTCTGCAACCTGCTGATCAAGCGTGTGGACGACAAGCACCACATGACCGACGCACAACTCGCCAAAGGCGCTTAAGGAGACTCGCATGTCGACCATTCAAGCAGTGAATCAGACCAGCAAGGTCAAACTCGCCGTCTTCTGGCTGTATGTAACGCTGCCGCTGGCATGGGGCGTGGTCAATACGCTCTCGCAGGCGATGAAGCTCTTCAAGTAAATGTCGTTCGGCACCCCGCGCGTTCAAACGGCGGGGTGCTTGTAGCGAGCATGACGCGCTGACGGTCTACCGGCGCATCTCAAGCGCGCCGATCTCCCACTTCCCCACTACCATTGGTACGCCGCACCGGCCGTAACCGCAGTCGTGGCAGAACTGATGCCCGCACCGAGTTTCACCTTCAGACTCTGCGTGACTCGCGCCGACAGACCCACCGCCACCGCCTGATACCCCTTGTAACCGGCTGTCCCGACGCCGATTGCGAGGTTCTTGCCGGTGTCGACTTCGGGAATCGAAGTCAGCGCCAGCGCCGACGCCGTTCCGGAGTACGCACTGCGCGCGATGTCGTTCAAGCTGCCCTGGAACTGCTGCATGTTGACGGCATCGGTGGGCGCCTGGCCTGCCGCGACGTTGGTGATGCGGCGCTCGCTGCCGGACGAGCCGACAGAAACCGTGTTAGTCACATCGGCCACCGAGCCCTCGCCGATCGCCACCGAGTTCGGCGCGGACGCCTTGGCGCCGCCGCCGATCGCCACGGAACCGTTGCCGATTGCCTGTGCCGCGTTGCCGGAACTGTTGACGGCAACATAGGGCGTGCCGCTGGTCTGGTTGTTCCGCACCACGTTGATCTGCTGGCTAAGCGTGCTGACAGTCTGGTTGGTGTTCCAGAGTTGCGCTCCCGTCACCGCGTCGGTACTGGTGGCCGATAACGTGCCGTCCTGCAGATTGGTCAGTTGCACTTTCGGCGTGTTGGCCGCCGTGCCGCCGAGCGTGATCCTGTCATGCGCCGAGCTGTCGTACTGCACCGCATTTGCGACCGCGCCGCCAAGGTTGCCGACGGTGGTCTGCAGACCGGCAATATCGCTGCTGTTCTGCGTCACGCGGCCATCCAGGTTAGTGATCGCGCTGCCGACATTGTTCACGACCGTGCCGCCCACGCCATACGACGGCGCCGAAACCGAACCGTCCGCGCTGACGGTCGCCCCGCCGCCGAGCGCCACCGCCGTGCTCGCCGCCTGCGCATACAGTTGCGAGCCATTGACCGCGTCGCTGCTGGCCCGAGTGACCGCGCCCGCTGCCACGCCTGTGACGACGCGATTGCCCGCCGTGCCGGCCATGTTGATCAGATTGCCGTCCGTGATCGCACCGACGTTGATGACACGCGACACCGGATCCTGCGTGACCATGCCGATGCCGCCGTTCGACATGCTCTGCTGCAAGGTGCTGAGGCCATTGTCGAGCGAGCCGAGCGCGTCGCCGACGGTGGTTTGCGTGCCGCCCTGCATGTGATAGCTGGGGCCGGTCAGCGAACCATCGGCGTTGATCTGCGCGCCGCCGCCCAGCGCGGCCACCATCGGTCTGACCTGGCCGAGATTGACCGCGGATGCATCCGTGGTGCCCGCCGCAATGCCCGTCAACTCGCGTGCGCCGCCGGTGCCGGTGAAATCGACGCGGGTGCCGTCCGTGTCTTTCGCCACGGTGAGATTACGCGAGGTCTGATCCTGCTGAACGAGCCCGATCTCGCCATGGGTGATCTGGTTCGTGATGTTGCTCACGTCGCCTTCGATCGTCGTGGTGCGCTGATCCAGATTGCTGATGTTCGTCGTGTTATCCGTGACGCGGTGGTCGAGGTTGCTGATATTCGACGTGTTATCCGTGACGCGCTGGTCGAGGTTGCTGATGTTCGTCGTGTTGTCCGTGACGCGGTGGTCGAGGCTGCTGATGTTCGTCGTGTTATCCGTGACGCGCTGGTCGAGGTTGCTGATATTCGTCGTGTTATCCGTGACGCGCTGGTCGAGGTTCGTGATGCTGCCGGTGTTCTGCGCGACGGCCTGATTGGTGGCGAACAGTTGCGCGCCGTTGACGGCGTCAGAACTGTTAGCAGCAAGATTCGCGGCGCGCACGTTGGTGAGCCGAACCGGCGCGGCGGCGCCGCCCAATGTGACCGCGCTGTGTGAGCTCGAATCGTACTGGACAGAATCGGCGCTGGCCTGGGTGCTGGTCGTGACGGCGGCCGCAAGCGCGGAGCCGACGTCGTTGTACATTTTCCCGCTGACCTTGTAGACGGGCTTCGTGATCGTTCCGTCAGCGGCAACATCCGTGCCGCCTCCCAGCACGCCCGCCATACCCTTCAACTGTGTGACGTTAGCGGCATCATTGCCCTGGATACCGGCCGCAACGTTGATGATCTGCCGTTGCAGCGTCGCATTGCCGACTGAGATGGTGTTCGCCCGATCCGCGACGGAATCCGCACCGAGCGCAACGGAACCCGCTGCGGTGGCCTTCGCTCCAGAACCGAACGCGATGGCTTTCGTGGCCGCCGCCGTGATGTAAGCACCGCTGCCGGCTGCGATCGAATCCACCGCATCCGTCTGGACGTTCGCCCCGATAGCCAGTGCATTGACATTTTGCGCGACTGCCATATAGCCGATTGCAACGCCGTTCTCGGCGAAATTGTTGGTTGTCGCGCCGGCGCCCACCACTGTCGCATTGGGCGCCAACGCTGCTGCTGCCGCTCCGATTGCGGTCGTGTTGCTACGTCCAGCGCCGGAACTCGTACCGATCGCAAGCGCGTTATCCGCGATGGCCATCGCACCGACGCCAACCGCCATTGCGTTTTCGCCCCCCGACGCTGACGTCGTCAGAGCCGGCGTGGTGAGTGAACTCACGGCAATGTATTGGGTAACCGGTACTACATCCATCAACGCAACGGCCCCCACAGTCAGTGATTTCGGACGGCTCACGTTAGATTCGGGCAGTTGGGGGACTATCGTCAGAGCGTCGATATCCCATTGCGCAGGTACATTCATGATCGGGTTGAGCGACTGCTCAGCCGCACTCGCGGGCAAAGCCACGACCAGCGTCCCCAACAGACTCGTGCCGGCGGCAACCAGCGATCCACGTACCGAAGCCCCTTTCGCACCACGGCTTTTCGCCATCTCGGCCGTAGCTGTGTATGTGCGGGTCGTCTTGTTCCATACAGTCTTATAAAACTTGTTCAACATTCCTCCCAATTCTTTTTATAAAGCATTCATGCACTAGGATTTTTACTATGTCATCCTAATTATTAGACTCAATCCAATAGAAACTTAAGATGGCATTGCGACTTCGTCACGCAGCAGAATCGCCAATTACGAATATACCTTGAAAAGCTATTTTTTTAGCCTATATTGGAAAAACGACATAATCCGTTTAGGACGAAAAATGCCAAATTTCCTAAATAACGCGTACGGTTTTTAGGCCTCACTAAGCAGCAGTTTTAATTTATCCGAGTCATCGCATTGGACAATACGAATTCCGGCCGAAGGTGCTCTCAAGCGAGACGAACACCGATCGCAACGAGTCTACCCTCGACACTCAAACGGAAGTCATACAGGAGAACTACAACTGAAGAGGCGTGAACTGATACAGCGGACGACGCTATTCCCAAGCAGATCCATCAGCCACCCTCGGCCTCCAGACGCATCGGAAAACTGATCTCGAAGATCGTCCCTTCGCCTTCCTGCGAGTCGAAACGAATCTCGCCCTCCAGCACCCGGCACAATTCCTTGACAATCGCGAGGCCCAGACCCGCGCCCGGAATGTCCTCATCCGTGGCGCGCTCGAACTCCTTGAACACGCGTTCCCGGTCCGACGTGCCGATGCCCACGCCCGTGTCCGACACGCGCAGGCGCCAGCGATCGTTTTCCGTCGCCGTCATGCTCAATTCGATCTGGCCGGCTTTGGTGTATTTGGCCGCGTTGGTCAACAGGTTGAGCGCGACCTGTTTGAGTTTGAGACGGTTGGAGACGACCGCATCCAGCGCGCCGTCGAAGGCGGTCAGAAGGCGCAGCCCTTTCGCTTCGATCGCGCTTTCGCACGACATCACCAGTTCGTCGAACAACTCGCGCAGCGCGAAGCTTTCCCGAGCGAGCGGACTGTCGTCGCCGAGCACGACCGAGTATTCGACCAGTTCGTCGACCAGCGTTTTCATATCGGCCGCCTGACGGTTCGCCAGCGCGAGCGCAGTCTCGATTTTGGCCGGCGCGCGGCTGATCAGTTGCAGCGCCATCGAAAACACGTTGAGAAAGTTGCGCAAATCGTGCACGACGCTGCGCGTGATCTGCATGCGCGACTCGTACAGATCGCCGACCAGCCGTTGCTTGAGCGTCAGTTCGTGATTGGCGCGCTCGAGGCGCCCGGTGTAGTCGTCGATCTTCCGGTCGCGTTCGTTGACGACCTCGCGGATCGACGTCAGCGTGACAAAGCTCACGGCCTCGTCGATGAAATGCCGCGCCCGCTCCTCGTGACGTCGCGTGAAATACGGCCGCGCGTCGCTGAATTCGACGATCGCGCCAGTCAGCATCTGCCGGAACAGATCGAGCTCGCGCACCAGTTCATCGATCCGGTAGCCTTGCTTCCAGCGCAATTTGCCGTGCAGGCGCGCGTCGCGTTCGATCGCGCTCTCGATCTGGTCGAGATCCTGGTTCTCCAGCACGCTGCAGATTTCGTCGAGGATGTTCGGGATGTGATCGGCCAGTTGCTCGTAAGTTAGCCGGTCTGATTCGGTCAATTCTGCGTCGTGAAAGACGGCCTTCATCCAGCGTTCGGTCAGTTCGACCTGTTGCAGGCGCAACTGTTTGGCGAAAGTGGTGAGCGGCAGTACGTGCGAGTCTGTCATGTGGGAGACCTGGCGCCGCATGGCGGCGAAAATAGGTGTTCCGCGCCGTCCCAAGGAGCTTTCTTCGGGACGTACTCAACGCGACCGCATGGACTGCAAACCGCGCTCAGGAGGCAAATGGTGAGCGCTGCGCAAGCCGCCCGGGCGCCTCCAGTATGCGCGATTTACGGAACAAAAATTAACCAGGGTTAGGACGCGTCCGCACTGGCGCGTCCCGAAGAAGCAAGTCCGTGTGAGGGCCGCCCGAGGGCAATCCCCTTGCGTGATACCGCGCCGCCGCTTCAGATCTTCTCGAACAGAACGTCTTGCGCGCCTTCCCATAACACCTTGGTGCCGAGCTCGCGCAGCTTCTCCTTGCCTTCGACGATGGTCAGGAAGTGGTTGCCCGCGAGTTGTCCCATCTTGCTCGCGAAGCAGCACGAACCGTACGCGAGAATGATCTCAGTTTCGCTGTAGCCGCCGGGGTAGAACAGAATGTCGCCGACCGACGGATGGCTCGTGTGATTCTCGAAGCCGACTGCCGCGCCGTCGTTCTCGAGCTTGAAGTCGCCGAGCGGCACCCAGCAGCCTTCGCCGCTCCAGCGCACGTGAATGATCTTCTGCCGGTACGGCAGGAGCTTCAGGAAGGCGGCCACGGTTTGCGGCGCGTCCGGATGGGTTTCGGCGGTAAAGACATGGCCGCAGGAGGTGATTCGGAGTCGGGTCATCGCCAGGTTTCCAGTGTGAGGGTGAAAGGAACGGTCGGTCGGAGGTTTTGACGCAAGGCGGAAGCCAGGCCGCAGGCACATCATTCTGTCGTCCGATGCAAGGGTTCAACAGATACAGTTGCCGCTCGACTGGTCAGGCCAGTTGGACCAGTGCTGATGTTTTGAGCAAATAGCGCCCGGTAAGCCACGACGGCACGCCCATGCCAGGTCCAACCGCCTGGTCGCCACGAAAGTTCGTAGTTTGCAAGCCGCGCAATGCGCAGCACACTGCGCGAAGTGCGTGATTCCCCAAGGCGGCTCATCGGACTGTACCTTCCGGCGACCCAACCCTGTCTACGGTCAGAGGCAGGGCGGCAATACTGCCCGGCGGCGAAAGCGACGAGGTTCCGGGTGCCCTCATCCGGCTGCCTCGAATCGTCCACCGCCGTCCCGCCACTGCATGCTGACCAGCCGGCCACTTCCAGCCGCGCAATCCGTACTTCAGCCGCGCAGCCGGTAAGCGAGCGGCGTCACGCCGTAGCCACGCTTGAACTGCACGGAGAAATGACTGGCATTCTCGAAACCAACCGCGATCGCAATCTGCAGCACGGTCTGATCGGTGGCCCGCAACAGCCGCGCCGCTTCGTCGAGCCGCAAACGCGATACGTACTGATGCGGCGTCTCGCCGGTCTCGCGGCGAAACACCCGCGCAAAATGGAAATTGCTTAGCCCCGCCTGTGCGGCCAGTTCGCTGATCGCCAGATCCTCGGCGAGATTGGCGCGGATGTAATCGGTTACACGGCGGATCCGGCGCGGCACGAGGCGTTCCGGGCGCGCCAGTGTTCCGGCCGACGCAGGGCGGCCGCGCGCATAGTGCTGCAACAGATGCGCGGCGAGCGCGTGAACCAGCGCATCGACATACAGACGCGAGTCGGACGGATCGGCGGCGGCGCGATGCAATGCAGCAAGCATTGCGGCGATCAGCGGATCACGAAACTGCATCGCGTCGCCGAGCGACAACTCGCGGGAGCCGCCAAGCTCCATCTGATCGGCGACGCTGTCGATCAGGCTGCGCTCGATGTGCAAGTGGACGGTCGACAGCGGCTCATCGCTGATCGAACGCCAGCGCCACGAGATCGGCGCGGGCGGCACGAACCAGACGTCGCCCATCCGCAGATCGGCGCTTTCCCAGCGCCCGTTCAGGTTGCGTTCGAGATGCTCGGCGCCGCTCGCGAGCGTCATCAGCGTGAGGTCCTGCAAGCCGGGCGCTTCCAGCAGTTCCTGCTCGGCCGGTTCGAGATACGAGCGCAGCACCAGGTGCCGCCACGGGCGATCCACGCTCGACACCAGTTTCTGGCCCGCCATGTAGCGGTCGTAGGCGAGCGTCGTTGTGAGTTTTGGAATTCGTACCATCACGTCCATTCCCAGGGAGGTGCCATATGAAGAGTGAACCCTGCCATGCCCGCATTGCCGATCCGCTGTCGGAGCAAGAACTCAAAAATGATAGCAAGGAACCGGCTACCGCAATTTCTGGAAATAGCTAATCATTCAGGTTGTCGTCTTTCACGCGTTTCGAACGCCGGAGCTACCGTTTCATGGAACACGAATGCGATACGCTGCCGCACTGGTTGACCGGTTCGCCGCAAGGTGAAGCCGGGCACGCGTCGGCAGCATACAACTCGGCGCTTGCCGCCCAACCGGCTTACCCGGCCGGCACGCGGCAACTCGAGAAATCAGCCCACGCGGCTGAAGCATCCAGGGCACCCAGCCGCACCGCAACAGGCGTGGCGCCCACAGGCTTTCTCACGCTCTTCACCGAGGAGGAGATCGGCACGCCCTCGCCCGCCGCGCGGCGCGCCGCACCGGTCATCAGTCCACTGGTGCGTTTTGGCAGCGCGCAGGACCGCATCGAATTCGTGCGGCAGCGCATCAAGCAACTGGGCTTCGACTCGTTCAGCTATTCGGCCACGCGCACGTCGGCGCATCACAAGACGATGTTCGTGCTGACCAGCTACGAGTCGCAGAGCTGGCTCACGCGTTATTTCCGCGAGCGTTATTTCGAGCTCGACCCGCGCGTCGCACTCGCCTCGCCGACCGGCATGCCGTTCCTCTGGAATACGGCCGACATGCGCGCCGACTTGCCGCGTGCGCAAATGCGCAGCGAACGGCTCGGCGGGCTGATCGACATGCTGGAGGTGACCGGGCGCAAAAGCGGCATTCTCACGCAGATGCCGCTGCCCGAGCCGGAACTGAGCGCGAGCCTGTGCTTCAACTCGGAGATCGGCAATCCGCGCTGGATGACCGAGTCGATCGTGGCCGAGACGTTGATGTTCGCGCACATGATCCACGAATTCATCTGGACCCATGCGAAGAGCGTGATCGGGATCGCGCCCGCGCTGCAGCAGCGCGTGACGCTGAGCGAATTGCAGCATGCGGTGCTGAAGGCGGTGGTGCAGGGTCAGCGGGACAAGGAGATCGCCTACTTCCTCGGGCTGTCGCCGCATAACGTCGACTATCACTTGCGCCGTCTGCGGCAGTTGTTCAACGTGCGTAACCGCGTGCAGTTGATCAATGTCGCGCAGGCTTATGTGACGTAGAGGCTGGCGAAGGTCATAGCCGGCACGCAGGCGCGTGCCGGCTATGGGCCTTTCGCGATTGGACCACCGCGGCGCGCCTGCTGCGCCGGACGTGCAGCAGGGGTGCTCCGCTACGGCAATTTCCTGCGCCCTGCGGTGCACCTCATCCTGGCTCACGCGCTGCGCATCGTGCGCAGGCAATCTGCCGCAAGCTGCTGATACATCCGCGTACCCGACGACTTCGCGCGAATCTCCTCGTCGCCCAGCAGACGCACCACCCGCCCCGGCACGCCCGCCACCAGCACGCGCGGCGGCACATGCCAATCCTTCTTGACAAACGCGCAGGCGGCCACGATGGCGGCCTCGCCGAGCACCGCGCCGTCCATCACCACGGCGTGCATGCCGATCATGGTGTTCGGCTCGAGCGTCGCGCCGTGAACGATCGCGCCATGGCCGACATGGCTGTCGACCCCAAGGCGACAGGAATTATCGACACCCGTATGCAGCACGCAGGCGTCCTGCACGTTGCTGCCGCGCTCGACCACCACCGCGCCGAAATCGCCGCGCAGGCTCGCGAACGGCCCGATGTAACAGCACGCGCCCACCGTCACGTCACCGATCAGCACCGCGCTCGGATGCACGTACGCCGACGGGTCGACGCGCGGCCGCTTTCCGTTGAACTCATAGAGCGCCATCGCTTCGCGCCGGCCGCGTCAGGCCGCCTGCGACGACAGGTGATAGTCGTCGGCGCCCCAGTACGCGCGCATGCGCACGATCTTGCCGGCGGCGTCGAAGTCCATCACGTCGGTCACGTCGATATGCGCGGGGTGTCCGTCTTGCGACGTGACATGCACGCGAAAGCTGATCGACGCGCTATTGCCGTGCGACCCGCGCGGCGGCGCCATCAGTTCGAGCCGCGCGCCCACCGAGGTCGCGTACGCATAGAACGCGTCGATCTCACTGCGGCCTTCTTTCACTGGCGTGCCGACCGGGTCCTCGACGCTCGCGTTGTCGGCGAACAGCGCCGCCACGCGCGCGGCGTCGGCCGCGTTAAACGCCTCGATATACTCGACGAGGCGCGCCTTCATGTTTTCACTGGTGTTCATTCGCGCTCCTAGCGTGCGGTGTAGCCGCCGTCGATCACCAACTCCGTGCCCGTCACGTAGCGCCCGGCCGGCGAGACCAGATAGAGAATGCCCGCGGCGATATCCTGCGGATCGCCGATCTTCGCGAGCGGCACGAGCGTTTTCATGTGCGCGAAAATCTGCTCCGGGTCGCCGAGCCTGGCGAATGCTTCTTCCAGCAGCGGCGTGCGAATGAAGCCGGGGTGCACCGAGTTCGCGCGGATGTTCTGCGTGGCGTACAGCATCGCTTCGGTCTTCGCCATCAGGCGCACCGCGCCTTTCGACGCGTGATACGCCGGCACGTCCGGTCCGCCGACGAGGCCGTACATCGACGACAGATTCACGATCGAGCCGCCGCCTGCGGCCAGCAGGTGCGGGATCGCGTACTTGGTGCAGAGGAACACGCCCGTGACATTCACGTCGATGACTTGCTGCCACTGCTGCAGCGTCATTTCGTGCGTCGGCAGATTCGCGCCTTCGATGCCCGCGTTGTTCACTAGCGCGTCGAGTCGTCCGAAGCGCGCGGCGATTTCACCGAACACGCTTTGCACGCTGTCTTCCTGCGTGACGTCCATCTTCCAGAACGCCGCCTTGCCGCCCGACTCATTGATCTCGGCGACGAGTTGTTCGCCGGCTTGCGTGAGCACGTCGAGCACGGCGATCGCCGAGCCGGCCGCCGCCAGCGTGCGCGCCGTCTGCGCGCCGATGCCGCGCGCGCCACCTGTGATCGCGGTCACTTTGCCGCTCATGTCGAATAGCTGATGGGGAAATGTCATACCGTCTCCGTCATGTTGTCGTTGGATGGTCCGCGCCGCGCGGTGTCACGTGATGTCGCGTTTCCTTGCGCCGCAGACTGAAGCATGCCTCAAGCGCCGCGCCGCTCCGCGAGAAATTCCAGGCATTCGCGGTTGAAATACCGCCGGTGCTCGACCATCACCCAATGGCCGCAGCGATTCATCAGCACGAAGCGGGCGTCGGCACAATGTTCGAGAAAGCGCATCGCGCCGCTCGCCGGATTGAAGCGGTCGTCGCTGCCCCAGAAGCCGAGCACCGGGCACTTCAGCTCGGCGAGACGCGTGGTGAGGTTCGGCACGCGCATGGTCGAGAGCACTTCGGGCGGCTGTTGTTCGCACACGCGCAGGCGTTCGTCGACCAGCGCGTCGGTGACGAGGCTGCGATCGAACACCAGCATTTCGAGCAGTTGCCGCATGGTCAGCCGGTTCATTTGCCGATTCGTGAACAGCGACACCATCTTCTGGATGCCGTCCATTCTGAAGTAGGTCTCGCGCTCTTCGACGCCGCCGGGCGCCATCATGATCAGACTGTCGACGTCGTCGGGATAGTCGAGCGCGTATTGCAGCGCGATCGCGCCGCCTAGCGAATTGCCGAGCAACGTGGCCCGCCCGATGCCGTTGGCCGTGAGTTGCGCACGCAATGCGCTGACGAAGAAATCGAGCGTGTAGTGCACGTCGGCAGGCTTGGACGATGCGCCGTAACCCGGCAAATCGACCACGATCGCCCGGTAGCCGGCGGCGGCGAATTGCGGGTAGTTGTGCTTGAAATTGCTGAAGCCGCTTGCACCGGGCCCGCTGCCGTGAATGAACACGACGGGCGCGCCGCTGCCGGCTTCGAAGTGATGCAGCGTGAGGCCGCCGGGCACCTCGGTGAAAATGCCGGTGGGCGGCTGCAAAGGTGCGCGCGTTTGCGACGCGGCTTCCTGAAACTCGGTGGGCGTTGCGGTCATGCGCGCTTGTCTCCTGTGTCGATCGGAGTTGGCGCTTTAGCGCCTACTCCGATCCCATGCAAAGCTGTCGATCGGCGACGTGTGAGTCGCCAGCGCAATCATCATCGGCGCGAATGCACGGATCGGCATCGTCTTTTCAGACTACGAGGCGCCGCCGCATTTCTCCTACCATCGGGCCCACACGAACTGATGGAGACAGCGGCAATGACGGGATTCGATTTCAGCGGCAAGGTGGTGCTGGTGACGGGCGGCACCAAGGGAATTGGCGCGGGCATCGCGCAGGCGTTCGTCGCGGCGGGCGCGACCGTGTATGTATGTGGACGCACGCCGCCAGAGAACGCCGCATCGGGCTCGCCGGAGCGTCGCGATCCGCGTGACGAGCGGTCAGGAAGCTCTCGTGATGACGCGCCTCGTAATCCGTCCGCGCACGCGCCAAACCCAACCCCGCGCTTCATCGCCGCAGACGTACGCGACATAGACGCAATCGACACCATGCTCGCGCGGATCGAGCGTGAAACCGGCCGCCTCGACATTGTGGTCAACAACGCGGGCGGTGCCCCGTTCGCGCTCGCCGCCGATGCCTCTCCGCGTTTCACCGAAGCGGTCATCCGCCTGAACCTGCTCGCACCGCTGCAACTCGCGCAACGCGCCAATGCGCTGATGCAGCGCCAGCGCGACGGCGGCGTGCTGTTGTTCATCGGCAGTGTGAGCGGCTTGCGGGCCTCACCGGGCACGGCCGCATACGGCGCGGCCAAAGCGGGCCTGCTCAATGCCGTGCGTTCGCTCGCGGTCGAATGGGCGCCGAAGGTACGCGTCTGCGCAGTGAGCCCGAGTCTCGTGGAAACCGAAACCGCCACGAGCGGACACACCGGTTCATCAAAGAGCGACGCGCAAGACACCGCCCTCGCCAGCATCGAAGCAACGATTCCCGCGGGCCGTCTCGCCCAGCCTGCCGACATTGCGTCCGCGTGCCTCTTTCTCGCATCGCCTCACGCGGCGTATGCATCGGGCAGCAACCTGATTCTCGAAGGCGGCGGCGAAGTGCCAGCCTTTCTCGCCGCCACCGGCCAGCATCAAGCCTTTGCCGCGAAGTCCGAGGAACCTGCACGTCATTAGCACGCACGTCCCCAGGACAACCGACTAGTCCGTTTTGACGATTCTCGCGCCGCACGCGCCGCCTAACCTCTGAGCACAACAAATTTCAGATGTGACCACAGAGGAGACAGAATGCAGATCAACGGAACACGAGAGCGCGCACCAGCGATGCGCGCGCTGTGCACGGCATGCAAACTCGCGATGCTGGCCGCGGCGACGCTCAATATGGCCCCCGCCCACGCGGGCGACACGCTCAATCTCGGCGCGGACACCACGCTCGATTACACCTTCACGCTCGGCTATGGTCTCGGCATGCGCACACGCGCGCCGAGCGGCAACCTGCTGACGCCGGAGAATATCAACGGCGACGACGGCGACCGCAACTTCGCCAAAAACAAGCTGATCCAGAACCAGGTGAGCCTGCTCGGCGAAGTGAACCTGAAGCACGACGACTGGGGCGTATTCGTGCGCGCCGACACGTTCTACGATCAGGCCTATCAACATCCGAACTACAACGACGCACCCGGCACCGTGAATCACGGCGGCGTCTTCAACAACTTCACCGAGCAGGCGAATTACTGGGCCGGCGGCCGCACCCAACTGCTCGCCGCCTACGTGTACAACACATTCAAGCTGGGCGGCACCAGCCTGAACGTGAAGGTCGGAGATCAGGTCGTGGCGTGGGGCGAGAGCGTGTTCTTCCCGAACATCGCGGGCGCGCAAGGCCCTGCTGACGCCACTAAATCATTCGTCGCCGGCGCTGAAGTGAAGGACATTCTGCTGCCGGTTCCGCAGATCTCCACGCAATGGCAGATCGCGCCGAATTTCAGCCTGCTCGGCTATTACCAGTTCTCTTTCCAGCCGAATCAGTTGAGCGCGCCCGGCAGCTACATGAGCTATTCCGACGTGGTCGGGCCCGGCGCGGAATACATCATCGGACCGGGCGGCATCCATATTCCGCGCGGTGACGATATTCGTCCGGGCAACAGCGGTCAATGGGGTCTCGGCGCGCGCTGGCGCGTGTTCGGCGATACCGAAATCGGCGCCTACTACCTGCACTACAACGACATGAATCCCAGTGTCGTGACAACCTATTTCCCGACGCTCGGCTATCAGCAGAAGTACTTCGACAACATCAAGCTCAGCGGCCTGAGTTTTTCCACTGATCTGAACGGTGTGAACGTCGCGGGCGAAACCTCGTACCGGCAAGGCGCCGCCGTGCTCGTGAATACCGCCGCCGGTGCGCAAACCACGCGCGGCGACATCTGGCAATCGAATCTCTCCGCGATCTATTCGATCGGCCCGACCTTCCTCGCCGCCTCGCAAACGCTGGTGGGCGAAGTGTCGTACGTGCACGCCGGCAACGTCACGCCGCTGCTCGGTTCGTCGACGCTCGCCAACACGCGCAATTCCGCCGCGTTCGAAGTGGCCTGGACGCTGAGCTACAAGAACGTCTTCAGCGGCTGGGACGTGGACGTGCCCATCACTTACGCCGACGACTTCACCGGCAAATCGGCGCTGGCCGGCGCGCTCGGTTCGATGACCGGCGTAGGCGATCACCGCGTGACGGTGGGTGTGAACTTCACGCGTCTGAGCAACCTGAAACTCGCGCTGGTCTACGCGAAGTTTCTCGGCCGCCCGGACCCGACCAACCGCCCGCTCGCCGATCGCGACTATGTGCTCGCGACCGCGACCTATTCGTTCTGAGTTGACGCGCCGCGTTGAACCCGAAGGTGATTCCGCGGCGCCTTGCAACACGCATCACCCTTTGAATCAGCCGTCTTTTTACTGCAAGAGGATTTGGTCATGAGTCGAATTTTCAATCCCGCACTGCGTGTCTGCGTGTTCGCTGCAGGCGCCGCGCTCGCAGCCGCATCGTTCGCCAAAACCAGCCCGGAAGATATCGCCAAACTCGAAGGACCGCTCACGCCGATGGGCGCCGAGCGCGCGGCCAACGCCGACGGCACGATCCCCGCATGGAGCGGCAAGTGGTTTGGCACGCCACCCGGCGTCGACTACAAGCAGGGGCAGCGCTTTCCCGATCCGTATGCAAGCGAGAAGCCGCTCTTCGTGATTACCGCGCAAAACATGCAGCAATACGAAGCGCGCCTGACGGACGGCGAGAAAGCGCTGCTCAAGAAGTATCCCGACACCTTCAAGATTCCGGTCTATCCGAGCCACCGCGATTTCAGCTACGGCGATGCCGTGTACAAGGACATTCGCCTGTACGCGCCCACCACCACGATGACGAAGGACCAGAATGGCCTGAAGGAGTTTCCGCCGGTCACGCCGTTCCCGGTGCCGAAGAACGGCGTGGAGGCGATGTGGAATCTGCGCTTCGCGTCGGCCATCGAAGGCGAAACCGCGACCTACGATCAGGCCGTCGTCTATCCGGACGGCAATATCGCGTGGGGCAAGGTGCAATACGCGATCTACGGACCGCGCAGCGCGGACCGCTTCGATCCGAAGAGCGCACTGAACAGCAAGAGCTTCTTCCGCCAGACCACCATGCTGCCGCTCTCCGATCGCGGCACGATCATCACCGGCTTCGAGATGTGGGACCAGGAAGGCTCCGATACGCGCCGTACCTGGTCATATAACCCCGGCACGCGACGCGTGCGGCAGGCGCCGGAATTCGGCTTCGACCAGCCCGAAGGACCGGGCGGCTTCCGTACCGTCGATGACGACCGCCTCTTCAACGGCTCGGGCGAACGTTACGACTGGAAGATCATCGGCAAGCGCGAGGTGTACGTCCCCTACGACAACTACAAGCTGATGGACCCGTCGATCAAGTACACCGATCTGCTCACCAAGGGTCACGAGAACATGCAGTACATGCGCTTCGAACTGCATCGTGTCTGGGTGTTGCAGGCCACGCTCAAGTCCGGCTATCGCCATCAATACGCGAAACGTGTGCTGTATCTCGACGAAGACACGTGGAATGCCGTGGCCGCCGACAACTACGACGCACGCGGCACGCTATGGCGCACGAACTTCGCGCCGACGCTCTATGCCTTCGATGCCAAGACGTTCTATTCGACCGCCGTGTTCTATCACGACCTGATCTCCGGTGCCTATTACGCCGACCGTCTGGTGAATCAGGAACCGATGCCGGTGCTCACGCGTGGCTCACAACTGACCGAAGCCTACTTCTCACCTGACGCGATTCGCGGCGCGGGCAACTGAACCCGCTTGCGTTTCTATCGCGTGCAAGAGCGGCGCTGCGTTCGTGCGGCGCCGCTCGAAACTCTCCACTCGTATCGGTCATGACCTCGACACATCACGCCGAACTCGGCGACACGCTCTATTGCGCCTGGCTCGACCGCACGCCGGTCGCGCCGTTCTCCGCGCGCGCTGACGGCTTGCCGCTCGCCGACGCCTACCGTGTGCAACAGCATTTCATCGCGCGCCGGCTCGCGGCCGGCGAAACCGTCGTCGGCAAGAAGATCGGCGTGACGAGCCAGGTCGTGCAGGACATGCTCGACGTGCGTCAGCCTGACTTCGGCGTGCTGCTTTCGGGCATGCACTACGCCGCCGGCCAGGCGATCCCCATCGACACGCTGATCCAGCCGCGCGCGGAAGGCGAGATCGCGTTCTATCTGCAACGCGATCTGCGCGGCCCCGGCGTCACGCGCGAAGACGTGCTAGCCGCCACCGGATCGGTGGGCGCGTGTTTCGAGATCGTCGATTCGCGCATTCGCGACTGGGCAATCCGCATCGGCGATACCGTCGCCGACAACGCCTCGTGCGGCGTCTACGTGCTCGGCCACGAGCGCGTGCCGCCGGACGCGCTCGATCTGGCCGCCTGCCGGATGACGCTCGACAAGAACGGCGAACGCGTCGCCGAAGGTATCGGCGCCGCGGCGCTCGGCCATCCCGCCGACGCCGTCGCGTGGCTCGCCAATACGCTTGGCGAACTCGGCATGCCCCTGCTCGCGAGCGAGGTCGTGTTGTCCGGTTCGCTCGCGGCGCTGATTCCCGTAATCCGTGGCGACGTGCTGGAAATGCATATAGAAGGCATCGGCGGTTGCTCGGTGCGTTTCGTTTGAAGTCTCGACCGTCTCTCACTTAAGGATGCATTGAATGAGCAAGATCAAATGCGCATTGATCGGGCCCGGCAACATCGGCACCGATCTGCTGTACAAACTGCGTCGCAGCGCGGTGCTCGAACCGGTCTGGATGGTCGGTGTCGACGCCGCCTCCGAAGGCCTCGCGCGGGCTCGCGAGCTGGGCCTGAAAACGACTGCTGAGGGCATCGACGGCCTGCTGCCGCATCTGGCCGCCGACGACATCCGCATCGCCTTCGACGCCACGTCCGCGTACGTGCACCGCGAGCACTCCGACAAGCTGACTGCGCGCGGCGTACGCGTGATCGACCTGACGCCTGCCGCGATCGGCCCGTTCTGCGTGCCACCGGTCAATCTTGCCGCGCAGAACGACCAGCAGGTGATGAACGTCAACATGGTCACGTGCGGCGGCCAGGCGACCATTCCGATGGTGTATGCCGTGTCGCGCGTGCAGCGCGTGGCGTACGGCGAGATCGTCGCGACCGTGTCGTCGCGTTCGGTCGGACCCGGCACGCGCAAGAACATCGACGAGTTCACGCGCACCACGTCGCTTGCGATCGAACAGATCGGCGGTGCGGCCGTGGGCAAGGCGATCATCGTGATCAATCCGGCGGAGCCGCCGCTCATCATGCGCGACACCATTCATTGCTTGACCGAAGGCGATCCGGACATCGACGCGATCACCGCATCCGTGCATGCAATGGTCGATGAAGTGCGCCAATACGTGCCCGGTTATACGCTGAAAAACGGCCCGGTATTCGACGGCCGGCGCGTCTCCGTGTTCATGGAAGTCGAAGGTCTCGGCGACTACTTGCCGAAGTACGCCGGCAATCTCGACATCATGACCGCGGCCGCCGCGCGCACCGCTGAAGTTTTCGCTCAACAGATGCTGGCAGCATCGCCCGTCACTGCGTAAGGAGCCGACCATGTCTCTCGAAGGAACCCGCATCACCGTGCACGACATGACGTTGCGCGACGGCATGCACCCCAAGCGCCATCAGATTTCACTGGAACAGATGCGCACCATCGCGCGCGGCCTCGACGCCGCCGGCGTGCCGCTGATCGAAGTCACGCATGGCGATGGTCTTGGAGGCGCGTCGGTGAACTATGGTTTTCCGGCGCATACCGACGAGGCGTATCTGAGCGCCGTGCTCGCCGAACTGAAGCAGGCGAAGGTGTCGGCGCTGTTGATTCCCGGCATCGGCACGGTGGATCATTTGCGCATGGCGCACGGGCTCGGCGTGCAGACGATTCGGGTGGCGACGCATTGCACTGAAGCGGACGTGTCTGAGCAGCATATTGGTCTTGCGCGCAAGCTGGAGATGGATACGGTTGGTTTTCTGATGATGGCGCATATGGCGCCGCCTGAGCAGCTTGTCGAGCAAGCGAGGCTGATGGAATCGTATGGCGCGAATTGTATTTATGTCACCGACTCCGCCGGTTATATGTTGCCTGACGATGTGACCGCGCGGATCGCTTGCGTGCGTGACGCGTTGAAGCCTGAGACCGAGCTGGGTTTTCATGGGCATCACAATCTGGCGATGGGCGTGGCGAATTCGATTGCGGCTGTTGCAGCTGGCGCGAATCGGATTGATGCTGCTGCGGGTGGGCTTGGGGCTGGGGCTGGTAATACGCCGATGGAAGTTTTCGTTGCTGTTTGTGAGCGGATGGGGATTCAGACTGGCGTCGATGTGTTTTCGATTTCGGATGTGGCTGAGGATCTTGTGGTGCCTATTATGGATGCGCCTATTCGCATCGATAGGGATGCGCTGACGCTTGGGTATGCTGGGGTTTATTCGTCGTTTTTGTTGTTTGCTAAACGGGCTGAGGTTAAGTATGGGGTGGCCGCCAGGGATATTCTGGTTGAGCTTGGGAGGCAGCGGCTTGTTGGGGGGCAGGAGGATATGATCGAGGATACGGC
The DNA here is from genome assembly GCF_012689525.1 of Paraburkholderia aromaticivorans. Taxonomy (NCBI): domain Bacteria; kingdom Pseudomonadati; phylum Pseudomonadota; class Betaproteobacteria; order Burkholderiales; family Burkholderiaceae; genus Paraburkholderia; species Paraburkholderia aromaticivorans. Next base: position 2,824,661 of record NZ_CP051515.1, read on the forward strand.
TTTGAGTATTGTTAAGGGGCGGGTTGCTGCTTAGTAGTTGGTGTTGCCTTCGCGGCGCTTTCTTCGTTGTTCTTTGTTCTTTGTTCTTTGCGGGTTGGCCTTTCCTTGCTTTGGTAGCGGTCTATTAGCGTTGCCCCTGTGCGGGGCGGCACCTACTTCTCTTTGCCGCCGCAAAGAGAAGTAGGCAAGAGAAAGCGGCTCACACCGCTAATTCTTAAGCGGGTCCCCCGCGCAGTCGCGGTAGTGGTGCATCTGGAATCGGTGTTCTCGCACATTCCCCGTTCGTGACAAAGCGCTCATTCTTCCGGCGGCGCTGCGCGCGCCGTGGCGGTCGTTCTGGGTGTGGCTGCGATTTCTGTACTCCGCTCGGTATCAATTTACCTGGCGCATTGCGTCGAGACTCGTTGGCGGGCCGTTCGTCATCTCACGGCCGAACGAAACCACCTGTTACGCGCAGACCGGTCCGGCCAGCGCGTAGCGCGAAGTATGACGACTGTGCGGCCGCATCACAGTCTCGCCCATGATCCGGCGAAGATCGGGGACCGCAGAGACGCCGATGGGCCAAAACATACCACCCGCTCAAGGCCACCAAACGCACTGATATCAGGGGCCGAGACGCACTGAAACCGCCAACGGTTTCCTGAACGACCGCGACGGCGCGCACAGCGCCGCCGGAAGAATGACTGCTGTGTCACGAACGCGGAGTGTGCGAGAACACCGATTCCAGATGCACCACTACCGCGGCTGTGCGGGGGACCCGCTTAAGAATTAGCGGTGTGAGCCGCTTTCTCTTGCCTACTTCTCTTTGCGGCGGCAAAGAGAAGTAGGTGCCGCCCCGCACAGGGGCGACGCTAATAGACCACTACGAATTCAAGGAAAGGCAAAAAGGCCAAAAGACCAAAAGACCAACACCAATCAACCGACAAACAGACAAAAAAATGCTCAAATCGATAACCGTAACCACGCTGCTAATAGCATCAACACTCCCCGCCACAGCGCAGACCCCTTGGACAACAGACCACTACATCCCCTTAGAAAAAGTCCAAAACACCCGAGACCTATCAGGAATAGAAACCCGCGACAGCCGCCGCATCAACCCTTACCGCCTATACCGCAGCGGCAACCCATCTTCAGCCAGTCCAGCAGACATTGAAAAACTAAAATCACTACACCTGGACGTAATAGTAGACTTCCGCGCCGCAAGCGAAAAGAAACCGACAGAACAAAGCTTCGCAGAACAATTCCCCTACCAGGCCGACCCAGTACTAGCCGGCAACCTGGCACCCGAATCCATCATCCCAATGCTAAAGCGCTCGACTCCCGCGCAAATGCATGACTTCATGGTCTCGCTATACAAACAATTCCCAGAAAAATACCAACCCCAATTCACACGCTTCCTGAAACTAGCCGAAGACAACCGCACCATCCTCTACCACTGCACCGCAGGCAAAGACCGCACCGGCTTCGCCACCGTCCTGCTGCTATCGGCGCTCGGCGTCGACCGCGCCACAACAATCGCCAACTATCTGGAATCGAACCACTACAACGCCGCCGCCAACGCGCAAGCCACCACGCAATTAGAAAAGATCGGCGTCGCCCCCGACGTATTGGCACCGTTGCTCGCCGTCGATCCCAACTACATCGGCGCGGCCATGGAAGTCATCGATCAGCAATACGGCGGCATGCAGCACTACCTCGTCGACGTCCTGCACGTCAACGTCGACAAGATCCGCGCGAACTATCTCAGTGCGACTGAGCAGCCTTCGTAATCAATCAGGCCGCACCATAAAAAAAGGCGGTGCATGCACCGCCCTCAAAACATCGATCAGCCTTCGAATACATGCCGCAATGGCGGCGGCGTCCCGCCCTCGCGCACCTTGATCTCCACCACCTTCTTCGCCGTGCTCGAAGGACGCACATCCGCCGAGTCGAGATAAAACTGCGAATACCAGTCGCGCATCTGATACAGCGGGCCATCGCCTTCACACAGCAAAGGATTGTCGATCCGCGTCTTGGTGTCCCAGATCGCAACGTCCTCATAGAACGCGGCCTGCGCCTGCTTCGAATACGTGCGCGCAATCTCCATGTTCTGTTCCCCCGACAAACCGGGCACCTTCTTCACCATCACGCCGTAACGCAACTCGAAGCTGTGCATGTCGATCGGCACGTGACAGTTCAGCAGGATCGAATGAATCGGATGCCCACCACTCTTACCGGTCATCTCGGTGATGTGATACGCGGGGCCGAAATACGTGGACAGCGCGATCAGTTCATCGTCACCGAGGCGCTCGCTTCGACCGACCAGCAATTGCGTCGCCTTATGCCCTTCGAACAGATTCGCGAAGTAATCGACCGGCGCGCCGTGCACGGTCGCGAAGTGCGCCATGTCGGAGATATTGTCGACCAGCTCGCGGCAGTTGGTGCCGATCACCATGCGGTCGATCACCCAATCCGACCACTCGTCGGAGAAGCAGGCGTCGATCTGCGGAATCGCCACTTCATCGCCCGGCGGGTTGCCTTCAGGGTCGTGCCAGATGAACAGCAACTGGTTCTCCTCGCAGGTCTGCCAGGTGCCGATCTTCGCCTTCGGTGGAATCCGCTTGCAGTACGGAATCGACTGGCAGTTGCCGTCGCCGCCCCACTGCCAGCCGTGAAACGGACAGACCAGCGTATCGCCATCGACACGGCCGGTGCTCAGATCGGCGCCCATATGCGGACAAAAGCCGTCGACCACATTGACGCGGCCATGCGAGTCCATGAACGCGGCGAGACGCTGGCCGAAAATATTCAGCGTATGCGGCTGGCCGTCCTTGTATTCGCTTGCGAGACCGAGGCAATGCCAGCCGCGCGCATAGCGCTGCACGAGCGGTTGCGCCTCGATTTTGTAGGGACGTGCGGACATCTTTTATCTACTCCGATGGAAAACGCGGCGCTGCCAGCCCGCCGCCGTCATAGGTATGGTTGAAAAGCGCGCGGATTCACGCGCTCACGCCTGACGATAGACGCGGCTCACGGTTCGTTCATCGTCTCGACGGACTAGGTAGCTCAGCTAGCGCTAACGCGCGGAATTGCCATGTTCCAGCGTGGCCGCCTGCGCGGTTTTCGTGGACATGGCAACACCATGAGCGGGTGCGGACGGCGCAACCATCGCGCCGCCCGCACGCCGTTCCACGCGTTCGACACCGAGCCACGCCGCGAGCGCCGGCAGCAGAAACACCGCACCGAACAGGTTCACGAGGAACATGAAGGCGAGCAGCACGCCCATATCCACCTGGAACTTCAGCGCGGAGAACGCCCACGTCCCCACGCCGATGAACATCGTCACCGCCGTGAACAAAGCCGCCGTGCCGCGCTGACGCATGGCGGCCGCGAACGCGTCGGGCAGGCTCGCGCCGCCGCGCAGCTCATGCTGCAAGCGTTCGTACAGATAGATGCCGTAATCGACCCCGACACCGACGCCGAGCGTAATCACCGGCAAGGTCGCGACCTTCAGGCCGATGCCGAGCCACGCCATCACCGCATTGCACAGAATAGAAACCACCGTCAGCGGCACGACGATGCACAACACCGCGCGCCACGAACGGAACGTCACGACGCACAGCAACGCAATCGCGCCGAAGATCGACAGCAGCATGGCAACTTCGGCATCGCCGACCGCCTCGTTGGTCGCCGCCATCACGCCGACATTGCCGCCCGCGAGCCGGAACGCCACGTTCGGCGTGTGATCCTGCGCGGCAAGGCGTTTGATTTCATCGACGATATGCGCGATGGTCTTGCCCTCGTGATTCGCCGTGTAGATCAACACCTGGATCACCTGGCAGTTTGCGGTGTTCATACCGTTGTCGGGATCGAAGGCGTTGGCGCCCTGCGTGAGACCATCGCTGGAACGCGGCAGCGCGCCCCAGCGCGGATTGCCTTCGTTGAACGCGGCAATCGAAATCTTCGCGAGCGACGGCACGCTCACCACCGATTGCACGCCCGCCACGCCGCGCATCTCCATTTCGAAGCGTTCGATCGCGCTCATCACTGGATAGTGCAGACAGGCGTCGTCGAAACCGGTGGTCTCGACGATCACCGAGAGTGCATCGACGCCGATGTTGTACTCGCTCGTGATGCGCGCGTTGTCGAGGTTATAGAGCGAGGCGGCGCGCAACTCCGGCGCGCCGGAACCGATATCGCCAATCTGCAGATCGCGCGACGCCTTCGCGCCGAACGCAAGCAACAACAACGCGACCGCAAACACGCCGAGCGCCGGCGCGGGCCGCGCGAACACGGCAAAGCGCGTCCACAACCGGCTGCCGCCCGCCGCCGCGCGGCGCTGCGCGCGCGCCAGCGTGGCCGTTTCGAGCCGCGTATACGACAGCAGAATCGGCAGAAACACCTTGTTCGTGACGATCATCAGCAGCACGCCGAGACACGCCGTGACGCCCAGCTCACGCACGATCTCGATCTGGATGCGCATGATCACCATGAAGCCCAGCGCATTCGTCAGCAGGGCCACGGTGCCCGGCACGAACAGCTTGCGGAACGCGTCGCGAGCGGCGTCGACGGAAGACATGCCGGCCACTAGCGCCTGTTTCCACGCATTCGTCATCTGCACCGCGTGCGAGACGCCGATCGAGAAGATCAGGAACGGTACGAGTATCGACATCGGATCGATGCCGAGCCCGAGAATCGGCAGCGCGCCGAGCAGCCACACCACCGGCAGCAACGCAACGAAGAGCGCGAGCGCGGTGGTTTTCGCCGACCGCGTGTAGAGCAGCAGCAACGCCGCAGTGATCAGAAACGCCAGCGCGAAGAAGCCGATCACGCCGCTAATGCCTGCCTCCACATCGCCGACGAGTTTCGCGAAGCCGATGATGTCGACCTCGACATCCTGATTTGAATATCGCGCGCGAATCTCTTCAAGCTGCCGCGCTACCGCGCTGTAGTCCAGATGCTTGCCGGTCGCCGGATCGGTCTCGCGCAACTCCGCGCGGATCAGCGCGGAGTGCAGATCGTTGCCGACCAGCCGGCCGATTTGCCCGGAGCGCGCGACGTTTCGGCGCACCGTGGCGAGATCGGTGGGATTCGCGCTGCTGAACTGGCCGGGCACGACCACGTCGCCGCGAAAACCGGCTTCGGTCACTTCGGTATAGCGCACGTTCGGCGTGAACAGCGAGAACACACGCGAGCGATTCACGCCGGGGATGAAGAACACGTCGTCGGTGGCGTGGCGCAGATCATCCATGAACGCCTGGTTGTAGATGTCGCCGTGACCTTTCCAGCGCAGGCTCACGAGTATCGTGTTCGCACCCGGAAAGGCGCTCGCGTAGCGATTGAACACCTGCATGTACGGATGCTGCATCGGGATCATCTTGTTGAACCCGGGGTCGAGCCGCAAGCGCGTCGCGGAGCAACCCAGCGCGACCGTCAGCGCGAGACAGAGCGTGAGCAGGATGCGCCGGTGACGCATGATGGCGTCGGCACAACGCTCGACAAAGCGTGACAAACGCGACGACGAGTGGGACGAAGAAGGATGCGACGGAGCGTTCATGATGCGTCTCACGGCAGGACTACGGAAAGCCCGCGCACGCGGCTGACGAACGGCCAGCGAGCGCGCGGCAAAAGATCGGCGAACGATGAGGAGAGGTTCGAGCCGTGGATCAGGACGACGGCGCGCCGTTTGCGGCCTGAACGGCTCGCGGCGGCGCAGTCACGGGCAACAGCGCGACGCCCGCTTCACCGCCGAGCGCCAGCTCGCCATGTCCGGCATCGACCACCGCGGCGAGGCTCTGCACGCCGCCGACCTTGCGCACCGTATAAGTCAAACCGCCATCACGCGAGGTGACGATCGCGCCGCCCTGGCCCACCAGCACCAGTTCGCCGTCGGCGAGTTGCACCGCGCCGAAGTACGAAGTGCCGACGCGGCTGTCCACATGCGTCCACGTCTCGCCCTGATCGATGCTGCGCAGCACGTTGCCGCGCATGCCGTACGCGAGCCAGTCGCCGTCGGCCAGTTTCAGCACGCCGAACAGCGAACCCTGATACGGCACGGGACGCTTCTCCCATGTCGCGCCGTAATCGGTGGAGCGCAGCAGCGTGCCGGTTTCGCCGGCGATCATCACAAGGCCGCCGGCGTCGCCGGCAATCACGTTCAGGTGACGGTCGTCGGCGGGCGTCTTCTGCTGGGTCCAGGTCGCGCCGGCATCGTGCGAGACGAACAACTGGCCGAAGCTGCCGGTCACGAATACGAGGCCGTCCGCATTGCCCCACACCGACAGCAGCGGGTCCGAATGTTTGTGGTCGAAGCGCACCTCGCTCCAGTGCGCGCCGCCGTCGACGGTGCGCACGATCCAGCCGTCGTGGCCGACCGCGATGCCGATGCGCGGCGAGATGAAGAACACCTGCGTGAGCGCCGAGGCTTCATTGGGTGTTACCGCGGCTTGCCGCCAAGATGCGCCCGCATCGCCGCTCAGCAGGATCACGCCGCGCTCGCCCACCGCGACGAGTCCCGTGCCCGCTTTGGCGAGTCCATTGATCTGCAGATGATTGGCTTCGATGGCCGTGGCCGCGAACGCCGGCACGGGCCGTGGCGAAAACGCGAACAACGCCGCGCCCAGCACGGCCACCGAGAGCAGTAAACCAGGTAGTGTCGATTTCATACTTTGTCTCCTGTCGACCAGAGTTGGCGCTTTAGCGCCTTACTCTGGTCCCATGCAAAGCTGTCGACCAGAGTTGGCGCTTTAGCGCTTACTCTGGTCCCATGCAAAGCTCCGACCGCGATCTATGCCGCTGTTTCGAAGAGTGCCGCCGCGCCCATGCCGCCGCCGATGCACATGGTCACGACCACATAGCGCACGCCACGCCGCCGCGCTTCGAGCAGTCCGTGCAGAGTCATGCGCGTGCCCGACATGCCAAACGGATGGCCTACTGCAATCGCGCCGCCGTTCACGTTCAGTCGCTCGGAAGGAATGCGCAGTTGATCGCGGCAGTAGATCACCTGGCACGCGAACGCCTCGTTCATCTCCCACAGGCCGATGTCGTTCACCGTCAGCCGATGCCGCGCCAACAGCTTCGGCACCGCGAGCGCCGGGCCGATGCCCATTTCGTCGGCGTCGCAGCCGGCCACCGCCATGCCGCGATAGATACCGAGTGGCGCGAGGCCGCGTTGTTTCGCTTCCGCCGCGCTCATCATCACCACGGCTGCCGCGCCATCGGACAATTGCGACGCGTTGCCCGCCGTGATGAACTCGCCCTGCGCGACCGCTTCGCCGCCGCTCCACACCGGCTTCAGCGCAGCCAGGCTCTCCGCCGTGGTGTCGGCGCGATTGCATTCGTCGCGTGTGGCGCGCACGGTTTCGCTACCCGTCTGCTTGCCTTCCTTGTCGAACAGCGCGCGCTGCACTTCCAGCGGCACGATTTCTTCGTCGAAGCGACCCTCGGCCTGCGCCGCTGCCGTGCGCTGCTGGCTTGTCAACGCGTACTCATCCTGAGCCTCGCGTGAAATTTGATAGCGGCGCGCCACGATCTCCGCCGTTTCGATCATCGCCATATACGCGGCGGGCTGATTCGCCAGCACGGCGTTCGAGCGCGCCCGATAAGCGTTCTTGTGTTTGTTCTGCGTCAGCGTGATCGATTCGACGCCGCCCGCGATCACGATCCGTGCATCGCCGCACAAGATGTTCTGCGCGGCGGTCGCGATCGTCATCAGGCCCGACGAGCACATGCGGTCCATCGCCATGCCCGGCACCGAAGCGGGCAACCCCGCCGCGGCGGCCGAGAGCCGGCCGATGTTGTAGCCCTGGGTGCCCTGCTGTGCGGCGCAGCCCATCAGCACGTCGTCGATCTCGGCGCCTTCCAGTTGCGCGCGTTCCAGCGCCGCCCGCACTACGTGGCCGCCTAACGCGGGTGCTTCGGTATCGTTGAACACGCCGCGATACGCTTTGCCGATCGGTGTGCGTGCAACCGACACGATGACCGCTTCGTTCATGAGCTCTTTCCTCTACGGGTTTTAATGCTTTCTACAGGTAGTAACGGCTGATGGTGTCGGCCACGCAACCCGGCTTGGCCTCGCCCTCGATCTCGACGCTCACGCGTACCCACGCTTGCACGCCACCTTCGAACGCCTCGGCGCGCAATAACTCGCCGACGCCGCGAACGCGCGCGCCCACTCGCACCGGCGCGGGAAAGCGAATCCTGTCGCAGCCGTAATTGACGCCGAGCCGCGCGCCTTCGATGCAAAGGATCTGCGGCAAAAAGAAATTGACCAGCGAGAGCGTGAGAAAGCCGTGCGCGATGCACGCACCGAACGGACCTTCCTTTGCGCGTTCGGCATCGACATGGACCCATTGATGATCCAGCGTCGCGTCGGCGAAACGGTCGATGCGCGTTTGATCGACCTCAAGCCACGCGCTCGCGCCGAGCTGTTCACCGGCGGCCGCGATCAACTCGCGCGGATGCGCGAATACGCGCGCGCTACGTCCCAACGCATTTGTTTCAGCCACGGCGCGCTCCATCACGCATGCTGACTGCTGACCGACAACACTTCGCCGGTCATATACGACGCGTAGTCGCTCGCCAGGAAGACCATCACGTTCGCCACCTCCCACACTTCGGCGGCGCGTCCGAATGCTTCACGCGACGCCAGTTGATCGAGCAGATCGGCCGAAGCCGACTTCTTCAGAAAATCGTGCAGCGCAATACTCGGCGCCACGGCGTTGATGCGTACGCCGTAAGGCGCGGCTTCCAGCGCGGCACAGCGCGTGAGCGCCATCACGCCGGCTTTCGCCGCGGCGTAGTGCGCCTGTTCCGCCTGCGCGCGCCAGCCGAGCACCGACGCGTTGTTGACGATCACGCCATGCCCGCGCTGCTGCATATGCGGCAACATCGCCCGCGTCATGCGGAAGGTGCCGGTGAGGCTAATGTCGATCACACGCGACCACTCCGCATCGTCCATTTCGACGATGCGACGCGCGCCGCCCAGTCCGGCGTTATTGATCAGCACGTCCACGCCATGCAGTTTTTCCTCGGCGTCGGCCACCAGCGCGCGCACGTCGTCTTCAATGGACACGTTGCAAAGACGCCCGTAGATCGCCTGCAGACCGGTTTCAGCGCGCAACGTTTCGACCGCCTGCGAAAGCCGTCTCTCGTGGATGTCGGAGATAAAGAGCGCGCGGCAGCCTTCTTCCGCGCATCGCTTCGCAGCGGCAAAACCGATCCCGACGCCCGCCGCGGCGGTGATCAGCACGGACTTGCCCGCCAGCAACCGATGACCAGGCACATACGCGGGCGCGCTGCGCACCGTTTGAGACTCGTTCATAGCGTTCCTCTGGGTTCCTTCGGCATGCCGAGCCCGCGCTCGGCCATGATGTTGAGCTGGATTTCGTTGGTGCCCGCGTAGATCGTGTCGGCGCGCGAGAACAGGAAGACGCCTTGCAGACGGGTGCGCTTTTCGTCGTCGGCGGCGATCAGGTTGGCATCGAGTCCAAGTACGTCCATCGCCAATTGGCCCAGTTCGCGGTGCCAGTTCGACCAGTAGTACTTGTAGATCAGCGCTTCGCGGCCCAGCGACCCGCCGGACGATTCATCGGCGCCGGCCAGCATGCGCAGCGCGTTGTAGCGCATCACGCGCAAACCAGCCCACGCACGGGCAATGCGTTGACGGATCACGGCGTCGTGCGCGACGCCCGCTTCGTGAGCGGCATCGATCACCCATTCCAGTTCGCGGATGAACTGCATCTGCTGGCCGAGCGTGGACATGCCCCGTTCGAAGCCGAGCAAGGTCATCGCGATGCGCCAGCCATCGCCCGGCGCGCCGACCAGATCATCAGCGGCGGCAAGCGCGCCGTCGAAGAACACCTCGTTGAATTCGGCGCCGCCGTTCATCTGCTTGATCGGACGAATCTCGATGCCGGGTTGATCGAGTGGAAGCAGCAGGAACGAGAGTCCGCGATTGCCGCGCGACTCCGGATCGGTTCGCGCGACGACGAAGATCCAGTCGGAGTCGTGCGCGAGCGATGTCCACACTTTCTGTCCATGCACGCGCCAGTTGCCCTGGTCGTCGCGGACAGCGCGCGTGCGGATATTCGCGAGGTCAGAGCCCGCACCCGGTTCCGAATAGCCCTGACACCAGAACTGCGTGCCGCTGAGGATGCCGGGCAGGAAGCGCTTGCGCTGATCTTCGGTGCCGCAGGCGATCAGGGTCGGTCCCAGCAAGCCTTCGCCGATATGACCCATTCGGCCCGGACCACCGGCGCGTGCATATTCCTCGTGGAAGATCACCTGCTCGGCCACCGTGAAGCCGCGGCCACCTTCGCTGGTGGCCCAGCCGAGGCCGGTCCAGCCTCCTGCAGCGAGTTCACGTTCCCATTGCTTGCGAAGCGCGGGATAAGCTTCTTCGTCGCCGGGACCGCCACGGTATTTGAGGCAGGCGAACTCGCCGCTCAAATGCGTGCGCATCCAGCCGGCGACTTCAACGCGCAAGTGCTGATATTGCGTTTCGCCATTCATCACAGGACTCCTGCGAGCACGTTTTGCGCGTGATCGGCGTGCGCCAGCGCCACCGTATTCGAAGGCCGCTCGTCGCGATCCATCACTTGCCGCGCGATAAACGACAGCATCTGCGAGGTCGTGCCGAACATCGCGCCCGCTGCCTGCGCCCGCTTGAAATACAGTTGCGGGTCGTATTCCCACGTAAAGCCCACACCGCCATGCAGTTGAATCGCTTCCTGTGCGCAGAAACGGAAAGCGTCGTTGGCGGTGACTTTTGCGGCGGCGATGTCGGCGAGCGTGTCGTCGTCATCGACATCGACCGCAACGGCAGCGGCGCGATCCCACGCCTGCGCCGCGCCGAGCATCATCGAGCGGCTCGCCTCGATCTCGACCATCATCTGCGCGCAACGGTGTTTGACCGCCTGGAACGAGGCGATCGCGCGGCCGAATTGCACGCGATCAGCCGTGTAGGCGAGCGTGAGGTCGAGACATTGCTGCGCGCCGCCCACCTGTTCGGCAGCGAGCGCCAGTGCGGCAAACCAGGCGGTACGCGAAAGCGCGCGCTCAACCTGACGGCCACGCGCAAGCAAAGCCGAGCGCGGCACCTCGACGGCACGCAGATCGAGCCGGGCCAACGGACGCGTTGCATCGAGCGTAACGAGCGGCGTACGCGTCAGGCTCGCAATATCCGATCCCTGCAACTCGAATAGCGCGACCGTCTGCGCTTCATTCGCGATGCGTGCCGGCACCAGCAGAAGCTCAGCGCTCGCGCCGTCCAATACCTGGTCCAACGTGCCCGACAACCGATAGCCGCAAGCGGTTTCTTCGGCGTATAGCGACACGCTCCGTGCGTCGCCGAAATCGAAACTCGCGGAAAGCGGCAGCGCAAGCGTTGCACTCGATTCACCACTCGCGATTCGAGCGAGCCGCTCACGCGCCGCATCGGAATCGCACAGCGTGAGTGCCATCGCCGCCAGACAGACCGTGCCGAAATAAGGCACGCAGGCGAGCCGCCGGCCCATCTGCTCCATCATCAGCACCAACTCAGTCGCGCCGAGACCCGCGCCACCCGATGCTTCCGACACCGTGAGCGCGCACCAGCCGAGTTCGCCCGCGAGCGCGCGCCACAACGCTTCGTCACGGCCCGCGCATTGTTCTATCGCGTGCCGAACAGCGTTCGACGCGCTGCGCTCGGCCAGCACCTCGGCCGCCGCGTCGCGGATCATGATCTGTTCTTCGGAGAGAGCGAGGTTCATCGCATCAGCTTCCGTAGACGCGCTGCGCCGGCTCGCGCCGTGCGACCAGCGCGGCGACCGCGCCGCCGATCTCAGCGACGTTCCAGCGCGCGCCATGATCGATTCGCGGTCCCGTGCGCCAGCCTTCGGCGACCGCGATCATGCCGCCGGCGGCCTCGAACACTTGGCCGGTAACATCGCGTGACTGCTCGCTGCCGAGCCACACCACGAGTGGCGCGACGTTGGCGGGATCGAAGTAGTCGAAACCGTCGGCGGGCTTTTTCATCATGTCGGCGAACACGCCCTCGGTCATCGAGGTGCGCGCGGCGGGCGCCAGCGCATTCACGCGAATGCCGTAACGTTGCAACTCAGCGGCCTGCATCAACGTGAGCGCCGCGATGGCCGCTTTCGCCGCGCCATAGTTCGCCTGGCCGATCGAGCCTTGCAGACCGGCGCCGGAACTGGTGTTGATAATGCGAGCATCCACGGCGGCGCCCGCTTTCGACGCCTCGCGCCATTCACGCGCGAGCCACTGCGCGAGACAGAAGTGACCACGCAGATGCACTCGCATCACGTCGTCCCAATCGTCCTCGGACATGCTGGCGAACATCCGGTCGCGGCAAATGCCCGCGTTGTTCACCAGCACGTGAATCTCGCCGAACGCCTCATGCGCGGCATCGACGATGCGTTGTGCGGTGTCGATGCGCGTGATGTCGTCCGCGTTGGCGAGCGCACGCCCGCCGGCTTGCGCGACCTCGTCGCACACGGCTTGCGCGGCGTCGTGGCGAATATCGTTGACCACCACCGCCGCGCCTTCGGCGGCATACGCAAGCGCATATTCGCGGCCCAGCCCGCCTCCCGCGCCGGTGATGATCACCGTGCGGCCATTGCAGATTCCCATGCTTGATCCTCGTAGACAGTGATGCGCTTACAGGCGCTCGATGATCGTGACGTTGGCGAGCCCGCCGCCCTCGCACATCGTTTGCAAGCCGTAGCGGCCTTGCGTGCGTTCGAGTTCGTGCAGCAGGCTGGTCATCAGCCGCGCGCCGGTGGCGCCGAGCGGATGACCGAGCGCGATCGCGCCGCCGTTCGGGTTGGTGCGTGCGTGCGGATAGCGCGTTTCGGCGAGCCACGCCAACGCGACCGATGCGAACGCCTCGTTGAGTTCGACGACGTCGATGTCGTCGAGCGTCAGGCCGGCTTTGCGCAACGCGTGACGCGTCGCGGGAATCGGCGCGGTGAGCATCCACAGCGGATCGTCACCGAGCACGCTCAGATGATGGATACGCGCGCGCGGCGTGAGGCCGTAGCGTTTGAGCGCATCTTCGGAGACGATCAGCAAGGCCGCTGCGGCATCGCAGGTCTGGCTGGACACGGCGGCTGTCAGCGCGCCGCCCGGCATCAACGGTTCGAGCGACGCCATCTTCGCGAGCGTGGTGCCCTTGCGCGGCGTTTCATCGTCGACGACGCCCGCGAACGGCACGATCTCGCGCGCAAAGTAGCCGCTCTCGATTGCGGCCAATGCGCGCCGGTGACTTTCGAGCGCGTACTGTTCCATCGTTTCGCGCGACAGATTCCAGTGATCCGCAATCCGCTGCGCCGCGTGAAACTGCGAGACCGGCGCATCGCCGAAACGCGTCCGCCAGCCGATGCTGCCGGAGAACGGATCGGTAAAACCGAGCGGCACGGCCGCCGTCATCGCCGATGAAATCGGAATCTGCGTCATGGTTTGCACGCCGCCCGCGACCACTACGTCCTGAGTGCCGCTCATCACCGCCTGAGCGGCGAAATGCACAGCCTGTTGCGATGACCCGCATTGACGGTCCACGGTCACGCCGGACACCGTCAACGGTAAACCCGCGGCGAGCCAGCAGGTGCGAGCGATATTGCCCGCCAACGGGCCGATCGTATCGACGCAGCCGAACACCACGTCGTCGTATTCCTCGGCGGGAATTGCGTTACGCGCGACCAGTTCCTTCAACGCGAAGCCGCCCAGGTCCGCAGCATGCACCTGCGCGAGTCCGCCTTTGCGGCGGCCGGTCGGCGTACGCAGCGCGTCGACGATATAAGCCTGTTTCATCGGCACTCCAGTTCAAAAGTATGGGCCGGGCCGATCGGCACGCGCGCATCGATCAGCGCTGCCGCGACGCGGGCTTTGTGAAACGTCGTGTCGCCCCAACTGCTCGCGAGCGCCCAGATGCGTTTCATGAAGATCTGCAAATCCAGTTCCCACGTGTAGCCGATCGCGCCGTGCACCTGCATCGCGTGGCGCGCGGCGAGTTGCGCCGCGGCGGTGGCGGCCAACTTCGCGTGCGAGACATACAGCGCACGCTGCGGATCGTTGTCGGCGATGGCGCACGCGGCGCGATACACCACCGGCCGTGCGAATTCATAGCGGATCGCGACGTCGGCGAGCAGATGCTTGAGCGCCTGATACGAGCCGATCGGCTTACCGAACTGCTTGCGCTGCGCGCTGTAGTCGATCGCCATGTCCAGCACGCGTTGCGTCAGGCCGAGCAATTGCGCGGCGACGGCGAATGCGCCGCGATCCAGCGCGCCGGCAAGAATCGGTGCCGCTTCGTCGCGTGATGCGACGCGCGTTTGCACCGAGCGTTCCCATTCGACTTCGAACAGACGCCGCGACGGATCGACACTCTCCACCGCATTCAGTCGGCACGCGTGCGGCGTGAGCCAGTGCAACTCGCCATCGCGCTCGGCCAGCAACACTTGCGCGACATGCGCGTCGCTGACATACGGGTTCACCGGATGCGCAATCGCCACACGCGCCGAGCCCGCCGCGATGTCGCGCAACAACGCGTCGCGCCGCTCGCTCGCGGGCAGCGCTTCGAGCATGCTCACGGCCACCAGCGCGGTATCGAGCAACGGCTCGGGAGCGGCGAAGTAACCGTAGGTCTGCGCAAGCAATGCCCACTCCACTTCACCAAGGCCCATGCCGTCGTGACTCTCCGGCACCGAGAGCGCCGTCAGCCCTTGCGCGGCGAACAGGTTCCAGATGCTGTCCGAGCGCCCAGTCGGCGTGTTCCACAACTCGCGGATCAACTCGGGCGTCATCTCCGTCATGAGAAAACGCCTGACGCTGCTGACCAGCGCTTCCTGATCCTCGTTGAATACGAAATCCATAGTTCCTCGCTCAATCCTTTAAGCGTCTGAATGCGTGCCCGATGCGGTGTGCCGCGTCTGCAACAAGCACGGCAACCAGCACGTCATCACGAGCGCGGCATCCCCAGCATCCGTTCCGCGACGATGTTGCGCTGGATCTCGTTAGTGCCCGCATAGATCGGCCCGGCCTGTGCGAACAGAAAACCGTCGAGCCAATTACCGAGCGCGGCGTGCTGTTTGTGAGTACGCGGCACCACCTCGCCGCGCGCGCCGAGAATGTCGAGCGCGGTCTGATGCATGCGCAAATCGAGTTCGGACCAGAACACCTTGTTGGTGCTCGACTCCGCGCCGATATGGCCGCCCTTCTGCAAGCGGCTAGCGGTCGCATATGTGGAGAGCGCGTAGGCTTGCGCATCCATCCATGCGTCGATCACGCGCTCGCGCAAAGCTGGATCGCGATCGGCCTCGGCACGATGCGTCAGATAGAGATCGCGCAACGCCTCGGCGGTGCGCTGAAACCGCGCCGGCGAGCGCAGCATCAGGCCGCGCTCGAAGCCGGCCGTCGCCATGGCGACCTGCCAGCCCATGCCTTCGCCGGCGAGGCGGTGATCGAGCGGCACGCGCACGTCGTCGAAGAAAATCTCCGCGAAGCCGGTGTGGCCGTTCAACTGGCGGATCGGTCGCACGGTGATGCCGGGCGTGTCGAGCGGCACCATCAAAAAGGTCAGGCCGTGGTGACGCGTGGATTGCGGATCGCTGCGAAACAGGCCGAACAGCCAGTCGGCCCAGACCGCGCGCGTCGACCAGATTTTCTGGCCGTTGAGGATGTACTCGCCGCCCGTGCCGCCGTCGCTGCGAGTCGCGCTCGCGCGGATCGCGGCCATGTCCGAGCCCGCGTTCGGCTCGGACCAGCCTTGCGCCCACACGTGTTCGCCGGCCGCCATCGCGGGCAGGAAACGGGCCTTCTGCTCGTCGGTGCCGAAGTCCATCAAGGTCGGGCCGAGCAGGAAGATGCCGTTCTGATTCACTCGCATCGGCGCGTCGGCGCGCCAGTATTCTTCTTCGAAGATCAGCCACTCGATCAGATCGCAGCCGCGTCCGCCTAACTCGCGCGGCCACGTCACCATGCTCCAGCGACCCGAATGCAGCGTGCGCTCCCATGCGCGATGCGCGGCGAAGCCCGCTTCGGTATCGAAGCTCGGCAGCGGTTCGCGCGGCACGTGCTCGGCGAGCCAGCCGCGAATTTCGGCGCGAAACGCGCGCTGCGCCGGCGTGTAGTCGAGCTTCATGGGCGCGCTCCGGCCTGGCGTTGGGCGGCGTCGAACTGCGCGTCGCGTTTTTCGACGAACGCCGAGCGTGCTTCGACCGAATCGTTCGTCATGTACGCCTGCAACGTGAAGCCCTGCTCCCAGCGGTATTTGTCTTCGAGGTCGCCGTCCTCGATGCCGTTCAGCGCTTCCTTGGCGAGTTGCAGCATCGCGGGGCTTTTTGCCGCGATCTTGCGGGCCAACTCCATTGCCGCGTCACGCAACTGTTCGCGCGGCACGACGCGTTCGATCGCGCCGAGACGATAGGCCTCGGCGGCGTCGACCATCTCGCCGGTGAAATACATCGCGCGCACTTTCTGCACACCGAACATGCGCTGCAAATGCGCGCCGCCACCCATCGCGCCACGGTCGATCTCGGGCACGCCGAAGCGCGCGCATTCCGACGCGACGATCACGTCCGCCGCGCCGCAGATGCCGATCCCGCCGCCGAGCACGAAGCCGTGCACCGCGACGATCACCGGCTTCGGACTGCGGTGCACGGCGCGAAACGTCGCGTAGTTGCCGGCGTTGACGGCAACGATCCGCTCTGGATGCGCGGCCAGTTCCTTGATGTCGACGCCCGCGCAGAAGCCGCGCCCCGCGCCGCGCAGCACGATCACGTGCACGCTGTCGTCGCGGCCGAGCGCGTCGATCGCATCGGCGAGCGCTTGCCAGCCTTGCGTATCGAGCGCATTGACCGGCGGCTGATCGATCACCAGCTCGCCGATGCCGCCTTCTCGTTCGATCCTGAACGGCAGCGAGCGGACGCTGTCGAGGGCTTGTGTCATGGTCTGTCGTCCCTGATGAATGTTATGGATGTGCTTCAGCGGTTCACGCATGAACCGGGATGCCGCGCATCGCGGCCAGCGCGTCGAGCCGCGCCACCGCTTCGTCGACGATGCGGCCGATCAGGCTTTCGCACGGTTCGAGCGCGCCGATCACCGCGGCCACCTGGCCGCTCGGCAACACGCCCTCATCGGGCGCGCCGTCGACGATCGCGCGCTGGATCAGAAACGGCGCGTTGGCCGCCATCAGCGTCTGGCTCGCGGTGTAGTTGTGATCACGCAAGGCCTTGAGTCCGAGCGACGCCATCTGCGTGAGACTCATGCCACTCTGGCGGCGCCATGCTTCGGCCGTCTTCAAGGCGAAAAGCGTGCGGCGCAATGGGCCGAAGGCTTCGAGCCGCAGTAGGTATGGGTTGTCGATCATGCGTTGCGGCAAGCCGTCGAGCGCCGCAGACACGCGAATGTGCGACGGGTCGTTGACCGCGACGTAACGTTCGAGCGTGGCGCGCGGCACGGGCGACTCTTCGGTCATCAGAAACCGCGTGCCCATTGCGATACCGGCCGCGCCATAGCCGAGCGCGGCGGCGAGACCGCGTCCGTCGAAGAAACCGCCGGCTGCGATCACCGGTACGTTCACCGCTTCGAGCACACGCGGCAGCAGCAGCGTGGTCGGCATCGAGCCCGTGTGGCCGCCGCCTTCCGCGCCCTGCACCGTGACCGCATCGGCGCCGAGTTCGACCGCTTTCTGCGCGTGCTTCGGCGCGCCCACGGTCGGAATGCACATCACGCCCGCGTCCTTGAAACGGCGGATCGTTTTCGCGTCGGGGCCGCGTCCGTAACTCACGGCGCGCAGCTTGTGGCGAATCGCCAGATCGACGACCTGCGCCGCGTTCGGCTGGAACATATGGAAGTTGATGCCGAAGGGTCGGTCCGTCAGTTCCTTCACGCGCAGAATCTCCGCTTCCACGCGGTCGGCTTCGAGCGTCGCGCCGGCGAGAAAACCGAAGCCGCCCGCATTGCAGGTGGCGGCCACGAGCCGCGCATCGGCGACCCAACCCATCGCCGTCTGCACGATCGGATAGCGGCAGCCGAGCAGATCGCACAGCGGCGTATGCAGGGCCGCGCTCATGCAGCCTCTCCTTTTGCCGCGGCGTCGCCAGCGTCGGCGGGCGTTGCGCGTTGCGAGTCGGCCATCTTGCGGGCGTCGTAACCACCGAGCCGGTCGCCGCTGATCAGTTCGTTGTGCGCGTGGGCGAAGTGATGCCATGCGAACGCGGCATCCATTGCCGCGCGCTTGCCTTGCAGTTCTTCGACGTGATTCACCGCCTGCTTGGTGAGCGTCAAGCCAAGCCTGGGCATGTGTGCAATCTTCGCGGCAATCTCCGCAACGGTGTCCTGCAAGCGCTCGCGCGGCACGACGCGGTTCACCATGCCCATCTGATAGGCGCGCGCCGCATCCATCCGTTCGCCGAGAAACAGAAACTCCTTGGCGATGCGCGGATTCAGTTCGTACGCGTGCGCGAAATATTCGACGCCGGGAATGCCCATGCGCACGACCGGATCGGAGAAGAACGCGTCGTCGGACGCGACGATCAGATCGCACACCCACGCTAGCATCAACCCACCGGCGACGCACGCGCCCTGCACCATCGCGATGGTCGGCTTGGGCAGATCGCGCCAGCGGCGGCACATGCCGAGATACACCTCCTGCTCGCGGGCGTAGAGAAACTCGCCGCCTTCCTTGCCGACGTGGTCGTACCAGAGCGAGGCCCGCTCGAACGATTGATCGATATCGCGACCCGGCGTGCCGATGTCGTGGCCCGCGGAAAAGTGCTTGCCCGCGCCAGCGAGCACGATGACTTTCACGGCATCGTCGTTCGATGCGCGTTTGAACGCCGCATCGAGCGCGTAAGTCATCTTCGAGTTCTGCGCGTTGTGGTACTCGGGGCGATTCATCGTGATGGTCGCAATGCCGTCGCTCACGCGATACTCGACGACCCGCTCTTCGGCTTTCGTTTCCGCCGTGGATGGCTGGTTCGACATGACGTCCCTCACGCGCGGCGCGGCGCCGGATTGTTGCGCACGACGCTCGCGCGCAGGTTGTGCGGATCGAGCGCGCGCATGATGCGCAGATCGTCTTCGCTCGGCGGCGGCGTTACGTGCATGTCGGGATGCGCGAGCAGCGGAAAACTGGTGACGTCCTGCACTTCGTCGAAGCTCACGCCAGGATGCAGCGAGCGCACCCGCACCGCATGATCCGGGCCGCCGAAGTCCATCACGCACAGATCGGTGATGATGCTGCGCAGATCCGTGAATGCGCGCATGCCTGGAATCTCGCGGGCCGGGTTGTAGCCCACGCTGCACACCATGTCCACTTCGCCGGCCACGAACGTCCGCTTGCCATGCCCGCTCACGAAAAACGAATTCGCGTGGTTGATGCTGTTGCCCGGGAAGCCGCGCGCGCCGAGCAGTTGTGTCTTCGGCTTCGAATAGTCGTCACCGAGCCAGGAGATGTTGGCCTGGCCGAAGCGGTCGATCTGCGTGGGCATCACGAGTGCATGCCGTTTGCCATGCCACACGCAATCGAACACACGCTCATAGGTCATCAGGCCCGACGCTTCGACGCGGCAACCCGCTTCGCGCGGCCCGAGCGGCACCGGGCTTTCGACCAGATAGGCTTCGCCATCGGTGAGCATCAAACCGGCGTTGTAGGCAAGGCGCGCAAGACCTGCAGCGAGGCGCGGACCTGTGCCGATGCCGGTCGCCAGCACTTCGCCGTCGTCGCGCCAGACACGCGCCGCGGCAGTGATCATGAGTTCGGCGAGAGAATAATCGAGAGAGTCGCTCATCTGCGCTCCTTTACAGAATCGGCAACGGCAACGCCGCCACATGGGACCGGCCGCCCGCGCGTTGCAGATAGCCGGATTCGTCGGTGCCTACCGTGTCGTGCAGATAAGCCGCGGTCTGCGCCTCGCCCTCGGCGCTCGCGCAATACGTCTTCAGATGCGGCAGATCCCAGCCATAAGCCGGCGCGCACGAGGTCGGATGCGCGCCGCACGGCGTATGCACCACGCCCGTGACGAGCGAACGCTCGAAGGTGTTGCGACGCGCGAGGTCGAGGTCGCTGCTCGCGAGCGAGTCCACGACCGTCTCGCTGCTAACGAAACACTTCGCCGCCGCACGAGCGAACCAGGCATCGAAGAACGGATCGGGGCCGTCGATGCGCGTATTGCCCATCCGGTCCGCCGCGTTCACGTGCAACAGTGCCGCGTCGAGTTCGATGGCGGGCATCGCGAGCAGCGTCTCGCCACCGTACGGCGACTCGACCGTGCGCAAATGCGGCGCGTGCTTGAGCAGATCGGTGCCGAGGCCGACTCGCGTGGGCAGAAACGGCAAGCGCGCGGCGGCGGCACGCAGGCCGAGCTGCAACATGCCTTCGTCGAGTTCCCATACATCGATTGCGCCGGTTTCGCGCGCCCGGCGGAAATGCGGCTCGAGCGGAATCACATCGAGCGACACAAAGCCGAACACCACCTTGCGCACTTTGCCCGCCGCGCACAGCAGGCCGACATCCGGGCCGCCGTAGCCGACCACCGTGAGGTCCTTCAGATCCGAGCGCACGATTTCGCGCACCAGCGCCATCGGTTTGCGGCGCGGACCCCAGCCGCCGATGCCGATCGTCATACCGTCGGCGAGTTGCGCGACCACGTCGCGCGCGCTGAGTTGTTTATCGAGTGTTTTCATATCGGCCTAGCGAAATCCCACGCTGAAGTCATGTCCCCACAAGCTCACGCGCGTCGCTTCATAGACGCTGTGCTGCGCCCAGTCGACCGTCAGGCCGCCATAGCCATATTCCATATCGAAGCCGCCCGGCGTCTTCATGTAGAACGAGATCATGTGGTCGTTGCAGTGGCGGCCGAGCGTGGCAGAGAGCTTCACGTCTTGCGCCACGACACGGTCGAGCGCGCGGCCTACTTCATCCATCGAGTCGACTTCGGCCATCACGTGAATGCAGCCGGACGGCACCGCCAGATCCATGATCGCGAGGCTGTGGTGGCGCGCGTTCTTACAGTGCAGGAAGTGGATGCGTTTTTCCGGCTCGGCGGGGTCGTCGGTGAAGCGCACGCGGAAGATGTCGGACAGCTCGAAGCCCAGCACGTTGCGCAGGAACGCATCGGTGGCGTCGAAGTGCGGCGCGGGCAGCACCGCGTGGCCGAGGCCCATTGCGCCGGTCACGAAACCGGGCACGCCGAGCGGCGAAGCGAAGCGGCGGAAATCGGCGCACACGCCCCAGAAAAACTCGTGCCGGTTGCCGGAAGGATCGACGCACCACGCCATCGCCTGCACGCGTCGCAATGCCGCTTCGTCGGCGCTCGCACGGACCGCTTCCACACCATTCGATTCGAGCGCGCGAATCGCGTGGTCGAACGCGGCAGCATCGGCCAGTTCCCAGCCCGATGCGAAGTAGCGATCGGTGTCGCCGGGCACGATCAGGTAGCGGAAATCGCGCTCGTCCATCTTCAGATACAGCGCGCCGCTGGCTGCTTCCTGCGCCTGCATGCCCAGCACGTTTTCTGCGTAATCGCGCCATGTGTCGACCCTGGCCGACTGCACGACGACGTAGCCTAAAGCCCGCACATCGATCATCTCCGACTCCTCCAGAAGCTGTTGTTGTCAGGCTTATTCTGGCGGTGCGGAGCGTGCGCAACATCGTCTGTTGGGACTAGTTTGCAGCGGTGTTTTCAGTGGTTTTTTCGCTGTTTACATCGATGCTTCCGGCGCCATCGCGCAGACGGTATTTGAGCACCTTGCCGGCCGCGCTCACGGGCAACTGATCGACCAGCGTGACGAAGCGCGGCACCTTGTAATTCGCCATGTTCTTGCGAGCCCAATCAGTCAGTTCCTCGGCGCTTGCATGCTCGCCCGAGCGCAACACGACATAGGCATGGCCCACCTCGCCGAGCCGCGCGTCCGGCACGCCGATCAGCGCCACCTGCGCGACCGCCGGATGCCCGCTGAAAAGCCGCTCGATCTCCGCCGGATAGCAATTGAATCCGCCGACGATGAACATGTCCTTGATGCGATCCGTAATGCGCAGATAGCCGCGTTCGTCGAGCGTACCGAGGTCGCCGGTGTGCAGCCAGCCGTCGGCGTCGATGGTGTCGAGCGCCGTTTCCTGCTGGCCGAAGTAGCCTTGCATGACGTTGTAGCCACGAATCAGCACTTCGCCGGTTTCGCCCGGCGCGAGCGCGCTGCCGTCGCTGTCGGCGATTCGTATCTCGACGCCTGGCATCGCGCGGCCCGAGGTGTGCGCGATGGTTTCGGCGTCATCGCCACGCCGGCAGAGCGCGGCAAAGCCACACGATTCCGTCAGGCCGTAGCCGGTCAGCACCGTCTCGAAGCCGAGTTGCGCGCGCATTCGTTCGATGAGACTCGGCGCGATCGCAGCCGCGCCCGTCACCGCCACGCGCAGCGAGGACAGATCGCGCTCAGCGAGTCCCGGCATGTCGAGCAACGCGTGATACAGCGTCGGCGGCCCTGGCAACACGGAGACGCGATCGCGCACGATGCGTTCGAGCACGCGCTCCGGGTTGAACACCAGATGCGGCAGCACCGTCGCGCCGCTTGCCAGTGCCGCGAGCCAGCCAGCCTTGTAGCCGAACGCATGGAAGAACGGATTGACGATCAGGTAACGGTCGGCATCGCGCAGCGTCGCGATCTGCGCCCAGTCGTGGACCGCGCGCAGATTCTGGCCGTGCGTGGTCATGACGCCTTTCGGGCGGCCCGTCGTGCCGGACGTGAACATGATGTCCATCAGCGTGTCGGGACGCACTTGCGCTTCACGGCTGCGAAACGTCTCCATCGACGTGCCCGCTGCGCGCAGCAGGAAGGCGTTCCACGTTTCGTCGCAACCGTGGGTCGTGCTGGCGGACGGCAATGCCTCACCGTCGAACACGACAATGCGCTCCAGCGACGCCGGACGATGCGCGGCCAACATCGCCGGATACGATTCGCCAAGGAACGTGCCGCAGCAGAACAGCAGCCGCGCGCCGCTGTCCTCGAGAATCGCGCCGGCTTCGAGCCCTTTCATACGCGTATTGATCGGCACCAGCGCTGCGCCCGCGCTGTGAATCGCCAGCGCCGCGACGATCCACAGCGCGACGTTCGGCGCCCAGACCGCGACGCGCTCGCCCGGTTGAATGCCGCAATTGATCAACGCGCGAGCCGCCGTGATTCGCGCGGCGTCGAGTTGCGCGTAGCTGAGATTGCCCTGTACCGTTTCGATCGCGATGCGCGTGCCGTAGCGCGCGGCGGCTCGCGCGATCAACGCGGGCGTCGTCAGAATGTGGTTCAGCGTCATGATGAATTCGATGAAGAGGGTTCGCGGCACGCGCAACACGCGAACGCCGCGCGTGCGCGCCGCGAACCTAGTCGGGGAAAGCCACGCGCAGCGTCGCGCTGGCGGGTGTGGCACTGCAGGCGAGCGTCCAGCCCTCGGCGAGATCCGCTGCGTCGAGCACGTGATTGGCGTTCAGCTTCACGCTGCCGTCGACGACCCGGCACATGCAGGCGCCGCATAAGCCGTTACGGCAGGAGTTGGGAGCGGGGATATCGGCGCGCAGCATGGCGTCGAGCAGGGTTTCGCCCGGCTCGCTCACTACGTGGAAAGTGGTGCCGTCGAGTACGGTTTCGATTTTCGCGAAGGGTTCGGCTGCCGCCTCGGTCTCCGCTCCGCTTCTGGTTTTGCCTTCCGTCTTTGTTTTGGCATCGGCTCCATCAGTTTCCGTTGCCGTAGCTGTTTCCCGCGCGGCAGACTTCACCACGGCCGCCGGCAAATCAGGCAACGAAGCAAAGCGCTCCACATGCACTTTCGCGCGCGGCAAGCCCAGCGCCAATATCGCCGCCAGCGCGTTCTCCATGAACAGCGCCGGTCCGCAGATGAAGCACTCCTGCATGCTCCACGGCCGCGCCAGTTCTTCCAGATGACGCTGCTGCGGAATACCTTGCACGCTGTCGAGCCAATGGATCACCCGCAAACGGCCTGCATGTCGCTGCCCGAGTTGCCGCAGTTCATCGGCGAAAATCACCGACTGCGCGTCGCGGTTCGCATAGATCAGCGTCAGCGTGCCGCGCCCGTTCACCAGCGCCGACTTCAGTATGGACAGCACCGGCGTGATGCCACTGCCGCCCGCGAACAGCAGCAGATCACCGTCGAGCGAGCGCGGTGTGAAGATGCCGGCCGGCGCCATCACGTCGAGTTCGTCGCCGGGCTGGACGCTGTCGCACATCCAGTTTGAAGCGCGTCCGTCGCGCACCCGCTTGATGGTGATCTTCGGCGCATGGTCGATACCCGGCGCGCTCGAAAGCGAATAGCAACGCTGCACGGTCGCGTCGGCGCACGGCACCCTGAGCGTGAGAAACTGCCCCGGGCGATAGCTGAACGCATCGCGCAACGTCTGCGGCAGATCGAACACGAAAGAGCGCGCGTCGGCGCTCTCCGCGATTACGTCCGCCACTTTGAGCCGGTGAAAACGCGAATCGGCCATGGCGCGCGAACTCAGGCCACGCCCATGATCAACTGCGCGTTATCGATCCGATACTCGCTGCCGTTGATAAAGCGCGATTCATCGGATGCAAGGAACAACACCAGATTCGCGATGTCTTCCGGCAAGCACATACGCGCATGCGGATCGACAGATTGCGTGAGCACCTCGCGCGTCTCTTCGGCGGCGCCGAAGAACGGTGCGGTCATCGGCGTGAGAATGCCGTCCGGGTGAATGGTGTTGCAACGGACCTTGTAGCCCTGCTGCTTGCAATGCGCGGCGATTGCGCGCGTGAGCGCCGTCACCGCGCCCTTGCTGGCCGAATAGGCGCAGAACGCGCCGAGCCCGCCCAACGCCGCGACCGACGACATATTCACGATCGAGCCGCCCTTCTCCTTCATCGCCTTCACGGCCGCGCGGCAGCCGAGAAAATAACCTTCGGCATTGATGCGCAGCACTTGCTGCCATTGTTCGAGCGTGGTGTCCTCGATACTGCCGAGCAACAGCACGGCTGCGTTGTTGACCAGCACGTCCGGCGTGCCGAAGCTACTCTGCGCGGCGCCGAACACATCGTTCCAGCCCGCTTCGGACGTGATATCGTGGCGCACGAAGCGAGCCGCGTCGCCGATTTGCGCCGCCACTTCGCGGCCGGCTTCCTCGTTGACGTCGGTCAGCACGACACGCGCGCCTTCACGAGCGAACAACAGCGCGTCCTGTTTGCCGACGCCGCTCGCGGCGCCCGTCACGACGGCGATCTTGCCTTTGAGTCTCTCTCCCATCTTGGTTCTCTCTTGTCGGTGTCAATCAGTTTCAGTGAGGGAATGGGCGGCGTTCGCGAGAACCACGCCCGCTGCGGCCCGGCCCGCCTGGCGGCCGGACCAGATACAGTCCGCGAGCGAAAGGCCGCTCACGTAATGATTCGATGCGAGTCCGCACGCGGCGCGGCCCGCAGCGAACAAACCTTCGATCGGCTCGCCTTGCGCGGACAACACCGCGTTGGTCGCCTCGTCGACCCGCAGTCCACCGAGCGTGATCGACGGACACGGGAAAACGCGGCTGTTGGCCGAAATATTGATTGCGTAATAAGGTCCGTGCGCGAGCGGTTGCAGCATCGCGGCGGATTTGCCGAATTCGCTGTCATTGCCGTTCATTGCGGCAGTGTTGTAGCGGACCACGGTTCGCGTGAGCGCCGCCGGATCGCAGCCGATGCGCGTGGCCAACTCCGCCAGCGAGTTACCGCGCTTGCGGCCCGCGAGCATCAGCAGCAGCGCGGGCACGCTTTGAAATGCCCAAAGCTTGCCGCGCACGCACTCGTTGAGCGCCTGCTTGACGAGGCGCGCGTCGAGAATCAGCCACGCACGCCCTTCGCGGGTTTCGCACATCGCGTGGCCGAGCGCAGCGCCGTACACTTCCTCGTTGCAGAAGCGCTCGCCGTGACGATCCACGACACAGCCTTGCGCCCAGGCATAGGGCGGATTGATGAAGCGCCACGCGGACACGCGTTCGAGCCGCGCGGCCACCCCGCCCGCCGACACGCCGAGCCGGATGCCGGCGCCATCGCAGCCGGTGGTGCCGAGCCGCCAGTTCGGCAGATAGCGCGGCGCATGCTGCGCCAGCATCGACCGATTGAAGATGAAGCCGCCAGTGCTCAGCACGACCGCCTCGGCTTGGATCGTGATGAGGCGGCTCTCGCGCATTTCGATGCGATGCAGCGCGGCGCGCAAGCGGTCCGCCCAAGCAGGCATGCCGTTATGCAGACGTTCGGCCCAACGCGCTAGCCGCCGATGCGCACGCTGGGCGCGGCCCGGCGCCACTTGCCAGACCTGCGCGCCGATCACGCGCCCGCGGCGATCGGTGACGAGCCGCCGTACGCTCGCGTGGCACAAGGTGTCGATAAAGGGCTGCGCTTCGACGGCACGGCGCAGCGTGTCGTACAGTACGCGCCCCGACATCCCGTCGCCAACCACTCGATGCCCGCGCGGCGCAGGCGCATGTTTGCGCACGGCATCGCCCACGGCCTCGTTGCCGGAGTAGTACAGGTAATAACGATTCTGCGGATACGAAGTCTTGCGCGGCGGCACCGACGCGGCGAAACGCACGCCGAGCCGTTCGAGCCAGCGCAGCATATCGACGCTGCCTGAGCAAAAGCGCGCGAGTGTCGCGGCGGACACCGCGTCGCCGACCTCCTGCTGCAAGTACGCGAACATCGCTTCGGGTGTGTCGCTGTAGCCGGCTTCATTTTGATAGCGCGTGCCGCCGCCCGCGTACACCACGCCGCCGCTTTTCGCGCTCGCGCCGCCGCCTTCGAAGCGCTCGACGATACGCACCTTCGCGCCCGCCGACGCCGCTTCCAGCGCGGCGCACGCGCCCGCCGCGCCGAAGCCCGCGACCAGCACGTCGCAGACATCATCCCAGCGCATGCGCGCGGGATCGTCGACGACGAGCGGCGCGTCGACCGGTGTCGCGAAGTCCTGCCGTGCGAACGATGAGTCGTGCATGTCGCGGCGCGCCTCGCTCAAGCCGTCACGCAGCGCGCGGGCGCCGTGGCGGTCGTATAGACGCCGTCCACGTACACGAGTGGATCGACCTCGCCACTGATCAGCACCTGTTCGACGCGGCCGATAAAGACCGCGTGCGTGCCATAGTCGAAGCGGCCGTCCTGTGTGCAGATCAGACTGGTCTGCGCATCGAGCAGAAACGGCACGCCTTGCGCCGAGCTTTGCCAGTCGCCGGTCGTGAAGCGCTCTTCGCCCTTCAGCCGCCCGCTGCAATCGATCGCGATGTGCTGATGCTGCGCCGACAGCACGTTCACGCAGAACGGCACGCCCTGATCGAGCGGCGGAAAAATCGACGAATTGCGGTTGATGCAGATCAGCAGCGAAGGCGGCTCGGTCGACAGCGAATCGACCGCGGTGGCCGACATCGAATAGCGCCGCTCGTCGTCGCTGCAGCTGATGACGGCGACCGAGCGCGCGAGACGCCGCATCGCCAGCAACATGTCCGCGCGCAGCGGGTGAGAGTTGAGATCGGTCATGGTGTGACTCCGCGAAGTTCGCTGGTTGAAGCACGGGCGCTGTCCGATGCAACGGACTCGACGTCGGCGAGATGATTGGCGGCGATGTAGCCGAAGGTCATCGCCGGTCCAAGTGTCGAGCCCGCACCCGGATAGCTCGCGCCCATCATCGAGGCGCCGGTGTTGCCGATCGCGTAAAGGCCGGCAATCGGCGAGCCGTCCTCGCGCAGCACGCGGGCCGAGGCATCCGTCAACAGTCCGCCCTTTGTGCCGATGTCGCCCGCATCGATCCGCACCGCGTAGAACGGGCCGGTGTCGAGCGGCGCGAGACACGGGTTCGGTTTGACGCTCGGGTCGCCGTAGTAGGTGTCGAACGCGTTGCCGCCTTTGCCGAATTCTTCATCCACGCCGCTCGCGGCATAGCGATTCATCTTCGCTACCGTGTCGCGCAGGCCTTGTTTATCCACGCCGATTTGCGCGGCCAATGCATCCAGTGACTCGGCCTTGTAAAGCAACGGACGGAACGGTGCGGGAATGCGCGAGTCGGGCATCATCGCGCCTGGCATGATCGGCCCGCAGGGATATTTGTGGCGGAACTTCGCGTCGAACACCATCCACGCCGGCACGCTGGCGCCTGTTTGTGCGTGGTCGCGGTACATCGCCGGGACGAACTCCGAATACGGCGCCGCTTCGTTGACGAAACGCTTGCCGAGTCCGTTGACGACCACGCATCCAGGCAGATTGCGCTCGACGAACAACGCCCGCTGCTTTTCCTCATGATCGACGTGCACGGTCGGCGCGCCCCACACGTGCTCCATCAACGCGACGCGTGCGCCGAGTTGCATGCCGGCGGCGATCGCGTCGCCCGTGTTGTGCGGTGGCGTGGCGCTCCATTGCGCTTGCGTCGGACGCGGCAGAAAGCGCTCACGCATCGCCTGATTCCGTTCGAAGCCACCCGCCGCAAGAATCACGCCGCGTTTAGCCAGCACGCGCACGCGTTGGCCGCCGTACTCGACCACCACGCCCGTCACGCGGCCGTCGGTTTCGAGCAGTTCACGCATGGGCGAGTTCAGCCACAGCGGCACGTTGCGATCGAGCAAGGCGCGGCGCAAACCGCCCGCGAGCGCATTGCCGAGCGTAAGCCGCCGATCACGCCGCGAGTGAAAACGCGCACGCCAATCGAACCAGTAGCGGCCGAACTGCTTCAACGCGAGGCCGATATAACCGGGCGCTTTCGACAGCAACACATGCGCCTCTTTCGATGTCACCGCCACGCGGCCGCCAATCAGCGTACCCGGCGACGGCAAACGCAACCGCGCGAATTCGGCGCCGAGCGACGCGCCATCCACCGGCAACGGATCGAGCGCGCGATAGCCCGGCATCGAGCCCGGCAGATGCTGAAAGTAGTCCGCGTATTTCGGCAGCGATTCGTAACGCACCGGCGTATTCGCTTCGACATAGCGCAGCATTTCCGGCGCGACGTCGAGGTAAGCATCCAGTCTGTCCGAAGCGGTCACGCCTTTCGTGCAGGCGTCGAGATAGGTGCGCGCCGCTTCGCGCGTATCGGTCGCTCCGAGTTCGGCGATATGGTGATTGCACGGAATCCAGATACCGCCGCCCGACACCGCCGACGTGCCGCCGTACACCTCGCTCTTTTCGATCACCACGGCCGACAGACCACGGTCAGCAGCACGGCACGCGGCCAGCATGCCACCCGCGCCGGAGCCGACCACCACCACGTCGAACACATGCGTCTGCTGCGTTTGCTGTTCGCTCATGAGCGCATCCGTCAGATGAAGAAGTCGGTGTTCGGGCGTCCCAGCATCACGGCGCCGAGATTCTGACCGAAGCGATCGACGTTATTCGCGTAGTGCGCGCGCGCCGCATGCAGATCGAGAAAACGACGCACCAGCGGATTGCGGTTGTAGATGCCGTTGCCGCCCGCGTAGCGCAGCAGCGCGTTGGCGGCCTGGGCGCAACGCTCCGCCACCTGCGCGGATTGATAGCGGAACAGCACGCGCCGTTCTATCGAGACTTCCGGGCCACCATTTGCGGCGGCCATCAGTTCGGCGAAATTGCGCTTGAGCAGCAGCTTCATTTCGTCGAGCGCTACCGACGCGTTCGCGCAAGCGGTTTGCGCGCCCGTATCGTCGGTCGTCTTCGCGCCGCTGTTGGCGCTCACGCGCGTGGCGGCGTACGAAGTGAAATCGTCGAGCGCGCCTTGCAGCGCGCCGATGCAGGCCGTGCACACCGCGCGCACGAAAATCTGCGCGAACGGCAGTTGGAACAGCGGCGCATCGTTGAGCGCGAGGCCGGGACTCGTGCCCATCATCCCGTCGATGGCTTTATGCGTGCGGTAGTCCGGCACGAATACGTCGTTCACCACGATGTCGTGGCTGCCGGTCGCGCGCAAGCCGAGCACGTCCCAGTCCTGCTGGATCGTGTAATCGCTTTTCGGCAGCAGAAAGGTGCGGTATTCCGGCGGCTCGCCGTCTTTGGCCGGCGGCACCAGCGCGCCGAGAAAAACCCAGTCGCACAGTTCGCTGCCGCTCGAAAACTTCCAGTGGCCCGACAGCCGGAAGCCGCCTTCGACCGGCGTCACGCGTCCCACCGGCATATAGGTCGATGCGATCAGCGTGCTTTCATCCTTGCCCCATACGTCTTCTTGCGCGCGTTGATCGAACAGCGCGAGCTGCCAGTTGTGCACGCCGACCACGCCGTACACCCACGCGCTCGACATGCAGCCACGCGCCACCGCCATCTGAATCTCGAAGAAGGTTTGCGGGTCGAGTTCGTAGCCGCCATAGCGTTTCGGCTGCAATACCTTGAACAGCCCTGCCGCCTGAAAATCGGCCACTGTTTCGGCGGGAATGCGCCCGTTAGCCTCGGCTTGCGCGGCGCGTCCGGCTAGTACTGGCGCGAGCGCTTCGGCGCGGGCGATCAGTTCGGCTGCAAGGGCGTTCGAATCATTGTCGCGATGCACGGCAGTCTCCTTGTCGACCAGAGTTAGTGCTTCACATGTCGACCAGACTTCGCGCTTCAGCGCGCTAGTCTGGTCCCCTGCAAAGCATTACTCTGGTCCCACGCGCGAGAGGTTTCGCGCTTGTTCTGTTGGGTTCATCTTCGAGGCGCGGCGGCCGCGTCGCATCGTCTGAAGGGACTAGCGACGCGCGACGCGCCCGTTCAAGCTCAGGCGCCGTTACGCCACGGCCTGCGCCTGCTGCTTGCCCGCCTTCACGCGGTTGAAATAAGGAATCACGTGCTCGCCGATATTGCGGATCGTTTCGAGCTGCGCTTCCTGCGGCACGGTGCCCATCTGGCAAAGGAACAGCACCTCGTCCACGCCCGCTTCCATCAAACGCCCCACGTAGCCGATGCAGTCGTCCACCGTGCCGTACGCGTGGTTGGGGTTCATCATCGAAAGGGCCGGGTCGCTGAAATCGACCACCACTTCTTCCGAGGCGAGGCGCGAACGGATCACCATTTCGCCGGTATTGCCCTTCACGAGATCGTCGCCCCAGTTCGACGGATCGGGACGCTCGCCGCCCGTGTACCAGTACGCGAGCGATTCCATGAAATAGCGCTGCCCGCGAATGCCGATCTTGCGCGCCTGCTGGCCGTCGCTCATCACCACGGTCGGGCACAGCGCGGCCAGATGCTGGGTCGGACGAAAGCCCACCTGGTCCTCCGGCTTGCGCGTCGCCCAGGCTTCGCGATAGATCGCGTTCTTCTTCGCCACTTCATCCGGGCCGCCGAAACCGAGCACAAGTGCGCCGAGGCCGCGTTGTCCGGCGCGCAGCAGGCCGTCGTTGTTGGTGCACGCCATGTACATCGGCGGATGCGGGTCCTGGAACGGCTTCGGGTGAATCGGCCGTTTAGGAATCTTGATGTATTTGCCGTCGTGCTCGATCTCGTCCTGCACGAACATCTTCGGCACGAGGTACATGGATTCGTCGATCATCGGCTGCAGCTCGGCGAGGTCGTAGCCGAACGCGCCGGCTTCCTGCTGGCTGCCGCCCTTGCCGACGCCGAAATGCACGCGGCCGCCGGACAGGATGTCGAGCATCGCGACGCGCTCCGCCACCTTGATCGGATGGTTCATCGCGGGCGGCAGGCAGATCACGCCGTGGCCGAGACCGATGCGGGTCGTGCGCCCCGCCAGATACGCGAGAAAGGTTTCCGGTGCGCTCATGTGCGCGTAGTTGGTCAGCGACGTGTGTTCGACGCACCATACGGTATCGAAACCCATCTGCTCGGCGAGGAGCGCCTGCTCGACGGTCTCCTTGAATACCCGGTGATCGCCTTCCCGCGAAGCGTCCGTGGTCTGGGCTTCGTAGATCAGAGAAAACTTCATTGCGTGCGTCTCCATGAATTTTGGACTGTGCTGAAACGGGCGGTCCGCCCGCGACCCGGCGATGAACCTCGCGAAGATCGTGACGGTCCACGGAATGGAGTTTCAGATCGCGCGTGCTTGCCGGCATCGTCTATTTGGATTAACGGCGTGTGCTTTGGCGTAGAAGCTTTGATCGAAGGCGTTTCGCACCGATTTTTCACGCGTGGGCTAGTCCGATTGGACCTCGTGCTGCGCGCGTGCGCGGCGCTACGATCAAGCCGCTGTACGACGACGATGCAACGATGCTCAACCGATGGGAGTGCAATGCAATGAAGGCTTCGATGATGCTGTACCCGGTCGATACGATCGACGCGGCGCTGCCGCTCTTTGTCGACGGGTTAGGGCTGGTGGTGAAATTCCGTGATGGCGAGCGCTACTGCGCGCTCGATGGCGGCGCACTGACGGTGGCGCTGGTGGCGGGCGAGGAAAGGATCGTCGAGCGCGCGGCGCTGGTGTTTCGCGTGGAAGAAAACGACGACCTGTATGCGGCAATGGCGCGTGTCGTGGCAGCCGGTGCTTCAGTGCGAGTCCCGGTGCAGCAAGGTCCGCACGAATGGCGCGCAGTGCTGGAGGATAAACACGGCGCGTTGCTGGTGTTGTCGCAGAAGCGCGTGGCTTGAGACGCGCTTGATACGTTGCAGCGCCCACCGCGCGTACGAGAAGCGCGGCGGGCATCCAACCGCCAAATGGCTAACCGAGCGGCACCACGCTGCCCAGCAGAATCCGCACGAGCGTCGCCTGACGCGTCACACCGGTCTTCGAGAAAATCGCCCGCAGATGCGCGCGCGCGGTGTTCTTGCTGATGCCCAGTTCGTCGGCGGCTTCTTCAAGCGTCAAGCCGTTGGTCAACAGCAAGGCAAGCGATGTTTCCGCCGGCGTGAGGTCGAACAGCTTGCGCACGATTTCCTGCGAACCTTGCGACTTGCGATCCGGATCGCGCAGGAACAGCACCGTCGCCGGGCGGCGCTTGTTGTCCTCCGACCAGTCCGAGAGTGGGATCGTGCGCACCAGCACGCCGAGTCTCGGCTTGTCGCAACCGCGTGTGATCGGCATGGCTTCGACGATCGGCGCGGCGGTGCCGAAGTGGCCCATCAGCGCATGACGCACGAGGCGCTGCAGATTGCGGTTCTCCTGAGCGTCGGTGGCCTCGACATGGCCATGGGCGATACGCAGCCCGTTAGCCTGCGCGAGAATTTCGTCGGCCACGCTATTGGTGCGCATGATGGCTCCGCTCTCGTCGAGCGTGACCGTGCCCACCAGCATCCGGTCGATCGCGCTCGCATACAGCGTGCGTTCCGATTCGACGATATCGAGCCGCGAGTGCAGTTCGACCGCGCGTCGCAGATGCGGCAGCAGGAGCGCGCAAAACGCCTTGTCGCGTGCGGAGAAATGCGTCGCGCTATGACTGCGGCACACGCGGAAACGGCATTCCACGCCGGACTCCGTGCGCAGATCCGCGCCCATGATGTAGCGGATATCCGCCGGCTTCAGGAACTGCTTATACAGCTCGCTGGTGAGCCAGCCGGTGTCGCCGAATACTTCGTCGACCGTCACCACGCGATCGGCGGGCAAGCCGACGAACGGGTCGAGCGAATAGTAGTAGTTGTTGTACGACGTTTCGCCCGGCACGCCCGGCCCGGTTTCCGACGCATGCACCATCAGGCCGCGCCGGTCGCTCGAAGGCGAACGCAGAATCAGCGTCGCGTAGCTCGCGCCGAGCGAGGTGCGGATCAGCTCCAGAGCACTAGCCCACGGCGTAGCCTCGAGCGGACCCTGATAAATACGCGCGGCAAGTTCACTGAACTGCGCCACGCTCATGTCCGCGAGTTCGCCCGCGGATTGGCCCTCTTCAGGGGCCCATTTTGTCTCCATCAACACGCTCCGTCCTCCATGCGACTTTGCATCGCGACGCCAAGCTTACGGGGCACTCTGGCTGCTGGCATCGGTGGAACTACTTAGCCGGCGGAAGTTTCGCTGTGCGTGCAAATGAACTCTCGTCCAATCGGACGATGCTCGCGTCATGGCGCCGCGCTTCAATGCAATCAGTGCTGACAGGCGCGGCCGTTCGCTCGTCGCGTGGCTCGCGATCGCTTTGCAATACCCGGTATAGCCGCTTTCATAACAGCCTTCTCAGGAGACCCGATGGCGCTCGATCCCCAGGCGCAGGCCGTGCTCGCCGCTTTCGCCGGCATGCCCGCGCTCGACTTCACGCAACTCAGCGCGCCCGCTTACCGCGCGATGATCGCTGCGGGCGGCGCTTTTGCACCCGGCGACAAGGTCGCGGCGGAAGAAGCTCTGCTGATTCCCACGGCGAACGGCTCGATTGCCGCGCGTCTTTATCGGCCTGTGAAGCCTGGCGCAAGTGGCGGCGTCGATGGCGACGCATTGCTGCCGCTCACAGTGTTTTTTCATGGCGGCGGCTTCGTGGCTTGCGGGCTCGATACGCACGCGAACCTGTGCCGCTGCCTCGCGCAACGGGCGCAAACCGTGGTGCTCTCGGTCGATTACCGGCTCGCGCCCGAAGCACGCTTTCCGGCTGCCGCACACGATGCGCTCGACGCCGTGCGCTGGGCCGCCGCCAATGCCGCCGATCTGCGCGTGCGCGCCGGTGCGCTGGCTGTCGCCGGCGATAGCGCGGGCGGCAATCTCGCCGCCGTGGTCGCGCAACAGTTACGTCATAGCGGCGTGAATATCGCGCACCAGTTGTTGCTTTACCCGGTGGTGGATTGCGCAACGGAACATCCGTCATATGAATCGATGGGCAATGGCTACTTCCTGAGCGCGGACCAGATGCGCTGGTTCAAGGACCAGTATTTCGACAGCGGCGCCGATCGCGCCGATCCGCGGGCTAGCCCACTCGCCGCCGTCGATCTCAGCGGCGTGGCGAACGCCACCATCATCAGCGCCGAATACGACCCGCTACGCGACGAAGCCGAGCACTACGCCGCAAGACTCTCGCAAGCCGGCGTGCTGACCACCCATGTGCGCTGGCGTGGCCAGATGCATGGCTTCGCCAGCCTGCTCGGCGTGCTCGACGCCGCCGATCAAGCACTGACGACAGCCGCGCGCGCGTTGTATTGCGCGCTGCATGTCGAGCCTTTCGTACTTCGTTAATCCGACCAGACATGACAGCATTGATTCGCCTCGCGGCCGAAGACGGCATCGCGACGCTCACGTTCGACCGCCCCGACGCCTTGAACGCCCTGAACGAAGCCATGGCGGCCGAACTGAACGCCAAGCTCACGCGCCTCGCGGATCACGACGAAATCCGCGCCATCGTGCTCACCGGCGCCGGCGACGCCTTCATGGCGGGCGGCGATCTGCAGACCATGCGCGCCGCCCTCGATGCCCAACCGGCCGCCCGCGACCGCGCCATCGGCAAACTCGTGCGGCTCGCGCAGACCGTGGTCGAGACCATCACAAGTTCGCGCAAGCCCGTGATTGCCAGCATCAACGGCGCGGTCGCGGGCTTCGGCCTGAGCCTCGTGGCGGCCTGCGATCTGGCTATCGCGGCGCAACGCGCTACGTTCAAGTCGGCTTATGGCCGCATCGGCACCTCGCCCGACGGCGGCGCCACATACATGCTGCCGCGCGCGCTCGGCGCAAGGCAAGCCGCGCAGTGGCTATATCTGGACGAACCCCACACGGCTGATGAAGCGCTGCGTGCCGGCCTCGTCAACTGGGTCGTACCGGACGACGAACTCGCCACGGCCACGCGCTCGCTGCTCAAACGCATGGGCGCGCTCGCGCCGGATGCCTTCGCGCACACCAAGGATCTGCTGCTGCACGCGCCGCAACGCAGCTTCGGCGAACATCTGTACGCGGAGCAACGCAGCTTCCTGCACTGCGCGGCCGGCGATGATTTCCGCGAAGGCATCGACGCGTTTTTCGGCAAACGTCCCCCCGTTTTCGGCTCCGGCGCGCGCTGACGCCGTTTGTGTTCTTTACCCCGCACGGACCATCACGATGAAACTGGCCACCACCGACGAAATTGTCGCCGAACTGAAAGCCGGCCGCATGATCATTCTGGTCGACGAGGAAGATCGCGAGAACGAAGGCGATCTGCTGATCGCCGCCGATCACGTCACGCCCGAAGCGATCAACTTCATGGCGCGCTTCGGACGCGGCCTCGTGTGCCTGACGCTGAGCGCCGAACATTGCGAGCGGCTGAAGCTCGCACCGATGGCGCAACAGAACGGCACGCAGTACGGCACCGCGTTCACGATCAGCATCGAAGCCGCGCAAGGCGTGACCACCGGCATCTCCGCCGCCGACCGCGCGCATACGATCCGCACGGCGATTCACGCCGACGTGCGCGCCGAGCAACTGGTGCAGCCGGGACATGTGTTCCCGATCGCGGCGCGTCCAGGCGGCGTGCTCGTGCGAGCCGGACACACGGAAGCCGGTTGCGATCTCACCGCGCTCGCTGGCCTGACGCCCGCCGCCGTGATCTGCGAAATCATGAACGACGATGGCACCATGGCACGCCTGCCGCAACTGATCGAATTCGCCGCGCGCCACGGGCTAAAGATCGGCACCATCGCCGATCTGATCCACTATCGCAGCATTAACG
Source organism: Paraburkholderia aromaticivorans (assembly GCF_012689525.1). NCBI lineage: Bacteria > Pseudomonadati > Pseudomonadota > Betaproteobacteria > Burkholderiales > Burkholderiaceae > Paraburkholderia > Paraburkholderia aromaticivorans. Next base: position 2,861,104 of record NZ_CP051515.1, read on the forward strand.
AATCGCTCGTGGAACGTGTCGGCGAGCGGCCGTTGCACACGCCGTGGGGACCGTTCCGCGCGATCCAGTATCGCGACACGGTGCGCGCTTCCACGCATCTCGCGCTGGTGCGCGGCAACCCCATGCCCGAAGTGCCTGTGCTGATGCGCGTGCACGAATGTTTCTCGCTGCTCGACCTGCTCGACGCCGAGCCGTCCGCGCATTCGTGGCCGCTGCACGCGGCATTGCAAAAGATCGACGCAGCCGGATGCGGTGTGGCGGTGCTGCTCGATTGCGACATGCATGCGGATGCGAGCCGCGGTGCCCAAGGCGCAACCACTCGCAAGGATGGACGCCTGTCGGGCATCGGCTCGCAGATTCTGCGCGATCTCGGCGTGCGCAGACTGAACGTGTTGTCGAGCCCGTTCAGGCTGCCGGCGCTTTCGGGTCACGACCTGGAAATCATGGCGTTCATTCCGCTGGGCGAAGCGGATCTCGACAATCCGCATGCGTTCGAATTCGCGCCGCAAAAGGCCGGCGTTCGTCATTCTTTCGCGCCGACACAGGCAAGCGCTCGGAGCGCTTCGTCCGAACTTCAAACTACTTCCTGCTGACTCCTTTATGACTGCACGGACACAACCCTATGTCGCCCTCGTCACCGGCGCCTCGCGCGGCGCCGGCAAAGGCATCGCGCTCGCACTTGCGGCAAGCGGCGCAACCGTCTACGTGACCGGCCGCACGCAACGCGAAGGCGACGCGCCTTTGCCCGGCACGGTGCACGCGACGGCAATCGAAATCGACAAACTGGGCGGCAAGGGCATCGCCCTGACCTGCGATCACGCCGACGACCAGCAAGTCGCGGAAGTCTTCGAACACATTCGCCATGGCAGTGGGCAGCTGGATATTCTCGTCAACAACGCCACCACGTTGCACGATCAACTGATCCGCCTCGCGCCGTTCTGGGAGAAGCCGCTCGCTCTCGTCGACATTCTCGACGTCGGCTTGCGATCCGCGTATGTGGCGAGCTGGCACGCCGCGCAAATGATGGCCGCGCAAGGCAGCGGCCTGATCGCGTTCACCTCCTCGTTCGGCGCGAGTTGCTATATGCACGGCGCGGCCTACGGTGCGCAGAAAGCCGGCGTCGATAAATTCGCCAAGGATATGGCCGTCGATCTGAAACCGTATGGCGTGGCCGCGGTGTCGATCTGGATGGGCATGCTGCAAACGGAGCGCACCGCGCGCGTGATCGCCGCGCATCCCGAGCAATATGCGGGGTTCAGTGAACGGGCGGAGACGCCTCAATTCACCGGGCGTCTGATCGATGCGCTGTATCGCGATCCGCAACGGATGCAAAAGTCGGGCATGGTGCTGGTCGGCGCCGAGCTTGCGCACGAGTACGGCATCGCCGAACTCGACGGACGACGGCCGCCGTCGCATCGCGAAGCATTGGGCGGCCCCGTGCAGGCGCATCCGGCTATCGTTGCGTGATACGTTGCCTTGGGCACAGGTAGAGAGGCTCGATACGTTATAGGCAAGCGCCGTATCGAGCCATGTCCCGTTGCGCTCGACGTGAACACACGCGCTTTGCGCTAGAAACCGCTCACCACCAACGCGAACACGACCGCCGCGCCGCCTACCGCGCCGAGGAACGTGAAGCATTGCTCATCCTCGCCTGAACGGCGCGCCCACACCCGCCCTGCCAGCGCGGCAAGTCCGGTGATGCCGAGAAACAACGACAACGACGAGCCCGCCGTGCACACCATGCCGGGAAACTCGTCGCTCCATGCGCACGCGTATAACTGCCGCACCGATACGCCGATCACTCCGATCGCCACCAGCAAACCGGCTATCAGTCCATCGCGCTGAATTCTCGCTTTCATTTGCCACCCTCCTGCCTCATGCCTGTCTTCGTGCTGTCCATGCTCGCGACCTGAGTCCTTGCCGCACGGCGTTTTTTGCCGCAATACGACGCACCACGATCGAGGCTGCGCGCTTGCCGGTTCACACAGTCATTGACGGTGATTCGGTGCGCGCGGGCATCGTCCGGACGGACTAAGGGGGATTGCGGAGGAAGTAAAACGAGGTCGCGGACGTGACGGCGGGCGCCGTCACGTTGGATCAAGGCAGTGAGGTCAACGAGGTGACGACGTTCAGAAGACTTGCGGCTTATCCGTGGCCCAGGTGCCGATGATCTCTTCGATCGCGCGCGCCGCCGAGAGCAACGCCGCCTCGCCACGCGGCTTGCCGACGATCTGGATGCCGACGGGCAGCCCGCTCGCACTCATGCCGCATGGAATCGCGATGACCGGCATGCCGGTGAGCGTCAGCGCATACGTGATGGCGAGCCAGTCGATGTAAGTCTCGAAGTGCTGGCCGACCGCGTCGCGGATATCGCGAGCTTCGACCGGGAACGGCAGCACGATCGAGGCCGGACAGATCAGCACGTCATGACGCTGCAACAGCGCATTCAGCTTGTAGAAGAGATCTGTGCGCGTGCGCTGCGCCGAACGCATCGCCCGGTTGTCCAGTTGCAGACCGAACTCGATGTTCCAGATCACGTTGGGATTCAGCACGTCGCGGTGCTGCGCCAGCACGTCTTCGTAATTCGTTGCGTAGGCAATGCCGCGCAGCGTGTGAAACGCCTGCGTCGCCGCGCTCAGATCGAGATCGCTCTCCTCGACGCAAATGCCATCCGCCGAAAGCCGTTCCATTGTCTTGCGGCAGATCGCCAGGATTTCCGGCTCCACGGTGGCGATGCCGAGCCCTTCGCTGAACGCGACGCGCGCTGGGCGCTGCGGCCGGCGCGCATGATCGAGGAACGAGGTCGCCGGCTCGCGCAGCGACAACGGCGCGCCCTCGACTTCGCCGCACATCGCATCGAGCAGCAGCGCAGCGTCGGTCACGTTGCGCGCCATCGGTCCGTGGATGCCGAGCGTGTCGTAGGGATTGGCGACCGGACCGTACGCGACGCGGCCCGGCGTCGGCCGCAAGCCGACCACGCCGCAGAACGCCGAAGGCGTGCGCAGCGATCCCGCCAGATCGGAGCCCTGCGCGACCCACGCCGTACCCGACGCCAGCGCGGCCGCCGCGCCGCCGGACGAACCGCCCGCCGAAAGCGCCGGATTCCACGGATTGCGCGTCACGCCGAACACACTGTTATAGGTATGGCCGCCAGAGCCGAACTCCGGCGTGTTGGATTTTGCGTAGACCACGCCGCCGCGCGCTTCGAGCAAGGTCACGCCGGCATCCGATGTTTCCGGCACGCGGTCGCGGTAGACCAGCGAACCGCGCGTGGTGCGCACGCCGGCCACGTCGGTCAGATCCTTGATCGGCACCGGCAGGCCGCACAGCACGCCGCGCTCGGCCACGGGCTTTTTCAGCAACGCATCGGCATGAGCATGCGCGCGCTCGAAACAAAGCGTGGGCAGCGCGTTGACCTGCGGTTCGAGGCGCGCCACCTGCGCTGCCAGCGTGTCGAGCAGGTCGTGCGGACTCACCGCTTCCTCGCGCAACAGATCGACGACTTCGCACGCGCTTCGCTCAATCAGACTGAGATCGACGGACATTATGGCTAGGCTCCGTGTTGGGGAACGTTGTCAGTTTCGCATGGCGCGCAAACCGGTGAAATGTGCGGTGACTCGATGCTCGGCTAACTTCAGGTCTTGAGCCGGTAACCAGTCTTGAAGATCCACGCAACGATCAACAAAAACACGGCCAAAAACAGCGCAGTCATGCCGAGGCTCACCTCGACATTCACATCGGCGAGACCATAGAAGCTCCAGCGAAATCCGCTGACCAGATAGACGATCGGATTGAACAGCGTCACGACCTTCCAGAACGGCGGCAGCATATTGACCGCATAGAAACTGCCACCGAGAAAAGTCAGCGGCGTGATGATCAGGAGCGGCACGAGTTGCAGCTTCTCGAAGCTATCCGCCCAAATACCGATAATGAAACCGAGCAAACTGAACGTCACCGCCGTGAGCACGAGAAACAGGATCATCCAGAACGGATGCTGCACTTGCAGCGGCACGAACAATCCCGCCGTCGCGAGAATGATCAGCCCGAGCAGAATCGATTTGGTGGCCGCCGCGCCCACATAACTCACGACGATCTCCAGATACGACACCGGCGCCGACAGCAACTCGTAGATCGTGCCGGTAAAGCGCGGAAAGTAAATCCCGAACGACGCATTCGAAATGCTTTGCGACAGCAGCGACAGCATGATCAAACCCGGCACGATAAACGCGCCGTAACTGATGCCGTCCACTTCCTTGATGCGCGAACCGATCGCCGCGCCGAACACGACGAAGTAAAGCGATGTCGAAATCACCGGTGCGATGATGCTCTGCATCAGCGTGCGCCAGGTGCGCGCCATCTCGAACTTGTAGATCGCGCGAATCGCGTAGATGTTCATTGGTTACCTCGGAGCAGACTGACGAAGATGTCTTCGAGCGAACTCTGCGTGGTGTGCAGGTCCTTGAAGCGGATGCCGGCGTCGTCGAGCGCCTTGAGCAGCGCGATGATGTCGGTGCGGCCGCCCTCGCCTTCGTAGGTGTAGATCAGTTCGTTGCCGCCCTTCGCGACGTCGAGCCCGTAGCCGGCGAGCGAGCCTGGCACTTGCGCGAGCGGGCTCTCCAGTTGCAGCGTCAACTGCTTCTTGCCGAGCTTGCGCATCAACTCCGTTTTCTCTTCGACCAGCATGATTTCACCTGCGCTAATCACGCCGATGCGGTCGGCCATTTCCTCGGCCTCATCGATATAGTGCGTGGTGAGGATGATCGTCACGCCGCTCTCGGCGAGCGAGCGCACCAGCTTCCACATGTCGCGGCGCAGTTCCACGTCCACGCCGGCGGTCGGTTCGTCGAGAAACAGCACACGCGGCTCGTGCGAGAGCGCCTTGGCGATCAGCACGCGCCGTTTCATGCCGCCCGAGAGCGTGATGATCTTGCTATCGCGCTTTTCCCACAGAGACAGGTCGCGCAACACCTTTTCGACGTATGCCGGGTTTTTCGGCTTGCCGAACAGCCCGCGGCTGAACGAGACGGTCGCCCAGACGGTTTCGAAGGAGTCGGTGGTCAACTCCTGCGGCACGAGGCCGATCAGCGAGCGCGCGCCGCGATAGTCGGTCGCGATGTCGCGGCCGTCCACCGTCACGCTGCCGGCGCTGGCGTTGACAATGCCGCAGATGATGCTGATGAGGGTCGTTTTGCCCGCGCCGTTCGGACCGAGCAAAGCGAAGATTTCCCCGCGGTTGATCGCCAGATTGATGTTTTTAAGTGCATGAAAACCGGTGGCATAGGTTTTCGACAGGTTCGTGACTGAGACGATTGGCTGCATGGAATCGACGATGGCAGACACCGTTGTTTAGTTAGAGGGAGCGATGCTGAAGCGCCGCCGCACCCGCAATGTAATGGAAAGTGGGAAAGCGTGCAGCGCATCGCGACAGTGCGCCGGAAACACGTAGGGTCGAGGCAGGGAAAGAGGCTCGCCGTAACGGCGCGGCAAACCGTGCAAGCCGACCTGTTTCGCTGCAGTGCAAAATAGTTCGGCTTCCGTATCGGTTTGGTCACGCGACACCGGGAACGCATCATGCTCGATTCCCAGCATGCTGCCGCGGTGGTATCGGTCAAGCGAAATGCTTACGCGAGGCACACCGCTTGCGCAGTCCAATGCATGTGAGCCACAAGCGCTTGCGTGACATCAAACCAACTCTATGGAGGTGAACCATGAAACGCATTACCAAGACGATTTTCGCTTCGGCGCTCGTGATGGCATTGTCGGGTGGCGCTTATGCGCAGGCTGGCGGTGGCGCGGGCGGCGCAGGCGGCGGTGCGGGCGGTGGAGGCACTGGCGTGGGTGCGGGCGGCGGCACGACCGGGGGCGCTGGCGGGACTGCAGCACCAGGCGCGGGCGCCGGGTCAATGAAAAATCCGGGCGATTCGGGCTACGGCTCGCCGGGCGTGACCGGAACCGGCGGCGGCATGGGCACCGGCACTGGGGCGACACCAAATAGCCAGTCGATGAACCGCTCGAACAGCGGCATGAACAAAGGCATGAGCAAAGGGACGAGTAACGGGACCGGCAATGGCATGAACAACGGCACCGGCGGCACGATGCAAAACGGCCAGTAAAACTGGGCTGTTATTGGATTGACTGGTTCAGTTTCAACCGGGGCGGCGGCGCCGATGCATGGCATCGCCGCCCTTCTTTTTCTGATACGAAAATCACGCGTTCATCCGCCAGGGTCCCGAATCACGCATGCGAGTCTTTCCACTTGCGAGGCATTCTTTCAAGAACTACCGGTCACGGCTCCGCGCAAACAAAACTGCTGGCGAGATTCACATTGCCCTTGCCGATGTAGCGCGGAAACAGCGGATAGCGGCACAGCGGACGTGAGCGCCCGTTAGTCGCCGCCGCGATATCGGTCGCCGTCAGCGTCTCGGGCGATGCCCCCCGCGTCACCCAGTTGTCGAGCGCGCCCAGCAGATCGACCGATGGGATGAACACACCGCTGCCGTGCTGGAATCCCGGCACCATGTACAAGCGCATGAAACCATTGACCTGGTCGATGCCGAACCGGTCGACCAGCGTGTCGTAATAGGCGATGGTCTGGTTCGGGCTGATGACTTCGTCGGCGAGGCCCTGCAGCGTGATGAGCTTGCCGCCGCGCGCGATGTAGCGCATGAGGTCGGGGTTCATCGCGCCGATCGTCTGTGACAGCGCGACCAGTTGCGCGCGATATTTACCGGGGTGTTGCGGGTCGAACCTGAGCGAGTCGAAGCCGGTGTCCCGCGTGACGAAGTAGCGGATGTAGCCGTCGCCTTGCGCGAACAGGTAGCCGTTGGCGAAAAACGTCGGCACCGGCAAGCGCTCCGGCTGATGCGCGAGGCCAAGCAGACCGGCCAGACGCGTACCCTGAAAAACGTTGTAGCCGCTATAGCCGTTGACATCCCACGCCAGACGGTAAGGCAACGAGAGCCCGTCGCGCATCACGAGCAAGGTGGAAAGCTGCGTGTTCGTGAGGCATTCATCGTGCGAAGGCGTGCGTCCGCTGCAGCGCAGCGAGTCGACAATCTCCGTTTCGTGTTCGCGGCATGCGGCGACATCGCTGACGATGCCGTCCGCCGCGCCGTCGAGCCGGTCGCACGCGGCGAGCGTCCGTTGATAGACGTGTTCGAGCAGCAACGGTGGAATGAAGCCGCCGGGCGTGTTGTATTCCGCCTGGCCGAGTTTCACGCCAAGCAGGCGCACGCCGGAAAAATTGAGCGCGGGCGAATTGGCGATCACGCCGTCGTAGTCGTCGGGATAGCGCTGCATCACGGTGTAGCCTTCGCGGCCGCCGGTCGAGCCGCCGGCGAAATACATGCGTTGCGGCGGCCGGCCGTATGCGCGGGCAATCAGCGCAAGCGCGGCATCGTGCGTTTTCTTTAGATGCGCAAAGCCGAAGTTCGTGACCGCCTCGTCGACGAGGCCGAATACCGCCACCGATGAATCGCCGACGTGCCCCGAATCGTCGCCGAACGTCGCGTAGCCTTGCGCGAGCGGCGCGCGGTTCGGCGAAAACGGCATTACGCCGGTGCCGCTCACCACCACGCCGTTATAACCGCCGCCGCCGATCTGCAGCGCACGGCCGTTCCAGCGGCGCGGCAAGTTCAGATCGAAACGGATATCGGGCGTGGTGGCCTTGAACCCTTTGATACGGCCGGTGATGCGGCAATACTCGCCGCCCTGCTGATTGCCGGGCGCGGTGGCGCTCACCATCGCCGCGCTTTCGATCTGCACGCCGGCAGTGGGCAAGGCAATGAGTTCGGGTTGCAGGACGGCGCCCGCCAATTCCGCGCAGCGCATCGCGAGCGGCGCCTCCTGGGAAGCGGCGAGCGCCGGCTGAGCGGCAAGCCACAACATCGCGCCGATAACGTGAATGACCGCGCGCGAATCTCGCGGGACACGCGCACGGCGCCGACGCGACCTCATCCGTAACCCGCGCCATTGGCGACCGCAGTTGACTTCTGCCCTTTCCAGCCGTTCCAGCCGCGCGCGATCATCAGCACGGCGCCGATAGCGACGAGATCGCCGCCCAGTCCGATCAGCACGCCGCCAAAGCCATGAAACGCATGCGGCGTTGCCGTATCGACGATCAGGGAAACCAGTGTGCCCGCAACGAAACACACGAGCCCCGTGCGGCCGACGGTGACCACGGCAGGCAGCCGCCGCGCGAGCCACGCAATACTACCCATGCGCACGAATCGCGCGGCGAGCCAGGCAATGACGATGAAGTTGATCACGCGGTCAGGAGAAAGATTCTGTTTATACGTGCCCGGCAAGGGTTGCGTCAGCACGACAAGTTTGACGATAGCGAACGCCAGCACCGCGACCACCGCGACCCGCGTGAACCAGCGCGCGGTACGGCTTGCGTGAAAGCGCTCGCTGATGGGCTGCACCCGGCAGAGAATCCCGAGCACGAACATCAGTTGCCATGCAAACGGATTAAAAGCCCAGTCGGCCACGTCGTCAATGCTGAATAATGCGGCCAACGGCCTGGCCAGCGCCCAGATCAGCAAGCTCAGGCTCAGCGCCATGAGCGACGAACGCCGCGCCAGCGGCACCGCGAACGGCACGCACAGCGCGAAAATCACGTACATGGGCAACACACTCGACAGATAAGGCTGGCGCCGCAGCAGCATGATATCGAAAGCTTCGCGCAGCGGCTGAACCGCAAAAGGCAGCCAGCCGGTCAGGTCGACCATGGGACGGTTCAGATTCAGCGTCGCGAGAATGGCGCCGGACAGCAGCGTCAATACCGCCGTCAACAGATAGGCGCGGTAGATTTCCCAGCAGCGCCTGACAAAGCGCATCTTCGCCGCGCTCTCGCCGCGGCCCGCGAGCACGGTGGTGTAAGCCGCCGCCGATGCATAGCCGCCGAGAAACACGAACACTTCCGCTGAATCGCACAACGCATAGGCATGCAGCATCAGATGCGACAGCGTGCTGCCGGGAATATGATCCAGCACGATGACGATCAGCACGACGCCGCGAAAGAAGTCCACTTCGATCGAGCGTCCTCCAAGGGGACTGCCTCCGGGGCGGCCGCGACGGGTTTCCATTCAGGTTCTCGCAGGATAGGCGCACGCATGCCGCGCGTCGTTTTTCGTAGAAACACCATGACAATAAAACGTTCCCAGCGAGGCTGCGCGGTCCAGCGGCGTGCGCTGACAACCTGCCTCTAATTTCAAATCACGTGGCGGCGATTTGAAATTCGGTTGTCGGCATGCGGTAATAATGAGTCATCACATATTCAGTTCGCGGCAAGATTTGCGGCTTTAATTCGCCGGGCGCGCGTGCGATCGGTAATGAGCGCGGAAAATAAATCACTGAATGCGATGGGCGATTTTTTTTGCTTTTTTTCATCGTAGGATGGTTTCATGCACGCCCGTCGGACCTCGCGCGTTTCGCGCGATGCCACCTTTCGACGGCGGCCACTCATGTGGACCGGACACGCGGCCGGCCGATCCGCGATCGGCCGGCACGCCGAGCGTCATTGCGACGCCTTCTATTCGCCACGGCCGACCTGAGCGTCACCGATGCGCGCCGGTCCTTCCATTACCGCCCAGAACGGCTGCGCTACGCGCGCCGCCTTCGCACTGGAAGACGACCACATGAACAACAGAATTGCCGGCTTCGACGGATTGCGCGCGATCGCAGTCCTGATGGTATTTTTTCAGCACCGCCTGTTCGGCGACATCGGCGAGATCGGCCATCTCGGCGTATGGATCTTTTTCGCGCTGAGCGGTTTTCTGATCATCGGTATTCTTTCCGCGCAACGCACGCGCATTGAGAGCGGCGCCAGTCGATTCGGCGCTGAATTGAGGCGCTTTCTGTTTCGCCGGACCCTGCGCATTTTTCCGATTTACTACCTGATGCTGGTGGTGATGGGTGCGCTGATGGCGTTCGGCATGGCGAGTCCCGAACTGGCGAGCGGCATGCCGTTTCATTTCGCCTATCTGTCGAACATCTGGATCGGCTCCGTGCTGCATTATTGGCCGGGGCGTTACTCGCATTTGTGGAGCCTCGCGATCGAAGAGCAGTTTTATCTCGTGTTCGCGCCGCTCCTGCTGCTGCTTGCCGCGCGCCGGCATCGCGCGGTGTGTCTCGCGATCGTCGCGGCTGGGCTCGCTTCGATGCTCGCCATGCGCGCGGCGCATTGGCAGGAAATCACCATTTACACCCACCCGCTGACGAACTTCTGGTTGCTGGCGTTGGGTGGCATCGGCGGCTTGATGATCGCGGGGCAAGAGAGCCGTTTGCGGGCACGGCTCGGGCACGGCGTGACGCTCTTCGCGCTGAGTCTCGCGCTCGTGGGCTTCTGCGCGACTGAGCCGATGTGGAGCGAGGTGGACAGTCCACTGCTGTTCACCGCGGTCAGTGCCTCGTACGGCGTGTGCATCGCGGCGCTGGTGTGTTCGATTGCCTGCTGCCGCAACGCCGTCGTGATCGGCCTGCTCGAAACGGGGTGGCTGGTGAGCTTCGGGCGAATCAGCTATGGCTTTTACCTCTATCACAACCTGATCCCGGATCTGACTCGCAACCATCACGCCGCGGCGCTTTTCGGCGGCACGGTGCCCGTGTGGGCGCACGTCGCGGGCATCGCCGGGTCGTTTGTCATTTCGCTCGGGATGGCGATGCTGTCCTGGCGGCTGATCGAACAGCCGATCCTTCGTTTGAAGACGCGGCGTGCGCCGGCGACGGCCACGACGCCCGCTTCGGCGTACACGGCGGCGACGTTGCCCTCGCGTCGTGAGCGAGCCAAGCATTCGTCGAGGAATGAGAGCGCCGCATCGGACGCGGTCTGACGCCACGCACGCATTACGTTTTGCCTGCATGCGGCGCAAGTGAGGGCACGGTATCATGCGGCCTCACTGAGCCGGCTGCTTCCGATCTTGCGTGACACGCGGACACCGAACTGGCCGAACGATAACAACAAGCCACCGCCCGCGCGCTGTCCGGTCGATCCGACCCGCGCGGCCGGCTCGCGGTTTCCAACACGCTTTCCAACCATGTCTCATTTCACTTTCGCCGGCGGTGTTCTTGGCGCGGGCCTGCAGGCGCTCAACCTCTACGCGTTGCTCGGCATCGTTGCCGCGCTCCTGCTGGGCGGAATGGTCAAGGGCGTGGTCAGCATCGGCGTGCCGCTCGTGGCGATGCCGATCCTCAGCCAATTCCTGCCGATCAAGGAAGCGGTTCTTCTGCTGTCGATGCCGATCATTCTCGGCAATATCCCGCAGGCGCTCGAAGGCGGCGAACTCCTGCCGACGGTCAGGCGCATCGCTGCGCCGCTGATCGGCACGGTGATCGGCAACATCGTCGGCGTGACCGTATTGATTTCGCTGGCGCCGCATCGCACGCAAGCGGCCGCCGGCGCCTTGCTGATGATCGCGGCAGTGCTCTTGCTGGCCTCCCCGCGGCTGACGCTCTCGCCGACGTGGGCCAAGCCGGCGGGGTTCGTGCTGGGATTCGGCGCGGCGCTCATGGAGAGTATTGCGTCAGTGCCGGGCCCCTTGCTCGCGATGTATCTGATCGCCACCGGCGCGACGGGCAAAGCGTTCACGAAGCAGATCGCCATCATTCTGGTGGTGTCGATCATCACGCTCGTCGCGACATTCAGCGGCGGAGCGCATGCCAGTTGGACCGACTTGGCCATCTCCGCCTGCGCGAGCGTGCCGGTGATCGCGGGCATGCTGCTGGTGCGGCCCTTGCGCGACCGCTTGCCGCCCGGCGCATTCCGGATCCTGGTGCTGGTGTTCGTAGTGGCCGCCGCCGCGCAGATGATCTGGAAATCCGGGGTCTTATAAGGTTTGCATCGTTAACGCGCGTTCGACATGGGCCGTGGTACGCGCATTGCTGCGCAATGGTGTACCCCAATCAACCGGAGAGCCCGTCGTGGCAACCATGGCCAATTCCCCGAACGAGCAAGAGCACGAGCCCGCGCGCCAGCCCGAAGAAGACCCCGGCAGGCCGCCCACCGAGGTTTCCAAGCCGATCGGCGATGCAATCCCTACGCCGGTCGAACCGGGCCTCGATCAACCGCTGCCGAAAAAAGGCGAAACGCCGCCGCCCGCTGACGACGCCGATGGTGAGACATTGGGCGACACCGAAACGCCTCCGGGCGTCCCGGAGCCCGGCCCATCGGATTTCGCGTAGCTAGCGCCGGGCAATAAAAAAAAGCGGCGCCATTACTGGCGCCGCCCCTTGATTGCGATCGAGGTAATCAGTCGATCATCGGTTCAAGCCGCTTCCGGCTCGTGAACGATCTTCAGTGCGCTCCTGTGTTCCCTGATCAACCGATACACGGTCTCTCCGGGCACGGTTTCCTGCTCGAGCAGTTCGTCCGCAATCGCGCGCAGCACCGGCTCGTACGCATGCAGCAAGCTGTAGCACAGTTCGTTCAGTTCCTTGAGCAGCACATTCGCGTGCTCGATCGCGCTCTTCATTTGCAGACCCGCGTACTGCGACGGCAGCGCCGCGAGGCTGAACAGATCGCCGTCCCTGTTGAAGCCGAATTTCGACACCATGTCGAGGCTGATGCGCGACGCTTCCTGCAAATCCGAAGCGGCGCCGCTCGATGCTTCGGAGAACGTCAGAATTTCCGCGTTGCGGCCGCCAAGCAACACCTGGATTTCGTTGCGGATCTCGGTCTCGCGATACAAATGCTTGTCCTGCGCTTTCGTGATCAGCGCGACGCCGAGTGCACCGCCGCGCGGCAGAATCGTGACCTCTTCCAGCACGCCCGTGCCCAGCACCGCGGCGACGAGACCATGCCCCGCTTCGTGCACGGCGATACGCGTGCGTTCGTCTTCGCTCAGCGCGCGCTCGGCGCCGCTCACGTCGCCGATGCGCGCAATCTTGATCGCTTCCATGAAATGCTTCGAGGTGATTTCGGTATCGCCCGCTTTTCGCGCGACGAGCCCCGCCTGATTCACCACCATCGCGACCGTTGCCGGCGACAGACCCGTGGTCAGGCGCGCCAACTGATCGTAGTCGATGTCCGCGGATTTCGACTTCAACTTCTCCGCGTAGAAACGGAAAATCTTTGCGCGGTCTTCGCGGTCGGGCAACCGGACCTGCACGGTGCGATCGAACCGGCCCGGCCGGCGCAATGCCTCGTCCAGATTGTCGGGGTGATTGGTCGCCGCGACAATGATGACGCCTTCGTTCGAAGCGAAGCCGTCCATTTCCGCCAGCAGTTGATTGATGATGCGATTGCTCTCGGCTTCGACCGGACCGCTGCCCGTATCCGTGCGCTTGGCGAGCCCGTCGGCTTCGTCGATGAAGATCACCGTGGGCGCATTCTTGCGCGCCAGTTCGAACAGATGCTTGACCTTCTGGATGCCGACGCCATAGTACTTCGCGCTGAAATAGCTGCCCGTGATCGAGATGAAGTTCGCGCCGCACTCGCCGGCCAGCGCCTGGGCAAGCCGCGTCTTGCCGACGCCGGGGCCGCCCACCATCAGAATGCCGCACGGCGCGCGCACGCCCATCGACGTGAATTGCTTCGGGTCGGACAGATAGCCGCGAATGTCCGCGAGCGCCGCCTTCGCTTCGCCCGCGCCGATCACGTCGTCGAAACGCAGGGCGGGCGCCCTGGCGAGCAGCGTGGCGCCGCCGCGCATTTCGCGGCGCATGAACCACACCATGCCGCCGATCAGCAACAACGGCAACAACACGCTGATGGCGTCGCGTACCTGGTCGAACACCTGGATCCAGCGCGAGCCGCCGGTTTGAATATCCGCATCGGGAAGCCAGACGAGTTGATACGCGGCGGCCTCGTCGGCCTTCGGTTCGCCGAGTAGCAGCGCATGCGAGAAGGTCGCGTTGTGGTCGGTGACGAAGTATTTCGTGCCGTCGCGCTTCGAGATCAGAATCGCGTTGGGACTCACGCCGATCGCGGCAACCTTGGCGTCGTGAATATCGCGCAACATTTGCGAGGCGTCTTTCTCTTCGTGCGTCCATGCCGAGGAATCCTGACGCATCTGGCTCGCGACGCCGGTCAGCGCCGGCGCGACCTGTGCCGCGCGCTGCTGGTAATGCCACACGCCGAATGCGAGCAGCACTGCGATAAGCGCCGCCACCACCGAGATGGTGATCTTGCGTGTGCGTCTTTTACCAAGCGAATTGTTTCCCGGCTTCATGAGTCACTTCCAAAAACGGGCCCAAAGCGAGCCCTGATACTTGTCAAAGTTCAGATAGGCAGAGGTTGGCGGAGGGGGATCGACTGATGCGACACCATGCATGACCGGAAGAAAGGACAGCCAACCATACGTCCCTTTTAACGACGTTCACACGGCCAGTATGCCGTGCTGCCGCTTCGTCCAAATCGCAGAAAAGGCCTAGTTCTACCGTGTACCCGGCGTTTTCGAGCCGCCGGATTTTGGGGAGCGAGCGCTGTGTGCATTGCGGGTAACAGACTGCTCCGGCGCACAGTCTAGCAGCGCTAAATTCATTGCGTATTCTACCTACCGACTATTAACCGCTCCCTATTTAAAATCGGTCAGAATTACTGAATATCCTCGCGTCGCGTTCGCTTATCCTCCGACGAAAAATACCCACTGCCGCCGCGCTTGTCTGCATCTACTCTAAAAAGACCGCCGTGGATGCAGGTTCGATGCGGCGAGTCGCACAATCCTGTGCATCACCGCCACGCGACACGATGGGAGGACTGCCATGCACGACGACACGCCGGTGTTCGATACAGCGCTGACCCGTTTGCTCGGTTGTCGGCACCCCGTCATTTCAGCTGGAATGGGCGGCCCGGCGCGCGCCGAGTTGGTGGTCGCCGTTTCTGAAGCCGGCGGCTTCGGCCTGCTCGGCATGGTTGGAGAAGCGCCGGAAGTGATCGAGTGCGAGATCGCCGCCGTGCGCGCGACGACGAACCGGCCGTTCGGCGTCAATCTCATTCCTTTCCGGACGGAGCCCACGCTGCTCGATGCGCAACTCGACGTGTGCCGCGCGGCGCAGGTGCCGGTCATGTGCTTCTTCTGGGACGTCATGCCCGACGTGGTGAAACGCGCTAAAGATGCCGGCGCGCTCGTCCTCTGGCAGGTCGGCTCGCTCGACGAGGCGCTCGCCGCGCAGCAGGCCGGCGTGGACGCGGTCATCGCGCAAGGCGTGGAAGCCGGCGGCCACGTGCGTGGGCGCATCGGCATCATGGCGCTGCTGCCGGAACTCACGCAGCGTTTGCACGTGCCGGTGGTGGCCTCCGGCGGCTTCGCGACCGGCGCCGGGCTGATTGCCGCGCTTGCGCTCGGCGCGGCGGGCATTCATTGCGGCACGCTATTCGTCGCGACGCATGAGTCTTTCGCCCACGACTATCACAAGCAAAGGATCGTCGATGCCCAGGCGGGCGACACCGTGCACACCGACATCTACGCGATCAACTGGCCACCCGGTTCGCCGGTACGCGTGCTGGCGAACAGCGTGACGCGCGAGGCCGGCGATCATCTGTTCGGCAATCATCCGCACGTGTTGCCGCGCGAAGAAATTGCGCACGACGACCAAGGGCCGATCTACAAATTCAGCACGATCTCCCCGCTACGCGATACGGTGGGCGATCTGGAAAAAATGGCGTTGTTCGCGGGGGAATCGTCGGCGCTGGTCGAGCGGTGCGCGCCGGTGGCGGAAGTCATCGACCGGCTCATGAACGAGGCGGCGGTCGCTGCGGCGCGGGTCCGCGCCGCAGGTGTGCATTGACACTCAAGCGTTGGGGATGTGCGACGGGCCTCTTCGGGCCCGTTCGCATCATCGCCGATTTGCTCTCTCAGGTTCTGCTGCTTTTATTAGCGATACCGGCCTACATCGATCTGGTCCCCTCGACTAAAATCCGGTTCTCGTATTCCTGTGCGCCGACAGACTCAAGCGGCCGTGCGCGGCTTCAGCGCAATCCGCGCCGTCTGCGCCATTTGCGCTTCGCTCGCGAGTCTTTCGGAAAGTCTCGTCAGGCGGTGCCGCTGGCTGGCAATCAGCTCGTAAGTCTCTTCCAGCGCCCGGATGCGTTTTTCCCAGTACTCGTGGTCGAGGGGATATAGCCCGCCTGACGCGTCCCCACGCGTCAGGTACTCCACCACGTTCTCGAGATGTTGCAACTGGCTGTCCACCAGACTGGCCGGACGCCGAGCGCCGCGTTGCGCGGTCGGTTGCATGTTCGTGCCGCTCATCGTTGATACCCCGTGAATTGCCTGCCGGCAAAGCGTGAACCTCGCACCCTTGCAGCGCGCGTAACGGATCGGCGCTGTTTCTGCGCGCAGTTGCGATTCCCATTGGGGGCGGCGGTCGAATGCCTGCCGCGCCGTCAGCGAAAACGATCTGCATCTAATCACGCAACATTAATGCCGCTTTTTTGTTAGGCTTGACCGTCCGTCTCAAATTTGGACGGCGGCGCGCGAAATACCCGTATGCACGCCGCGCCCCGCCGACACATTTCTCGCTCGCAGCAACCGATTTAATGAACCAGCGTACCCTGCCGCACCATCTGGCCGCGGCCGCCGCGGCCGATTCGCACTCCGCCATGTCGACGAGCCGTTTCAGCACGCACGGACTGGCACCCGACAAACAATTCCTTGCCTGGCGCCGGCGCGTGGGCCATGTAGTCGACGCGCCGCCCTCGAAAGCGCAGCTTGCCGGGGGATTTCGCGGCGAAATCGATTTATACGCGGTCGGCGGCATGGTTTTTACCGACTGCCGTACCGATTCGATGCTGCTGGAGCGCTCGGTAGCCCGCGTATCCACCGACTCGCGGCGCGATTACGTGTTTCAGCTCTTCGTGGAAGGAGAAGTCGGCCACGTCACCGGCATGCACAAAAAGCGCAGCGCGCCGGGTTCGGTGCAAGGCATCGTCGCGTTCGATCTGAACCAGCCGTTTCGCGCCGAGCGCCCCGACAGCCGCCTTCTGAGCCTGTTCGTACCGGCCGCGGTGGTGGACGAGGCGTTGCGCGACGGCGCGGCGATTCACGGCCGCATCGTCCAGCAAGGCTCGCCGTTGACCGGCGTCGTGCTGGATCACATGACGGCGCTCGCCCGCGACATTGCGCGGCTCGATCCGGCCAGCGCGATCGATGCCCTGCAGGCGGGCACGCAGTTGCTGGTGGCCGCGTTTCGCAAGGAGGCGCGCCTGAACGGCGCGGGCCGCGCCGCGCTGCAGGCCGCGGTCATGGGCCGGGTACGCCGCTATATCGAGGCCAATCTGCACCAGGGCGACCTCACGCCGACCGGCGTGGTTCACGCGCTGCAACTGAAGCGCGCGACGATCTATCGCTGGTTCGAGCACGAAGGCGGTCTCGGCGCGTATATCCGCAACCGTCGTTTGCGCGAGGCGGCGGACGAACTAGTCCGTTATCCGCATCTGCAGGTCGCGGAAATCGCTTTTGGCCTCGGCTTTCAAAGCGCGTCCGACTTCACCCGCGCGTTTCGCCGCGCCTTCGACATGAGCCCGCAGGACATGCGTGCCTGCGCCTTCGACCTGCAGCAGTTGCGCAACGCGGCCTAGCGCTTCAGGCAGGCGACTGCGACGCGCTCGCAGCGCGCGCCCGGCTCGGGTTCCGCTTCCGGGAACACCTTCAGCGCGATCAGCGTCAGCGCGGTGGCGCCCATCAGATACCACGCCGGGATCATCGGATCGCCTGTCCGGTTGATGAGCCACGTCACGAGAAACGGTGAAAATCCGCCGAACAGGACCACGCCGAAGCTGTAGATCACCGACAGTCCGGCCGCGCGCCGGTGAACTGGAAACGCTTCCATCATCAGCACCGAGGCGGCGCCGGCACCGTTCACCGCGAGCGCCACATAAGCCGTGATGATGACGAGCGCCGCGAGATCGCCCGCACCGTGGGTCAGCGCCCAGAAAGCGGGCCACGCTGTCGCCAGCGATGCGAGAAGCGACGCGTACTGCAGCGTCTTGCGGCTCGCGAGCCGGTCGGCCGCGCGCGCGATCAGCGGCGTGACGACGAGAATCACGACGCCCGAGAGGCACGCCGTCAAAAGACTGATCGTCGGCGGCCGGTGCAAGGTACGCACCAGATAGGCCGGCATGTAGAACACGGTGACGTAGATGCTCACCGAAGGCGCGGCCATCATCAGAATGCCGCAGACGAGCGGGCGCGCATGCTCCGCGAACACCCGCCGCGGGCTGAGCCGCGTGCGCTCTTGCGGCGCGGCCGCCGGCATGCGGCGGCGCAGATACCAGCCGACCGGGCCAATCAAGCCGCCCAGCACAAACGGAATCCGCCAGCCCCAGTCGTGCATGGCGGCGGGCGATAGCAGCGCCGTGGTGCCCGCCCCGACCAGCGCGGCGGCGAAAGCGGCCGCGCCCTGACTGGCGCCGCGCCAGCTCACCATGAAACAGCGGTGCCGGTAGCCGGCCGACTCCATCAGCGAGGCCGACGCCGGGCCGATCTCGCCGCCCGCAGCGAGCCCTTGCATCAGGCGCGCGAGCACCATCAGCACGGTCGCCGCCGGACCGATCGACGCATAGCCCGGCAGGCAGGCGATCAGCCACGTGCCGAGCGTCATCAAGCCGAGCGACACGGTGAGGCCGGCTTTACGGCCACGGCTGTCGGCAATGTGGCCGATCATGATCGCGCCGAGCGGGCGCATCACGAAGCCCGCGCCGAAGGTGGCGAGCGACAGCAACAGCGACGACGTCGGATTGTGCGACGGAAAGAACAGATTGCCGATCACGACGGCCGAGAAGCTGTAGACAGTGAAGTCGTAGGCGACAAAACCATTGCCGATCACGATGGCGACGACGATGCGCGTGAGTTCGGCGCGGGACAGCGGGGCCGCTTTGCCGGCAGCAGTGTGCATGAGTGGCTGTCGACGAACTCGTCGAGGTATTCAGGAAGGTTATGGAAGAAACGCGAGCCGCTTGTTTAGCTTAACGGCCAGGCGCGGTGCAACTCCGCGTGTCCGGACCCTCGGTCTTGCACAGACTTACGCGTGCCAGCAAGCAGCAAGCAACTCAAGCGGCCCGCGGCCGTCCCTTGCGCTTTGGCTCGACCGGCTGCACCGCGGCCGCCACCGGCGCCACGCGCAAACTGCGTTTGAAATACGGCGAACTCATGGTGGCCGCGCCCATATCCGACGCGGCTTCGAGCAAGGGCGGCGCCAGCTCCTTCAGGCGCGCTTCCGGCAAACGGCTGGTCGGGCCCGCGAGACTCACGATCCCCACCACCAACCCGGTCAACGGATGGCGGATCGCCGCCGCCATCGAGGTCATGCCCGCTTCGTAGGTTTCACTCGCGACGCCATAGCCGCGCTTGCGCGCGCCCGCCAGGTCCTGCAGGAACTGCTGGATCGTTTTCGGCGCCTTCGGACCGCGCGGGCCGGCCTTGCCGATGCCGCCCTGACGCGACACGAGTTCGAGCGCTTCTTCGTCGCTCATGGTGGCGAGCCACGCCTGGCCGCTCGCGGTGCAGTGCAGCGGCGGCTGGCTGCCCATGTCCGGGTCGTAGCGCAAGCCGGATTTGGCGCCCTGCGCCTTGCCGACGAAGGTAATGTGATCGTCCTCCACCACCCCCAGCCGCGCCAGTTCGCCCGACGCCGCCGCCAGCCGGTCGAGCACCGGCTGCGAAATATCCAGCACGCCGCCGGTGGACAGCCACATCAGCGCGAGCGACACCAACTTCAGCGCCAGCACGTATTCGCCATGCTCGTCCTGACGCACGTAGCCCTCATCGCTCAACTCGGCCAGCAGCCGATGCGTGCCGCTGCGCGGAATATTCAGCGTATCGGCGATGGCGGCCAGCTGCATGCTGCCGCCCTGCTTCGCCAGCAATTCGATGATGGCCAGCGCCCGCTCCAGATTCCCCGCCATGTTGCACTCTCAATTCGATTTCGATACCGAATGAGAACACGATTCCATATCGGAACTCAAGGGCGCCTTCGTTTGGCGCCGCTGAAATTCCGCTGATCTCAGTGTCCGATGCCCGCGCTGACCTGCAGCACCGGCCCGCGATGGCGCGCGCCCTTGAGCAGCACCGCCGCCGCGCCCACCGCCGCCGGCAACGCGAGCGACGTGAACACCTGGCCGAAGCCCCAGTTCGCGTGCAACATGCCGGCGCCCAGCATCGCCCCGGCAATCCCGCCGAAGCGGCCGATGCCGAGCATCCAGCTCGTGCCGGTGGCGCGCATGCGGGTCGGATAGGAGCCTGCGGCCAACGCGCAGAATCCCGTGTTGGAGCCGTTCATGCAGTAGCCCATGCCGAACGCCAGCACGCTGATCGCGGTGATGCCGTGGCCGGGCAAACCCATGTACCAGGCCAGCACGCCGCCCATGAACACCGTCGCGCCGAGCGCGCGATGCGGATTGAAGCGGTCCATCTGCCAACCGATCGCGAGCGAGCCGATGGTGCCGCCCGCCTGAAAAAGCGCGCCGACCACCGCCGCTTCGGCAAGCGTGAAGCCGGCGCCGCGAATCAGCGTCGGCAGCCAGCTGCCGAGCAGATACACCGTCAGCAAGCCGGCGAAGTAGCAGACCCACAGCATCACCGTGCCGAACGCGTAGTCGCGCGACAGGATCAAACGGATCGGGTTGCGTTCGCGCTGCGGCGTTTCATGCGCGACGAAGCGCGTGGTCTGATCGGCGCTATCGGGTTCGAGGCGGTTCATCACCGTCACGAGCCGTGCGCGGCGCGTTTCCTTGAGCGCGAGGAAGCGCGCGGATTCGGGCAGCCATTTGATCATTAGCGGCACGTAGAGAATCGGCAAGACGCCACCGAGAATCAGCACCGAATGCCAGCCGTGCGACGCGATCAGCCATGCGCTCACGAAGCCGCCGCCGGCCGCGCCGAGCGTGAAGCCGCAGAACACCGTCGTCACCATCAGCGCGCGGCAGCGTTGCGGCGCGTATTCGGCCATCAGCGTGGCGGCGTTGGGCATGGATGCGCCGAGACCGAGACCGGTGAGAAAGCGCAGCACCGTGAGTTCGCTGATGTTGCTCGCGAAGGCGGAGCCGAGACTCCAGATGCCGAAGAACAGCACCGCGCCCGTCATCACCGTCTTGCGGCCGAAGCGGTCCGCGAGCGGCCCGGCGCACAGCGCGCCGAACGCGAGGCCGAGCAGGCCGCCGCTCATCACCGGGCCGAGCGCATCGCGCGGAATCGCCCACGCGCTCGATAATGCCGGCGCGATGAAACCGACCATCACGGTGTCGAGTCCGTCGAGCGTGACGATGAACATGCACATCACCAACACGAGAATCTGAAAGCGCCCGACGGGTTGTTCGTCGAGCAACTGCTGCACGTCGATGACGCGCGAAGCGGACGCGGGTTTCCGCGGCGCCTTGATTGAAGGTTCCATCAGGTGTCTCCGGACAGTTGTTATTGTTATCGTTATCGATTGAGCCGCCGGTGCCAGGACCGGCGCGAAAGAAGATGAAGCGGACTACGTCATTGCATAGGTCCGTTCGAGTACGGCGAGCGTCGCCTCGCGCAGCTTGCGGGCGCGCTCCACTGCGGGTGTGGTTTGAGCCCACCGTTGAGTCGGCACTTCGACGCTGATCGGCAAATGATCCGGCAGCGCGCGCAGAATGCCGCCGAGGTCGATGCCGCCTTCGCCCGGAATCAGACGCTCGCAACGCGCCTGGTAGAGCAGCGTGTCGAGGTCGGTGGGACGCGCGGCCGGTGCATCGCAAAACTGTACGTAGCCGAAATACTCGCGTGGCAACGCACGCAAGGCATCGGTCGATGAACCCGCGCGGTCGAAGTGAATCGGATCGACGATCAGGCCGGTATTGCGCCGCGCCGCCGCCTTGACGATGCGCGCGCCTTGCGTGATGTCCTTCACGTCGGTCCACGGCATCGGTTCAATGGAAGGCGACAGGCCGAGCGGCGCGGCGAGATCGCAGAGTTGCGCAAGACGCTCCGCGGTGCGCGCTTCGTCGGGATCATTGCCCGCAACCAGCACGTAGCGCGCGCCGAGTTCTGCAGCGGTATCGAGCATCGGCTTGTACGCGGCCACATCGGTATCGGGCCTGAGCCGCAGAATCTCGACATCGAGCACCTTGACGCCGGTGTCGCGCAAACACGCAAGCGTCTCGCGCTTCAACGGCGTCGGACCGATGATCTCGTGGCGTACTTCGTGATCGGTGGCGGGTAGCAAGCGCAGTCCGACGAAGCCGTAGCCCGCCTGCGCGGCACATTCCACCATCCGCGGCGGGCTCAGTTCTAGCACCGTCAACGCCGACAGCGAGAGCGCCCGGGAATTGTGCTGGGTCATGTCGTTTCCTGAGTTCGAATTCATCTCTGCCGTTGCGCGTTCAGCGCAGCGGCGAGAACGGCGCCGGCACGCAGATCGTCGACTCCATGGTGGTCAGATGCGCGGGGCCGCCTTTGGGCGGCCAGATGCCGTCCTTTACCGCTTCGGCGCGAATCCGCGAGCGTTCGTCGACGCTCGCATACGGCCAGATGTTGAGAAAACGCGGCACGTTGCCATCGAGCGAATACATCGCGCCGACGAGCGGCGAACGCTGCGTGCGCTCGGGCACCGCTTTCTCCCACGCGTCGATGGTGTGCTGCAGGCTCGCGAGCTTGGTGCCATAAACACGCATCTCGTAGATGCCGCCGTATACGGCCGGTTCGATCGGCGGCAGAAACGGGAACAGCGAATAGCTGTCGATCTTCACGTCCGTGACGAATTCGCCGCAGCCGAACGGGTTGCCTTCGAGCAGCATGCGCTTGCGCTCCGTGATCAACGCGGCTTCCGAATCGAAGCCGCGCAGCACCAGCACCTGGCCGAGCGCGCCGATATCCGAATACCAGCAGCCGAGCAGCTTCGAACCCGGCTGATCGCCGCTCGCCTGAATGCTTTCGAAAACCTGCGCGTTCGCGCCGATCTTCACCGTCAGTGTCACTACGTCGTAGAGTGTCATTACATGTGTCCTTGTGGCTGGATGGTGGTGTTCGTGTTCGTGGTGTTCGTGGTGTTCGTGGCCGGCGCTGCTGGTGCGTCATTCGCGCTGCGAGTGGCGTCAGCGGCTCGAGCTTCGCCGGCGATGGAAAGGCCCGCGAGATAACCAAAAGTCATCGCCGGGCCGAGCGTGATGCCGCCGCTCGGATAACAGCCGCCCATCATGCTGGCGCTGTCGTTGCCGACTGCGTAGAGGCCCGCCACGGCCTGGCCCGCGTGATCGAGTACACGAGCGGTGGCGTCGGTGGCGAGCCCCGCGAACGTGCCGAGGCTGCCAGGCAGCAGCTTGATCGCATAGAACGGCCCGTTCTCGATCGGCGCGAGGCACGGGCTCGGCGCGTGCCGCGCGTCGCCCTGCACGCGGTTGTACGGTGTCGAGCCCTTGTGGAACTGCGGGTCGAAGCCATCCTTTGCGTAGCTGTTGTAGGCCGCCACCGTGCTCTCCAATCCTTGTCGATCGATGCCGCATTGCGCGGCCAGTTCAGCAAGACTGTTCGCGCGCTTCAGATAGCCCGAGCGGCGATACGGTGCAGTGGGAAACGGAAACGGCTTCGAGAAACCCAGCCCGTAGCGGCGCTGGAAACGATGGTCGCAAACCAGCCACGCGCAGACTTCCTCGCCGGCAGGCGTGGTGCCGATCAGCGCGCTGACGAAATCGTGATACGAAGACGCTTCGTTGACGAAGCGGCGCCCTGCGCGCGTCACCGCGATCACACCCGGCTTCGCACGCTCGATCAGATGCGGAAACGCGACGTCCGCACGCCCGTTGCCTTGCGGCACGAGCGAGACCGGCGCCCAGGCGGCAGGCGTTTCGAGCGATGCATCGAAGTGGCCGCCGATCGATTCGCCGAGACGAATGCCGTCGCCGGTATTGGTGAGCGGCGCGGCAGACCAGTGCTCGCGTCCCGACGGCGTATAAGCGAACGTTTGCGCGCGGCGCGCGAGGTCGTGCGGATAACCGCCGCAAGCCAGCACCACGCCGCGCGCGGCGCGCACCTCATGCGCCACGCCGTCGATCTCGACACGCGCCCCGACCACGCGGCCCGCTTCGCGCAGCAACGCAACGGCCTTCGCGTTCGTGCGCAGATCGACGTCGAGATCGGCCGCCGATTTGAGCAGTCGCGCGACCAGCGCATTGCCGTTCACCAGATTCATGGAGCGGCCATAGCGCAGCTTGTGGCCCGCGAACGCAGCGAGTCTGCGCAGCACATGCCATGCGGAGCGCAGCGAACGCGTGGCGTTGAAGAAATGCGCGAGGTCCTGCCCTGAACCGATCGCCATGCCTTTGAGCGTGACCACGCCGAGCGGCTCACGCAACCGCTTGATCAGCGGCCCGAGTTCGCGGCCGTCGAACGGCATCGCGCACACCGAGCGGCCACCGGTCACGGCACCGGGCGTGGTATGGAAATCGGGAATGCGGTTGCCGTCGGCGAAACGCATCGACGTATTGCGTTCGAAGAACTCGATCATCTCCGGGCCGTAGTCGAGCAACGCGTCGACCTTGTCCGCATCGAAGTGCGCGCCGAGTTCGTTGCGCAGATACGTACGCGATGCTTCGGGCTCCTCGACAATACCTGCGCGCGTTGCGAGCGGGTTGCCGGGAATCCACATCCAGCCGCCCGACCATGCGGTCGTGCCGCCGAACACCGCGGCTTTTTCCGCCACCATCACACGCAGTCCGCGCGTCGCGGCGGTGACCGCGGTCGAGAGACCGCCCGCGCCGGAACCCAGCACCAGTACATCACATTCGAGGATCGGATCACGCTTCATTGCCAATTCGCTTCGTCGGTTGGGAGGAGACCGTTTTCGATCTCATTTGTTGAATACTATTCCATTTTGCAACTTCATTCAAACCAGGCTGAGCCCTGGTTCGTCAGAGGATTTTTCTTTGGCCAGTTGAGGGCTTGTGCAAGCCGACCCGAACGATGCAGACGAAACCCTTGAAGTCGAAGCGGTTTTGGCGCGCGAAGCCGCGTCACGTCCGGCGAGATAGGCAAACGCGAGGCCTGGCCCCAACGTGATGCCGGGACCGGGATACACGCCGCCCATCACCGATTGCATGTCGTTGCCGCACGCGTACAGGCCGCCGATCGGCTGATCGTCGCGGCGCAGCACGCGGGCGTGTTGATCGCTGACCAGCCCGGTCGCCGCGCCGATGTCGCCGGGATAAAGCCGCACCGCGTAAAACGGCGCGCGGCCGATTGGCCCGAGGCAAGGATTCGGCCCCGGCCAGTTCGCGTCGCCGTTGGCGCGCTGATAGTCGGTCGTGCCGCGCTGAAAATCCGCATCGACGCCGGTCTGCGCGTATTCGTTGATGCGCGCGACGCTATCGGCCAATCCGCGCGGGTCGATGCCCAGCTTGCCCGCGAGTTCATCGAGCGTATCGGCGCGCGTCAGATAGCCGTCGGCGAGAAATGGGTCGAGGCCTTTGCCGCCAGGACGCACCATGCCGAGACCATATTTGCGCAAGCCTTCGGCATCCGTGACGAGATACGCGGGCACGCACGGCGACTGGCGGTGCGCCGCCTGCATCGCGATACCGAACAGGTGATACGAAGTGTTTTCGTTGAGGAAGCGCTTGCCTGCCTGATTGACGACCACCATGCCGGGCTTGCCGCGATCCATCAGAAAGTGAGGGAACACCGCGGTCGTGCCGTCCTTGCGCTTGCGCACGGAGACCGGCGCCCAGAACGCGTTGCTTAACGCGCCTTCGCCATAACGTGCGCCGACGGCGAGCGCCAGATCGTGCGCGCTGCCGGTGTGCCCCGGTGCGCCGGGACACCAGCTCGGATCGACGCCCGGCAGCATCGCGCCGCGCCGTTGCGGATGCCGGTTGAAACCGCCGCTTGCGAGAATCACGCCACCTGTCACCGCGATTTGACGCCGCTGGCCGTTCTGGCTCAGCGTGATACCGTCGACACTACCGTTCGCGCCGGTGCGCAGCACTTCGAGTTTCGCGCTCACCAGCACGGAGACGTTGCGAGCCAGCAGCGAATAAAGCAAACGGCCGATCAGCGCATTGCCCATCACGAGACGCGTGCCGCGCGGCCAGCTCATGCGGTCGCGGGCGTGGCGTGCGAGCAGCTTCACGGCATGGCGCAAGGACTTGAGCGACTTCGCCATGCCGAGCAAATGACCGACGTCGTCGCGATCCACCATCATGCCGCCGAGCACCGTGAACTCCGGGATTGGCGGACGGATCAGCGCGAAGTGCTTGCCGAGCTTGCGGCCGTCGAAGGCGAGCGGCTCCAGCGCGCGGCCGCGCAAAGTCGAGCCTTCGATCTCCGACAGATAATCCGGATGAAACGGGCGCGCCCGGTACTTCACGTCCGAATTCGCCTCGATATGCGCGACGGCCTGCGGGCCGGCTGCCAGAAACGCGCGACGCAGCGCCTCGCTGCTGCGCTCTCCCACCGTGCGGCGCAGAAAAGCTTCGGCATTGGCGCGGCTGTCGTCCGGATTGACGGACGGGCCGTGCATCGAATCGGGAATCCATGTGGTGCCGGCCGAATAAGCCGTCGTCCCGCCCACGTATTCGGTGCTTTCCACCAGCAACACGCGCGCGCCTTCGATGGCGGCGAACAGTGCCGCCGACATCCCTGCTCCGCCGGCGCCGATCACCACGACGTCGAATGTTTCGTTCTGCTGCAAACCGCTGAGTGTCTCCACCATGACCTGCTCCTTTGCTCCTTGTCTGGGCCCGCGACGGATAGTTCGTCGCAGTTCGTCGACATCTGTAGAATTTGCTTTGATTTCGGAATACTATTCCACAAATGCGAAAATGCAAAATATTTCTGCATTCACGGAGGAATGACGATGCGCGTATTGGTGACGGGAGGAAGCGGTTTTCTGGGGGCGTGGATCATGCGGCGCCTGCTTGGCAAAGGCATCGACGTGCGGGCATTCGACCTGCGCGCCGATACGCGCCTGCTGGAAGCGCTCGCGCCTGAGCAGGCCGCGGCGGCGCAATGGGCGAACGGCGACATTGCGAATGCAGCCGATGTGTCGCGCGCACTGGACGGCTGCGACGCGGTGATTCACCTCGCGGGCGTGCTCACGCCGGCCTGCGCAATCGATCCGGTGCGCGGCGCGCAAATCAATCTGATCGGCACGCTCAACGTTTTCGAAGCCGCGCGTGCGGCCGGTTTGAAGCATGTGCTGTACGCCAGCAGCGCGGGCGTCTTCGGGCCCGATAACGGCGCCGTGCCTTTTCCGCAGACCTTTTACGGTGCGTTCAAACTCGCCTGCGAAGGCGCGGCGCGCGCGTACTGGCACGACCACGGCATCGCCAGCGTCGGTTTCCGGCCGCTCGTCGTGTATGGCGCCGGGCGTGAGACCGGCTCGAGCGCAGGGCCGAGCCTCGCATGCCGCGCAGCGGCGCGCGGCGAGCCGTACACGATTCCATTCACTGGTTCAACAGGCCTCGTTTTCGCGGACGATGTCGCCGCCGCTTATGAAGCCGCCCTCGTGCGAGCGCCGCACGGCGCGCATGTGTTCACCTTGGCAGGTGACATCGTTTCGGTGGATCAGGTCGTCGAGCGAATCGGTGTGATCGTGCCGGGCGCATGTATCGACACGGCCGGCTCGCCGTTACCGATCGCCACGTCGTTCCCAGTCGATACAGCGCTTGAGGAACTGCTGCCCGGTCTGCCGCATACGCCGCTCGATGAAGGATTGCGGCAGACCGTGGCGTTTTATCGCCAACCCACGTTGTCGACGTGAAATAATTTTATTGTTGAACACTATTCCACAAAAGGTTAGAGTTCACAAAATTCTTGAACCGGTCCACGACCCGTTTGCGCCGAACACATTCAAGCAAGATCGTCCGGCATCGCGCAAGATGAAAGCCGGGCAACACTCTGGAGACACGCAACATGACGCAACCCAACGCCCCTTCTTTTTCCGCCTCGCTGGATGAAGGCCTCAGCGGCGCCACGCGAGTGGTTTTCATCGTCGGTGACCCGATTGCGCAGGTCCGCTCGCCGTCCGGCGTGACCGCCGCTTTGCGCGCGGCCGGACGCGACGCGCTGGTGGTCCCCGCGCACGTCGCGCCCGCCGATCTGCCCGCGTTTTTTGCGGGCGTGACGCCCATGGGCAATGTCGACGGCGTGATCATTACCGTGCCCCACAAGTTCAGCGCCACCGAGTATTGCGGCTCGCTCACCGAGCAGGCGAGCTTTCTCGGCGCGGTCAACACGTTGCGCCGCACGGCGGACGGCAGTTGGCATGGCGGCATGTTCGACGGCACAGGCTTCGTCGCGGCGCTCGTCGATGCCGGCTGCGATCTGCGCGGCAAACGCACGCTGCTGGTCGGCGCGGGCGGCGCGGGTTCCGCGATCGGACATGCGCTGGTTCAAGGCGGCGTGGCGTCGCTCGACGTGCGCGATAACGATGCCGAACGCACGGCGTCGCTGATCGGCCGATTGAATGCGCTCGGACAAGGTGAAGTGCACAGCGTGGCCGCGTCCGTGGATGCCAATGCGTATGACGTCGTCGTCAATGCATCACCGCTCGGCATGCGCGCGGACGACCCGCTGCCCATCGACGTGTCACGTTTGCCGGCCACGACGTTCGTCGGCGATGTGGTGACGAAACCGCCGCTCACGCCGTTGATCGAAGCCGCCCGCGCGCGCGGATGCCCGACGGTGACGGGCACGCAAATGTTCGGCCGCGTGTGCGACCGGATGGTGGCGTTTTTGCTGGATGCGGATCGGTAAGTGAAGCTTCGGACGCCACAGCGTCCACGGCTCGCGCTGCTACACTTGCGCAACGCCAACCTGTAGAAGACACCCGTCGCGCGACTCGACTCGGCGGGTCTTCTCCTGAATCACGCTCCAACCATGCTTCGATTCGAAAACCTCAGCAAGCGCTACGGCGATCGCCTCATCTTTCAGGCACTGCATTACGACACGGCATCAGGATGCGTCGCATTAAACGACGAGTCCGGCAGCGGCAAGTCGACGTTGCTCGGCATCCTCTCGGGCACGATCGAGCCCGATACCGGCGAGGTGTGGCTCGGCGGCCATTCGCTGCGCAGTGCGCCGCTGGCCGCGCAATCCGTGCTCACCTATGTGCCCGAAGACTGCGTGCCTTATTCGGATCAGACCGGTCGCGAGTATTTGAACACGGTGGCATCGGCGAGAAAGACTGCTGTCACCCCCTACACGCTGGCGCTCGCGGACCGCTTCGGCCTCACGCCGCATCTCGACAAACGCTTCGAGCAGATGTCGTTCGGGACGCGCAAGAAGTTTTTCCTGACGGCAGCCGTGCTCGGCGACACCCAGGTGCTAATCGCGGATGAACCCGTCGGCGGACTCGACGCCGCCGCACGCACCGTGCTGGTCGATCTGTTCAAGACACTGGCGCAAACACGCACGGTGTTTTTCTCGAGCTACGACGAGGTCTTTACGAATGCATGCGAAGCGCGCAGCGTCAACTTCGCCGACTTGGGAAAGCGCGACTGACACGCCCTCGCATGCCACCTGGCAGCGGCATATACAGCGCGAGTGAAACCGGCAAGCCGGCGTTCACTCGCGCATACGAACCGCTTAAACCGCCACGCAAATCTTCCCGAAGTGAGCGCCGGATTCCTCGTGCGCAAACGCCTCGCCGAGTTTCTCCAGTTCGAACGTGCTGTCGATCACCGGCTTGATGCCGGTCACTTCAAGTGCCCGGATCATATCGCGCTGATCCTGACGGCTGCCGACGATCAAGCCTTGCAAGCGCTGCTGCCTCGCCATCAGCGCCACGGTCGGCACCGGCCCCGCCCGCCCGGTCAACACACCGATCAGCGCGATATGACCGCCGATCCGGCATGCGGTGATCGACTGCGGCAAAGTCCCCGGCCCGCCCACTTCGATCACATGATCGACACCGCGCCCGCCGGTCAGCGAGCGGACCTGCTTGCCCCATTCCGGATTCTCGCGATAGTTGATCGTGTGGTCGGCTCCGAGTTCGCGAAGCCTGGCGATCTTCGCGTCCGATGAAGACGTCGCAATCACCGAAGCGCCCATCGCTTTGGCGATGTGCAAGGCGAAAATCGACACGCCGCCGGTGCCGAGCACGAGCACCGTGTTGCCGGCCTTCAACTGGCCGTCCACGACGAGCGCGCGCCATGCGGTCAGCCCGGCTGTAGTCAACGTTGCGGACTCGGCGTGGCTATAGCCGCGCGGCGCATGCGTGAAGTAGTGGCTCGGCAGCACGACGGCTTCGCGTGCGTAGCCGTCGACGCCGTCGCCGGGTGTGGTCGTGAAATCGGCGATGGCAGGCGGCCCGTTTTCCCAGAACGGGAAGAAGCACGACACCACGTGATCGCCCGCCTTGAATTCCGACACGCCCGCGCCGACCGCCTCGACGACACCCGCGCCGTCCGCCATCGGAATCCGCCCTGCTTCAGCAGGCAGATTGCCGCTCACCACGCCATAGTCGTGAAAGTTCAAGGAGTTCGCGTGAATGCGCACGCGAATCTGGCCCGCGGCAGGCTGACCAGGATCGGCGATGTCGACGACCTGGAGATTGGCGACGGTGGCGGGCGAACCGATTTTGACGGCTTTCATGCTTTCGTTCCTTTGTGAGTTGCGCCGGCGCGTGGCGCGCCGCGGCGAAATGCTCACAAAAGAATACCGCAAGCTTGCTCAGCGCGTTGTCGGGGCGCGCACGGGCCGGCGTGGGCGAAACGCTCGCTGAAAGCTCACTATCAATGGAGGAAGTCCCTTCACGACGCCCGGGAATGACACGGGGCGGTCGCGAGGGTCATTCATTTGACGGTCTGAATGACTTCGAAGCCTTCGAATTCCGGATGCCCGAGATAGAGCACGCGGTTGTCGCCGCCTGCGTTGCGATGCGCGGCGCGAAAGGCATCGGATTTCGTCCACGCTTCGAAGGACGCGTAGTCCTTCCAGATCGTATGGCTGGAATAGAGAACGTGATCGTCCTTCTGCGGACCCTTCAGAAGATGAAATTCCACGAAACCCGGCACCTCTTTCAGATGCGTATCGCGCGTGGTCCACAGATGTTCGAAGGCGGCTTCGGATCCGGGCGTCACTTTAAAACGGTTCATGGCAATGTACATGCTGAAGGCCTCTTTGCAGTCACGATGTATCTGGCGTGTTGCCGGACCCGAACGACTCGTTCCGACACACCCGCCAGGCGGCCTTTCATTATATGCGCGCCACTCTCCCTACCCGTGTCACGACTGCGATACACCCAGGCAACCCGATCGCGTCCGCGTTCAGGCCGCTTTATCCTGCGCCACCTGTTCGAGCCAAAGCCGGCTGTCGGGAAACCAGAATGCGTCCGGCCGCGGCGGCGACACGAGTTTCACCGGCAGCGACGGATTGAATATTCTGGACCATGCCGACAGATACGACGGCGTCTTCACCACATACCCGCACCGGGACAACAGCAGACTGGAGACCAGCGCTTCACGGCCGATTTCGAGTCCCGGATAACCGCTGAAATGAATCGGCGTATTGCCGCTCGCGAGCAGTTTCGCGGGCGCCACTTTGACCGGCCTGGAAAACGGCCACGCGACGAAGAAGTCGAGAAACGCCTGTTCGTCACTTGAAACGAACACGTTGCTCAAGTGCGGGTTTTCCGCAAGTGTTGATTCTACGTGGCGGCAGAAATCGCCCCATGAAACCGGGATGGCTTCCAGCGATTTGTCCGTGCCTCTGAAATGCGCGCCGAGTGTGGCCATGCCGATCTCGCGCTTGCCGCAGATCGCATCGACTTCATCGACGATATGGCCGGCTGGCCGGTAATGTGCGAAGAATAGTTCGCTGGCGCTCTTGAGTTGAAGCTGAGCCTCGTAGCGTTGACGAAACCCTAGCTGGACCAGATCGCGAACCGTCGACTTTCTCACCTTGTGCGTGCGCGACGCCGCGGCGTTGCCATTCACGGACTCGAAGAAGGACGAGAACCAGTCGATCGTTCCCGCAGCATCTCCGTAGAGCCCGCCGCGTGCACTGATGCACGGCGTCAGAGACTTCTCGTCGCAATACATCAGAATAAACAGGACCATCTGCATCACGGAGAAGAAACCAGAGTTCTCCTGAATTTCGATGGCAAAGATTCCCCTGTTTAATCGCTGTGTGGCATGAAGTGAGATGCGACGTGGTGTGGCAACGGAATGCTTGAACCCCTCGCTGCGTCGGATTTGTTTCGCCCGATCGACTACTTTTCTTAGCATGCCCGGCTCCTAATGGAATCTAGGTATTTTTAAATTCGCACGCGTCTATGCATGAAGAAGTTCACGACGCCCGAGCATAACATCTAAAAAGCGCGGGGCGAGTAAGTTCCGCATGTCTTCGTGAGCTAACGCACAAAGGATCGGTAAGACTTCCTATAGGTTGCAGCGGTCGAGCCGTGCAAAGCCTTGGCGACTCGTTCGAGCACGCCGTCCCAGTCGCCGCGTTGCGACTGCGTGAAGAGCCGCACGTTGGAGTACCAAGGACTGTCGTCGCGATCGCGCAACCAGCGCCAGCAACCGGCGAAGCGGTTGAGCAGCCACACCGGCTTGCCCATTGCCGCAGCCAGATGCGCGACCGACGTGTCGACGGAGATCACGAGATCGAGGTTGTCGATCAGCGCAGCGGTATCGGCGAAGTCTGTCACGTCGTCCATCCAGTCCGTCAAACGCGCGTTCCACTCGGCATCGGCGCGCTTTGCGGGGTCATCGGTCTTTTGCAGGCTGATCCAGCGCACATCGGGCAACGCGAGCAATGGCGCGATTTGCGCGGGGATCAAGCTGCGCGCTTTGTCTTCCGTCAGACCTGAATGGCCACCGGCCCACACTAGGCCGACGCGCGGCAAGCCGGCATCGGGCAACATGGCAAACCGCGCTCGCCATGAGGCTGAGCGAGCGGGATCCGCATGCAGATAGGTGCCGGCGGGAATGTTGTCGAGTCGCGTGCCGAACGCCATCGGCAGTGACATCAAAGGGCAATGCCAGTCCCAGTCGCTCAGGTCGGATAAGCCGTCATCGAGCATCACGAGGCCCGGCAAATGCGCGAACGATTCTTCGTACAAGCGCCGCAGCGATGGCGGGCATATGTAGCCGACGCGCGCAAAACGTTCGAGCGCCATCGGCAGATAGCGCACGAACTGCAGGCTGTCGCCATGGCCCTGCTCTGGAATGACAAGCAGACGCGCGCCGGATTCGGGCATTCCCTGGCTAGCGCTCGCGATGTCGAGGCGCGCGCCTTTCCATTGAGGCAACGGCAGTGTCGGGCGCGCTGATGCGGGGCGCCCGTCGGCATCGACGAAATTAGCCCAACGGTCTTCGAAATACGGCCACGCTTCTTCATA
The DNA here is from genome assembly GCF_012689525.1 of Paraburkholderia aromaticivorans. Classification (NCBI taxonomy): domain Bacteria; kingdom Pseudomonadati; phylum Pseudomonadota; class Betaproteobacteria; order Burkholderiales; family Burkholderiaceae; genus Paraburkholderia; species Paraburkholderia aromaticivorans. The sequence goes on from NZ_CP051515.1 coordinate 2,894,347, forward strand.
ACGGCCGGCGGCCAACAGGACCTGACTGAGGCTGGCACGCGCTCCGAGGTAAGACGGCGAGAGTGCGATGGCTTGCCTGAGATGCCGCTCGGCCTCACTCAGCGAGCCGAGATCCTTGACGACCACGCCCAGATTAACAAGCGCTTGTGGATGGTCCGGCTTGAGTTCGAGCAAGCGACGGTAGACGACGGCGGCATCCCCGGAACGTCCCAGCACTTGCAGGATTACCGCCATGAAGAAGTGAAGCGGCAGTGAAGCCGGGTCGAGCGCAAGCCCGTACTCGGCCGTTTGCAAAGCGCTTGCGTACGCACGCAGTTTGATCTGGATAATGCATAGGGTGCCGTAGTACGCCGGATCCGAGCGCAGTTCGAGCGCCCGCTCGACCCAGCGATGAGCCGACTCGATCTGATTCGATGCGAGCGCAACGAGCCCATGCGCGTGCAACGCGCCCGCGTGTCCGGGGTCTTGTCCGATGATCCGGTCGAGGAGCGTTCGGGCCATTTCGAATTCGCCTGCAAGGCGAGCCTGCTCGGCTCGATTGAACCAGGCATTAAGGGTTTCTTCGGATGGCAAAGCAGGATGGCTCGGCATGATCGGCGCAATGAGGAAGGGAGGCGGTGACATGTCGCGGGCGATGCTGCCTGCCCGCGAACGGTGTGCGCGGATTATCCTTGCCGTTCATCGGCCAGTCTGTAGGACCGCTCCGAAACGCCCTCACGCCAAGCGCGCAATCGCTTCGCCAGTTTCACCACCGTCAGCGCTCCGGCCACCTCGTCGGCGATAAGGTCGATCGTGTCGCACGGCTTGACCTGCGAGAGCATCGCTGGGTCCTTGACTTTGAATACCATCGTCATGGCATCTTTGCCGAGGTTTTCCATGGGACCATGTTTGATGGTCAGCTTGCCGGCAGCCGCATCCACTTTTCTGACGTCGCCATGGGACATGGCGGCTTGCGCATGAACGCTCGCGCTCGCTTGTGCTTCACTCGCCTCACCCGCCGCGTACGCCGATGTGGCGAAGCAGCAGTTCATCTGAGTGGGTTTTGCGGATCGGCACGACTTCGTTGCGATAGTGCTTCGCGAGGTCGTAGCCGGACACGTAGGTTGAATACGCTTCGCGCCCTTCAGAACGCGCGTTGATGGCGGTCTCGACAACGCGATTCGCCGACTGCCTATAGATCGCCTCAGCGCGCGTCACTCGATGCCACGCATGACGGCTTTGAGTGCGCCGATACGATTTCAGCCACCGACGAAAACCTGCTTGACCTTACCGCCGTGGGAAGGTCCACGCTTGAGTCATGACTTCTCATCGGAGGTAGGAAATGGAAATTGCCATCCCGGATATGTCGTGCAGCGGTTGCGCCAACGCCATCACACGTGCAGTCACGAGTCTCGACCCTGCAGCGAAGCTCGAAGTCGATGTCCCCGTTAAAATCGTCAAGGTCACGTCGACGCTGGCGGCCGGACAACTCATCGAGGCCATCGAGGCGGCAGGCTTTCATCCGTCGCTGAGAGCCTGACGGACACCCTTTACCCAACGGACATTCACTATGAAAAAACTTCGCGCCTTTCGTGCCCTTTGCCTGTTCAGCGGCTTTGCGTTTGCTGTCGCGGCGGTGCCGGTCCACGCCCAGCAACCGGCCGCCATGCCTGGCATGGACATGTCAAAGTCAGCGGATGCCGACGCCGGCGATGCGACGCAAGCCTTCAAGGCCGCCGACGACAAAATGATGCACGACATGAGCGCCGACTATACGGGCAACGCCGACAAGGACTTTGTCGCTCACATGATTCCGCATCATCAAGGGGCGATCGAAATGGCGCAGGTCGAGTTGAAGTACGGCAAGGACCCGGACTTGAAGCGGCTGGCCAGAAACATCATCAAGGCGCAGCATGATGAAATCGCGTTCATGAAGAGTTGGCAGGCGAAGCACGGGGTGAAGTGAAGCCGGCGCACTTGATCGCGCGGCAAGTGGTCTAGGCGCCTCGATCGTCGAACGATCCGTCTATGGCTCTGCCGCCGCGCCGGCAGAAACCGCAGACATACCGGCCATCTCGCCCCGGCTCCGCCGCCACCCCGCCGGCGGCATCCCGAACTCGCGCTTGAAAGCCCGATTGAACGCCGCCTCCGACTCATATCCCACCTGATCCGCCACCGCCGCCAGCGACTTCGTCCCGCCACGCAACTCCTGCGCGGCGATCTGCAAACGCCAATGCGCGAGATACTGCATAGGCGGCTGACCGAGCAACTGCGTGAATCGCTGCGCCAGCGCGGAGCGGGACAAGCCCGCTTTGCGCGCCAACTCGTCGACCGTCCACCCGTGCGCCGGCTGCGCATGCATCAACGCCAGCGCACGACCGACAAACCGGTCCCCCACGCCCGCGAGCCAGCCCTTCCGATCGGACGGCAGCGCATCGATGCAACGCCGCACTGCCTCCACGAAAAGCAGCTCCGATAGCCGCGCAAGAACGATCGCGCTGCCTACGCGCCATTCCGCCGCCTCGGCCGCCGCGAACCGTAACGACGATTCGAGCCACGCGGACTGCGGGTCGTTGCGCATGTCGACCTTGAAGATGCGAGGCAGCGCGGATAGCACCGGGTTGCTCAACGTGTCGTCGCACGCGAGAAAACCGCACACCAGACGCGTACGGTCTCCACCACCGCCGTAGCGAAGCGCCATCAACTGACCCGGTGAATTCCGCAGCTGACTCTCGAGCAGTTCGCCAGTGGGTCCGGGCGTGACGTCGAGCGAACTGCCAAGCAGATGCGCTTCGCCTTGCGGCACGACAAGCAGTTCGCCGGCAGCGACGTAAATAGCGGACTCAGGGTCGTCCGGGAGCGCAGCCCAGCAGCCTCCCTCGGTGATCAGATGGTAGGAGACGATACGTTCGGCCGGAGGAAGGAAGCTGCCGCACAACGCTGCGTCCGCCTGGCCGTACAAACACCAGGGCGCGGTGAAGTCGCCATTTAAATACACCGCACCACCAAGGCGAACCAGGCGGAGCACGTCGGAGAGAGCGTCCATCGTTGTCCAGGAACTTCGGCGTCCTGCGCAAAAGATCTGGACGCCTGGTCATTCATCGATTTAACAGCCGCACTGATACTAGCATTCATGCGAATCCCTTACAACAATGTTAAGGAATCTTGAATGAACCGAATACTTAACCGCAATTAAGGAGGCACCACATGAATTCATGAACCCTGGCGCACCCGTCGCAATACCACTAGCGTGCATCGCACAACTTTTTCTCTGGAGCATCCCCATGTCTGAAGTCCATTCTTCTTCATCACAAACCTCCGAATTCGCTGACGTCAAAGCGCGCCAGCACGCCGCGTGGGAAACGGGCAATTACGCCGTCGTCGGCACGACGCTGCAAATCGTCGGAGAAAACCTGTGCGAAGCACTCGACCTGCGCGCCGGCAGCCGCGTGCTCGATGTCGCGGCAGGAAACGGCAACGGCACGCTCGCCGCCGCGCGCCGTTGGTGCGACGTCACGTCGACCGACTATGTGGCCTCGCTGCTCGACGCCGGGAAGGCTCGCGCGCAAGCGGAAGGTCTGACAACAGTGCAGTTCCGCGAAGCCGATGCCGAAGCGCTGCCCTACCCGGACGCCTCCTTCGATGTCGTCATGTCGACCTTCGGCGTCATGTTCACGCCCAATCAGGAGAAAGCGGCAAGCGAACTGGCGCGCGTGTGCAAACCCGGCGGCAAGATCGGCCTCGCGAACTGGACGCCCGATAGCTTCATCGGCCAGGTGTTCAAGACGATCGGCAAATACCTGCCTCCGCCGCCTGGCCTCAAGTCGCCGGCGCTGTGGGGCACCCGGGCGCGGCTCGACGAGCTCTTTCACGGCAGTGTGCGTAGTGTCGCCGTAACGAGCCGCGAATTCATGTTCCGTTACCACTCGCCGGCGCATTGGCTCGAGGTGTTCCGGACTTACTACGGCCCGATCAACAAGGCATTCGCCGCGATGGACGGCGAACGGCAAGCGGCCTTCCAGCTCGATCTCATGACGCTGATGGAAAGCCGCAACCGTTCCGGCGACGGGACACTCGTGCTGCCCAGCGAGTATCTCGAGATCGTGATGGTGCGGCAATGAACGGGGTCGGCCGCGTACTGGCCGGCGCGGCTGTCTACTTTTTCGATCGATGGCCACAGGCCAGCGTCGTCGGCTTGCGGTGTATGTCGCTAGCTTTCGGCCTGCCGCTGTTTTCGTCCGTTTGTTTCTTCGGTCTTCGGTTCGTTCTCGCCAGCTTCGGGCTGATGTCTTAGGCTTCGCCGTTGCATCCAACCCGCTTTTTCCCGGCTTCGTCCTTTGCGGACGAAGCCGGATGTCCGCCAGATCGCGTGCGCGTTTGCCTTCGCGTTCGCGTAAGCGCCGTTCGTCGAACTGTTACGACGACCCTGCTGGATCGTTCGGTCACCGCTCCTGCGGCACCCGCACCCAGCCTTCCATCAGCACCCGCGCGCTGCGGCTCATGATGGCCTTGGTGACCGTCCACTCGCCGCCGCTCTCGCTCGCCTCGGCACCGACCCGCAACGTCCCCGACGGATGCCCGAAGCGCACCGACTCCTTCGTGCCACCGCCCGCTGCGAGATTCACTAGCGTCCCCGAAATCGCCGCCGCCGTGCCGATCGCCACCGCGGCCGTGCCCATCATCGCGTGATGCAGCTTGCCCATCGACATCGCCCGCACCAGCAGATCGACGTCGCCCGCGCCAATCTGCTTGCCGCTCGACGCCACATACGCAGCCGGCTTCGCGACAAAGGCGACCTTCGGCGTATGCTGCCGTGTCGCGATCTCGTCGAGGTTCTTGATGAGCCCCATGCGCAACGCCCCATGCGCGCGGATCGTCTCGAACATCGCGAGCGCCTTGTCGTCGCTATTGATCGCGTCCTGCAACTCCGTGCCCTTGTAGCCGATCGATTCCGCATCGACGAAGATGGTCGGAATGCCCGCGTTGATCATGGTCGCTTTCAGCGTGCCGACGCCCGGCACTTCCAGATCGTCCACCAGATTGCCGGTTGGGAACATGGAGCCGCCCGCGCCCTCTTCTTCCGCGGCCGGATCCATGAATTCGAGTTGCACTTCCGCGGCCGGAAACGTGACGCCGTCGAGTTCGAAGTCGCCGGTTTCCTGCACGGCGCCATCGGTCATCGGCACGTGTCCGATGATCGTCTTGCCGATATTCGCCTGCCAGATGCGCACGACAGCCACGCCGTCGCGCGGAATCCGGCTCGGGTCGACGAAACCCGCGCTGATCGCGAACGGCCCCACGGCGGCCGAGAGATTGCCGCAATTACCGGTCCAATCGATGAACGCCTTATCGATCGATACCTGCCCGAACAGGTAATCCACATCGTGACCGGGACGGCTGCTTTTGGCGATGATCACCGTCTTGCTGGTGCTCGACGTCGCGCCGCCCATGCCGTCGATCTGCTTGCCGTACGGATCGGGGCTGCCGATCACGCGCATCAGCAGCGCGTCGCGCGCGGCGCCGGGCACCTGGGCCGCTTCGGGCAAATCCTGCAGGCGGAAGAACACGCCCTTGCTGGTGCCGCCACGCATGTAGGTGGCCGGAATCTTGATCTGGGGTTGGTGAGCCATAAAAGTCGTGTCCTGATGTTGGCGGGACGGGGCGCAATGGCATGACACGCCATTGCGCCCCGTCCCGCGTTAAAACGTACACCGCCTTAATTCACCTCAAGCCGCCTTCTTCGACGACTCGAGAAAGTCCTGCGCAAAGCGTTGCAGCACGCCGCCGGCCTCATAGATGGAAACCTCTTCGGCGGTATCGAGCCGGCACGTCACCGACACCTCGACGCGCTCGCCGTTCTTACGATGAATCACCAGCGTGAGGTCAGCGCGCGGTTTGCGTTCACCGACCACGTCGAAGGTTTCCGTGCCGTCGATTGCCAGCGTGAGCCGGTTCACACCAGGCTTGAACTCCAGCGGCAGCACACCCATGCCGACCAGATTCGTGCGGTGAATGCGCTCGAACCCTTCGGCGACGATCGCTTCCGCGCCGGCCAGACGCACGCCCTTCGCCGCCCAGTCACGCGACGAACCCTGGCCATAGTCGGCACCGGCAATCACGATCAGCGGCTGCTTGCGTTTCATGTAGGTTTCGATCGCTTCCCACATGCGCGTGACCTTGCCCTCAGGCTCGATACGCGCGAGCGAACCGGCCTTCACCTGGCCGTCTTCGAGCACCATCTCGTTCTTCAGCGTCGGGTTCGCGAAGGTGGCGCGCTGCGCTGTCAGGTGATCGCCACGGTGCGTCGCATAGGAGTTGAAGTCCTCTTCCGGCAAGCCCATCTTCGCCAGATATTCGCCCGAGGCGCTGTCCGCCAGAATCGCATTGGACGGCGACAGGTGGTCGGTCGTGATGTTGTCACCGAGCACGGCCAGCGGGCGCATGCCCTTCAAAGTACGCTCACCCGCAAGCGCGCCTTCCCAATACGGCGGACGGCGAATGTAGGTGCTCATCGGGCGCCAGTCGTAGAGCGGATCAGCTTTCTCGCCCGTGTCGACGGTCACGGCAAACATCGGCTCGTACACCTTGCGGAATTGCTCCGGCTTCACGCTCGACGCGACGATCGCATCGATCTCCGCATCCGTCGGCCAGATGTCCTTCAGCGTGACGGCATGGCCGTCGGCATCGATACCGAGCACGTCTTTTTCGATGTCGAAACGGATCGTGCCCGCAATCGCATACGCCACCACCAGCGGCGGCGACGCGAGGAAAGCCTGCTTCGCGTACGGATGAATACGGCCGTCGAAGTTGCGATTGCCGGACAGCACGGCGGTCGCATACAGATCGCGCTCGACGATCTCCTTCTGGATCACCGGATCCAGCGCACCGGACATGCCGTTACACGAGGTGCACGCATACGCGACCACGCCGAAGCCCAGTTGCTCCAGTTCGGGCATCAGCCCGGCCTCTTCCAGATACAGCGTGACCGCCTTCGATCCCGGCGCAAGCGAGGTCTTCGCCCACGGCTTGCGAGTCAGGCCGCGCCGGTTCGCGTTACGCGCCAGCAAACCAGCGGCGATCATGTTGCGCGGATTGTTAGTGTTCGTGCAGCTCGTGATCGCGGCGATGATCACCGCGCCGTCCGGCATCAAACCGGGCTCGTTCTCCACCTTGCCGCTGATGCCGCGCGCCGCCAGTTCCGACACCGGCAAACGGCGATGCGGATTCGACGGCCCGGCGAGCGTGCGCACCACCGTCGACAGATCGAACTTCAGCACGCGTTCGTATTCGGCGTTCACGAGGCTGTCCGCCCACAGGCCAGTTTCCTTCGCGTAGGTCTCCACCAGTTTGACGAGTTCGTCGTCGCGGCCGGTGAGCTTCAGATACTTGATGGTCTGTTCGTCGATAGAGAACATTGCGGCCGTGGCACCGAATTCGGGCGCCATGTTGGCGATGGTCGCGCGGTCGCCGAGCGTCAGCTTGGCCGTGCCCGCGCCGTAGAACTCCAGATACGCGCCGACCACTTTTTCCTTGCGCAGGAATTCGGTCAACGAGAGCACCACGTCGGTCGCCGTGATGCCTTCGGCCGGCTTGCCCGTCAGTTCCACGCCGACGATATCCGGCAAGCGCATATACGACGCGCGGCCCAGCATCACGCTTTCCGCTTCGAGCCCGCCCACGCCGATCGCGATCACGCCGAGCGCGTCGACCATCGGCGTATGCGAGTCGGTGCCGACCAGCGTATCGGGAAACGCCACGCCATCTTTCACCTGCACGACTGGGCTCATGCGCTCCAGGTTGATCTGATGCAGGATGCCGTTGCCCGGCGGAATCACGTCGACGTTCCTGAACGCGCGCTTGGTCCAGTTGATGAAGTCGAAGCGGTCTTCGTTACGGCGGTCTTCGATCGCGCGGTTCTTCGCGAACGCGTCCGGGTCGAAGCCGCCGCACTCGACGGCGAGCGAATGGTCCACTACGAGCTGCGTCGGCACCACCGGATTGACCATCGCCGGATCGCCGCCTTGCGCGGCAATCGCGTCGCGCAGGCCGGCGAGGTCGACCAGCGCGGTCTGGCCGAGAATGTCGTGACACACCACGCGCGCCGGGAACCACGGGAAATCCAGCTCGCGCTTGCGTTCAATGATCTGCCTGAGCGACGCGGTCAACGTGACCGGATCGCAACGGCGCACGAGGTTTTCGGCCAGCACGCGCGACGTGTACGGCAGCTTGTCGTAAGCGCCGGGCTGGATTGCGTCGACCGCGGCGCGCGTGTCGAAGAAATCGAGCTGGGTGCCGGGAAGGCGTTTGCGGTTTGCAGTATTCATGGCGTAGGGGACAAAACAGTAATGATCCGGGGACGATGGCGGCGGCCGATTATCAATCAGCGGCCCCTTTTTTAATGGCGTTTCCCTGGCGGGCCCGTCAGGCAGTACGTGTAGTTTAGCGCGCGTCAGCGTGCCGGTCGGGTTTGCGAGCGGCCGTGTGAATACGCCGCAAAAAACGGCCTTGGCCCGGGATTTCAGCGAGCCAAGGCTTAACTTCATTGCGCCGCGCTCTTTAGACGCAATGGAGGAGAAACGCTTGCATTCGCGCGGCTATACGCATACGCGCCCGACGGTGATGAAGACGCCACCGAAGGCGTCTTCAAAGCACCCTTAAACTCGCTTGGCGAGCGGCACGAACGGCAGGTCGTCGGGTCCGGTGTAATTCGCGCTCGGACGGATGATCTTGTTGTCGATGCGCTGCTCGATGATGTGCGCGCTCCAGCCCGCCGTGCGAGAGATCACGAAGAGCGGCGTGAACATCGCCGTGGGCACGCCCATCATGTGATACGAGACCGCGCTGAACCAGTCGAGATTCGGGAACATCTTTTTCGCGTCCGCCATTACCGACTCCAGCCGCTCGGCGATGTTGAACAGTTTGCTGTTGCCCGCGTCCTTCGAGAGCTTCTTCGCGATTTCCTTGATGACCTTGTTGCGCGGGTCCGAGATCGTGTACACCGGGTGGCCGAAACCGATCACCACTTCCTTGTTCTCGACGCGGCGGCGGATGTCCGCTTCCGCTTCGTCCGGCGTCTGGTAGCGCGACTGGATCTCGAACGCGACTTCATTGGCGCCGCCGTGCTTCGGCCCGCGCAGCGCGCCGATCGCGCCGGTGATCGCCGAATAGATATCCGATCCCGTGCCCGCGATCACGCGGCCGGTGAAGGTCGAGGCGTTGAATTCATGCTCGGCGTACAGGTTCAGCGAGACGTGCATCGCGTCGACCCATTCCTTCGACGGCTCCACGCCGTGCAGCAGATGCAGGAAGTGGCCGCCGATCGAGTCATCGTCGGTTTCCACTTCGATGCGTTTGCCGTTGTGCGAGTAGTGATACCAGTAGAGCAGCATCGAGCCGAGCGAGGCCATCAGCTTGTCGGCGATGTCGCGCGCGCCCGGCAGGTTGTGATCGTCCTTCTCCGGCAGCACGGTGCCGAGCACCGACACGCCGGTGCGCATCACGTCCATCGGATGGGCGGCGGCCGGGATCCATTCGAGCGCGGCCTTGACGTTCGCGGGCAGGCCGCGCAGCGCCTTGAGCTTGGTTTTGTACGCGGTCAGTTCGGCCTGGGTCGGCAGCTTTTCGTGCACCAGCAGGTACGCGATCTCTTCGAATTCGCAGGCGTTCGCGATATCGAGAATGTCGTAGCCACGGTAGTGCAGGTCGTTGCCGGTCTTGCCGACCGTGCAGAGTGCCGTGTTGCCCGCCGTCACGCCGGACAGGGCGACGGATTTCTTCGGTTTGAATGCGCCTGCGTTCGGCGTGCTGTTGTCTGCTTCGCTCATGAGTTCGTCTCCTGATTGCATGGGGGGATGCTTTGACCGCAGCCTGTAATGCAAAGAACGGGCCAGCCGCCCTATCGCACGCTAAGTGCCTGATTTCACAAAAGACCGCCGCTCACGCCGACGCGGATTTCATTTCACAACTGAAACGCGAATTTCAAATCAGAAATGGATACGCGCATAATAGATGGACGTCACCAGCCCTGCCGCGAGCCGCCCTGCCTTGAGCACACCTCTTTTCGAACCCACCCAGCGCCCCCGCATCTGGGCCGTGAGTATCAGCCGCCTGCGCGATCTGTTCTTCGATATTGCCGGCGAGTACGTGGAACGCGCGGATCTGCGCATCGTCTCGCATGGCTTCGAGGACGCCGTGCGCGAGATCGACGCCGCGGGCGCGGGTCGTCCGGATGTCGTGATTGCCGGCGGCTCGAACGGCGCGTATCTGAAGACGCGCGTATCGGTGCCGGTCGTGTTGATCAGCCCGACCGGTTTCGACGTGATGCACGCGCTCGCGCGGGCGCGGCGCGACGGCGCGAAGGTCGCGCTCGTCACGCACGGCGACACGCCTGACGAAGTGCGGCGCTTCACGGCTGCGTATGCGCTCGACGTCACGTTCGCCTCGTATCAATCGGCGCAGGACGCGGAGAGCGTCGTGCTCGATCTGCGCGATCGCGGTATCGACGTGGTGGTCGGCCCGGGACTCGTCACCGATCTCGCCGCGAATGCCGGCATGGGCGCGGTGTTTCTCTATTCGCGCGCGTCGGTGCGCGCGGCCTTCGACACCGCGCTCGAAGTTGCCCAGGCCACGCGCCGCGAAACGATCCGGCGTCAACGGCTCGACAATCTGCTGCAGCATCTGCGCGACGGCGTTGTCGCGCTCGACGCGCAAGGCCGCGTCGAAGCGATGAACCAGCGCCTCGCCGGCGTGCTCGGCCTCGACGCGGCGAAGGCCGTGGGCCGCGTGCTGCTCGAACTCGCGCCCGATCTCGCGGGCAGCCTGCCGGACGCGGACGGCGACACCTTGTGCACGGTGCGTGGAGTGAGCTATGTCGTGCATCGCGGACCGCTGGCCAGCAGCGGCGCGGCGGCGGGCACGGTGCTGACGTTTCAGGAATCGCGCGCGGTCGAGCGGCTCGACCGGACCTTGCGTTCACGCCAACGCGTGCAGCAGTTCAGCGCGCGTTACCGGCTCGACGATATCGTCGGCGCGTCCGAATCCATTGAACGGGTGCGCGCGCTCGTGCGGCGCTATGCCCGCTCGGACGCCACCGTACTGATTCTCGGCGAAAGCGGCACGGGCAAGGAGATGGTCGCGCAGAGCATGCATCAGTTGAGCGCGCGGCGCGACTTCGCGTTCGTCGCGATCAACTGCGGCGCGTTTCCCGAGGCGCTGCTGGAGAGCGAACTGTTCGGCTACGAGGAAGGCGCGTTCACCGGCGCGCGCAAGGGCGGCAAGGCGGGATTGATCGAAGTGGCGCACCGCGGCACGCTTTTTCTCGATGAAATAGGCGAAATGCCGCTGTCGTTGCAAAGCCGGCTCCTGCGCGTGCTGCAGGAACGTGAAGTCGTGCGGCTCGGTTCGACGGAGCCCACGCGAGTCGATATTCGTGTGGTCGCGGCGACGCATCGCGCGTTGACCGAGGGCATCGAAGTGGGCAGCTTCCGCGCGGATCTCTATTACCGGCTCAACATTCTAAGCATCGCACTGCCGCCGCTGCGCGAGCGGCCGACCGATCTGCTGCCGCTCGCCGTCGAACTGCTATTGCAAGCTGCCGCGCGCGAACCGAGGCTCGCGGCGCGCCTGCCGGACGCGGCCGCCGCCGAGCGCCTGCTCACCGCGCTTGCCGAGCCGCTCAAGCGTTACGCGTGGCCCGGCAATGTGCGTGAATTGCAGAACGTGATCGAACGGATCGCGGTCGAACTCGCCGATGTGGACGTGGACGTGGACGCAATGCCCGAAGATGCCGCCGAACCCGTTCTCACCCGCGACATGTTGCGCACGGTCGCGCCTGAAATCGTCGAGCCGCACGCGCGCACGAAAAAAGCCGCGCTAACCCTGCGCGAACGCAGCCGCCACGTGGAAGCCGACGAAATCCGCGCCGCGCTCGCCTCGCACGACGGCGATCGTGACGCGGTCTGCGAGGCGCTCGGCATCAGCAAGACGACGTTATGGCGGAAGCTGAACGCGACGCAGTAGGCGCGCCGCCCAAGCCATTTAAGCCACTCGCGCCACCATGCCGCGCCGCGTTGCCGCCGGCTCGCGCGATGAACATGCTGGGCGTCATGCCGCAGCATCGCTTGAAATGTCGGCCGAAATGGCTCTGATCGAAGAAGCCGACCTCCGTCGCAACCACCGATCCCGGCACGCCTTCGAGCAACAGCGTCTGCGCGCGCTGAATCCGCAGGCCGCACAGATAGCGATACGGCGACGAGCCGTATTGCTGCCGGAACACCGTGGCGAAACGTGACACGCTGAGCGCCGACAGCGCGGCCAGTTGCGCGAGCGTCACGGGTTCGTCGAAATGAGCTTCGATGAAAGCGCGGGCCGCATTGAGGCTGATGGACTGTTTCATGACGTCACGATGGTCGAGCGAGCCGCCGGTTGTTGCGCGAAACGCCGGATGGAAAACGCGTCGAGAGGAATCGCCGTGCTGCCCGTATCGACGAGTTCCGCCAGCGTTTCGCCGACGCCCGGGCCGATCTGAAAACCCGACCCGCTGAAGCCGAACGCGTAGAACACACCGTCGACCTGACTGCTCGGACCGATCACCGGCTCGCTGTCGGGCAGATAGCTTTCCACGCCGCTCCACACGCGAATCACATGCAGCGGCGCCAACGCGGGTACGAGTCGGCGCATCTGCGCGAGTTGCCGCACGGTGTTGACCGGCAACACCGAGGCGCGGCTCGTCACGGCGTCGGCGGGACCGGCAGGCCCACCGCCGACGATGATGTTGCCGCGCGGAATCTGCCGAAAATAAATGCTCTCTTCCTTGATCGACGTGAACACGCCCATCGACGACTTGAACACGTACGGCACCGGCTCCGTCACGCACATCTGCGGCCCGCGCGCGGTGAGCGGCACGGATTCGCCGAACTGTTCGGTCAGACGGGTCGCCCACGCGCCGGCGCAGATCACGAGTTGCGCCGCCCAGTACACGTCGCCGCACGCACTTTCCACGCGAAACCGGCTACCGTCTTTTTCGACGCGCACGATCTCCGTGTTCTCGATCACCTGCGCGCCGAGCCGCGCCGCCGCGCGACCGAACGCGGGCGCGGCGAGACGCGGATTGGCGTGGCCGTCGAGCGGAGAGATCGAAGCCGCCAGCACCTCGCGGCCGAGAAACGGAAAACGCCTGAACAGGGCTTCGCCGTGCAGCACTTCGAGTTCGAGACCGTAGGCGCGCGCGTCGATCGCGTACTGGTCGAAATTCTCGACGTCCTTCTGGTGGTAACAGACGCGCGTGTGGCCCGACGGCAAAAATTCTATGTCCTCGCCGAGCAATTCCGTGGACCGTTGCCACGTACGCAGCGCGCGGTTCGCCATCGCCAGTTGCGACAACGCGCGGCCCTGACGGCGAACGCCGCCGAAGTTCACGCCGCTCGCCTGCTGGCCGGTGAGTCCGCGCTCCAAAAGAATCACCGAGCGGTTGCGCTGACGCAGGAAGAACGCCGTCGTCGTCCCCATGATGCCGCCGCCGATCACGATCACATCGGCTTCGTTGCCGGTCGTCGCGCTCATTTGCTCACCTCGTCGCTTACGTCTTCGGTCAGCGCCACGGGCAGCGGTTTGACCGGCGCCTGGCCGCGCAGCCGTCCCACTGAAGACAGCGGCACACACGCCGCCGCCGCGATGATTTCCGCGCCTGCATGGCCGCAATAGCGCCCCTGGCAGCGGCCCATGCCGACACGCGAAAAAGCCTTCGCGCGATTGGCCTCTTTAGCGCCGGTCGCCTGCACCACGCGACGCAACTCGCCCGCCGTGATCGCTTCGCAACGGCAGACAATTGTCTCGTCGGGCAGCGACGCGGCGAATTTCGCCGGCCACGGGAAAGCTTCACGCAAGCCTGTTGCAAAACGCGTGAAGCGCGCGAGTTCGGTACGCAAGCCCTCCATGCCGTTGACCGGCATGCCGTGATCCTGCAAGGCGGCCAGCGCCGCGAGACGACCGGAGCGTTCCGCCGCGTCGGCGCCGCGCACGCGCGCGCCGTCGCCCGCCAGATAGACGCCTTTGATGCTGCTGCGGCCGTCGGTGTCGATTTGCGGCAGCCATTGCTGCGTGCTCTCGTCGAACAAAAAACGACAGCCGGCAAGGTCCGCGAGTTGCGTCTCGGGCCGTAGGTGATAACCGAGCGCGACGGCATCACACTTGAATTCGAGGCGCTTGCCGCCGGACAGCGCGACTTCGACCGCGCTGACGCCGTCTTGCGGCGAGCCTTTGATTTCGAGCGGCTGCACGCCGCGATGAACCGGCACGCGTGCGTCGGCCAGCACGCGCGTCAACGCGATGCCTTTTCTGAGCGCGGCAGGAATCGCCAGCAGGTGCGGCAACGCGGCCACGCGCTGCATGAACGTCGAGGTGTCGAGCACCGCCGCGACCTGCGCACCCGCCTTCACATACTGCGCGGCCACGAGATACAGCAGCGGACCGCTGCCCATCATCACGATGCGCGAGCCGATCGCGCAGCCTTGCGACTTCAGCGCGACCTGAGCGCCGCCGAGGCTATAAGTGCCGGCCTGGTGCCAGCCCTTGACCGGCATCAGCCGATCCGTCGCGCCGCTGCAAACGATCAGCGCGTCGAACGCGAGCGTGTGATACCGCGTGCCGCTCACCAGATGCACGGTGTTCGGCGAGATGTTCCAGACCAGCGTTTCCGGCAGATAGTCGATCCTGCTTTTCAACGCATCAAAGCTCTGATGCAGCGACGTGGCACGCTCGGCCTCGGTGCCATAGAGCGTCTCGTAGCTGCGCGAAAACCCTTCCGGTTGACGTCGATAAATCTGCCCGCCGTCGCGCCGGCCTTCATCGACTAGGACAGGCCGCAGCCCCGCTTCGACGAGCGCCTGCGCGGCGCGCACACCCGCCGGCCCGGCGCCGATGATGACTACGCGCGGGGCCATACACCCTCCCCGGCTTCCGCCAGCTTCGTGACGATCGACATGCCCGGCATCGCCGGCGTGCTGCACGCACGCACGCGCTCGCCTTGCGCGGTCCACACCCAGCAGTCCTGGCAGGCGCCCATCAGACAGAAACCGGCGCGCCGGCCGTCGCCGAATTCGGAGTCGCGCAATGTGCGTGTGCCGGTGAGCAGCGCGACCATCAGCGTGTCGCCTTCGGCGGCCTCGCGCACGACGCCATCCACGGTGATCGGAAAGGTTTTGCGGCCCGTTTCCGCGACGCGTACGAATCGTCCACTCATGCCGGGGTCGCCTCCACGGTCTGCAAACGGTTCAATTCGGCGGCCGGATGGTGGCACAGAATCTCCGCGCCCGAAGGCAGCTTCTTCAACGAAGGCGGCGTCACGTTGCACTTGCCGTCGATACGCACCGGACAGCGCGCGCGGAACGAGCACAACTCGGCCACGTCGGCGCTCTCGCCCATCGTCGGCAACGCAGCCGCGACCATGCCGCGTCGCGCGTCGAGCCAGCCGGGTTTCAACGCCGGCACCGAATCCACCAGCAAGCCCGTGTACGGGTGATACGGCGGCGCCGCGAGCACGTCGCGCTGCCCCGCTTCCACGCGATGTCCGGCATACAGCACGATCACTTCGTCGCAGATCGCGCGCACCGTCGAAATATCGTGGCTGATGAACATGTACGACACGCCCAGTTCGCGCCGCAATTCGGCGAGCAGATCGAGGATCGCCGCGCCGACCACCGTGTCGAGCGCGGAAGTCACTTCGTCGCACAGAATCAAGGCGGGATCGGCGGCGAGCGCGCGCGCCAGATTCACACGCTGCTTCTGGCCGCCGGAGAGTCCGGCCGGCGTACGGGTGGCGATCGAAGCCGGCAGTTTCACCAGATCGAGCAACTCCAGCATGCGTTTCTTCGCAGCCGAGCCACGCAGATGGTGATAGAACGCAAGCGGCCGCCCCAGAATATCGGCGATCGAATGGCTCGGATTGAGCGCCGTATCGGCGTTCTGAAACACGATCTGGATCTGCCGATACTGCTCCGGCGTACGGCGCGAAATTTGCGCGTGCAACGGCTCGCCGTTGAACAGCACCTCGCCGCGCGCCCGGTCGACCAGCCCCGCCACCACGCGCGCGAGCGTCGTCTTGCCGGAGCCGGATTCGCCGATCACGCCGAGCGTGCTGCCGCGCGGGATCGACAGGCTGACGTCGTCCAGCACGCGCACGGCGGGCACGCCGTGGCGGTCGATACGGCCGTAGCCCGCGGACAGCCCGCGAATCTCCAATAGCGGCGGCACGTGTTTGCCGAGGTTTGGCGGCAACGTCAGCACGGCTTCCGGACGTCGCGTCGCGGCCAGCAATTGGCGCGTGTAGGCATCCACCGGCGCGTCGAGCACTTGCGCGACCGCGCCGTTCTCCTTCACCGCGCCGCCATTCAACACGACGATGCGGTCCGCCATTTGCGCGACCACCGCCAGATCGTGCGACACATACACGGCCGTGGTGCCGAGTTCGCGAATCACCTTCTTGAAGGCCGCGAGTACTTCGATCTGGGTGGTGACGTCGAGCGCGGTGGTCGGCTCGTCGAACACGACGACGGCCGGATCGGTGATCAAGGCCATCGCCGCCATCAAGCGCTGCAACTGACCGCCGGATACTTGATGCGGATAGCGCTCGCCGAGCGTTTCCGGCGCGGGCAGCGCGAGCGAGCGGAACAGTTCGACCGCCTTGGCGCGTGCCGCTTCTTTCGTCATCAGGTGATGCAGCAGCGCCGGCTCAATGACCTGATCCATGATCGTGCGCGCCGGATTGAAGCCGGCCGCCGCGCTCTGCGCGACATACGCGACGGTCCGCGCACGCAACGCGCGGCGGCCCTTCGCGTCGAGCGACAACACCTCGATGTCGCCGATGCGCACCGAGCCGCCGCTGATCGCGCAGCCGGCCCGCGCATAGCCGAGCAGCGACAGCGCGATGGTGGTCTTGCCCGAACCGGACTCGCCGATCAGCGCGAGCACTTCGCCCTTCTTCACCGAAAAATCGACGCCCTTGACGATCTCCGTCACCGGCCCCGGCGCGGCACCCGCGACGACTCTCAGGCCCTTCACTTCGATCATGTACTGATCAGCCATCACGCACCTCCGTGGCTACGGCTGCGGCGCCGCAGGTTGTCGATCAGCAGATTCATGCCGATGGTCAGCGTCGCGATCGCAACGGCCGGCATCAACACAGCAGGCGCGCCTTCCGACAAGCCGCCGATGTTCTCGCGCACGAGCGAGCCCCAATCGGCGTTCGGCGGTTGCACGCCGAGACCGAGGAAGCTCAGCCCGCTCAGCAGCAACACGATAAACACGAAGCGCAGGCCGAAATCGGCAAGCATCGGATGAATCATGTTGGGCAGCACCTCGACCCGCGCGATATAGAAGAGGCCTTCGCCGCGCGCTCGCGCCACCTGCACATATTCGAGGCTCATCACGTTCACCGCGAGCGAGCGCGAAATGCGGAACGCGCCCGGAATGTAGGCCACCGCGGCAACGGTCGTCAGCATCGGAATCGACGAACCGAACGCGGCGATCACGACGAGCGCGAGCACCTTGCTCGGAATCGAAATGAGCGCATCGAACAGACGGCTCAGAACTTCATCGACCACGCGGCCCGACACCGCCGCGAGCAGGCCGAAGAACGTGCCGATCACACTGGCAAGCACGGCCGCTGCGAGCGCGAGGCCGACCGTATAACGCGCGCCGTAGAGAATCCGGCTCAGCATGTCGCGGCCCAGATAGTCGGTGCCAAGCGGATACGCCGCGCTGTAGCGGCCGAAAATTTCCGTCGAGGTCAGCGCGCCGCCTTTGTACGGCGCGACCAGCGGTCCGATGAACGCGACCAGCAGCCAGAACGCCACCATCAACAGGCCGATCAAACCGAGGACGGAAAAGCGGTGCACGAGGCGTTTGAACACGCCGTGTTTCAGCGGCGGCGCTTCGACAGGTGCCGGCTCGACGACCACTTCGTCACGGCGCACGTCGTACAGCTCCGTGCCGGCGTGAGGAACATGATGGGGATTGGTAGGTTGGCTCATCATCGACGCAGCCTCGGGTTGGATACGATTTGACACAGGTCGGCGATCAGCACGAGCGCGAGATACGCCGCGCAGAACACCATCACGCAGCCCTGCACGAGCGGCATATCGCGGTTGGTCACCGCGTCCACCATCAGACTCGCCAAGCCGGGATAGTTGAAGATCGACTCGACGATCACCACGCCGCCGAACAGGTACGACAGGCTCAGCGCCACGGCGTTGGCAATCGGGCCGACGGTGTTCGGCAACACATGCCGCCACACCACGCGCACCGGCGAGGCGCCCTTGAGCAAGGCCATTTCCACGTACGACGAATTGAGCTGGTCGAGCACCGCGGCGCGCGTCATGCGCGCCATCTGCGCAACGAGCACGCAGCACAGCGTCATCACCGGCATCGCGTAGATGCGCAGCAGCGCGCCGAACGAATGCACTTCCGACAGATACGACAGCGCCGGCAGCCAGCGCAGCTTGACGGCAAAGATCAGTACGGCGATCGTCGCAATCAGGAATTCCGGCACGGCCACCGTGGAGAGCGTCAGCACGTTGAGCGTGCGGTCGAGCAGCGAGCCGCGGAACATCGCCGATGAAATACCGATCAGCAGCGCTACCGGCACCGAGACCACCGCCGTGAGACCGGCCAGCACCAGCGAATTCGGCAGACGCGTCGCGATCAGTTGGCTGACAGGCAGATTGTTCGACAGCGAGATGCCGAAGTTGCCGCTCACCACATGAAGGAGCCACACGAAGTAGCGTTGCAGCGCGGGCTGGTCGAGGCCGAACTGATGCCGCAAGGCGGCCACGGCTTCGGGGGTTGCCGCCTGGCCGAGCGCCTGCTGGGCCGCGTCGCCGGGAAGCAGCCCGGTGACGGCGAACACGACCGCCGACACCAGCAGCAGCGTGAGCAGCGCGAGGCCGAGGCGCGCGGCGATGAGACGTTGCGCATGTGCTTTCATCGAGATTCGCCTCCTCAGTTGAAGCCGCGCGCCGCCCGATCAGTGGCGCGCGTGTTGCAGGGTGTTCCCTCGGTCCAGCTCAGGTTTCGAGCCAGACGTTTTCCGCGAACATGAAGCCCATCAATCCCGCGAGCGGAATCGAGCCAAGACCCTTGAGCTTGTTCGTATAGGCGTCGAGCGAACTCTGGAACAGCGGAATGCCGGTGCCGCCCGTTTCATGCACCAGCACCTGCATATCGCCGTAGATCTTCTTGCGCTTGGCGTCGTCCGGCTCGCCGCGCGCGGCCACCAGCATCTGATCGAACTTCGGGCTCTTCCAGTTCGCCTCGTTCCACGGTGCGTCCGACTTGTAGAACTGCGTGAAGATCACGTCGGCGCTAGGCCGCGCGTTGACGTTGCCGAAACCCAGCGGATGCTTCATCCAGTGGTTCGACCAGTAGCCGTCGGCCGGCACGCGCGACACCTGCAGATTCAGACCGGCTTGCGGCGCGACCTGCTGAAGGAACATGGCCATCTCAACCGACCCTTCCGCCGCCGGCGACGCAAAAATCTGGATCGGCGCGCTGCCGACCTTGGCCTTCTGGAAGTGGAACTTCGCCTTGTCCGGATCGAAGGCACGCTGCGGCAAGCCGGCCAGGTAGTACTTGTTGGTCGGATCGATAGGCTGATCGTTGCCGATCGTGCCGTAACCCTGGAAAATGGCGCGGCGCATCTGCTCGCGGTCCTGCAGGTACATCATGCCTCGACGAAAATCGTCGTTGCCGGTAATGCCGCCTTCGTCGCGAACCACGAGATCGGTGTACAGACCCGTCTTGGTCTCCAGCACGGAGAAACCACCGGCGCCTTTGATCTGCGTGGTTGAACGCGGGCTCAGCGAGTTGATCAGTTGCACGTCGCCCGAGAGCAGCGCGTTCACGCGCGCCGATTCGTCGCCGATGCCGATGAGCTCGATTTCGTCGAGATGCGGCATGCCCGGCTTCCAGTACTTCTCGTTTCTCACGCCGACGGTGCGCACGCCCGGCGAGAATTCCTTGACCTTGAACGGGCCGGTGCCGATTGCTGTTTTGAAATCCTTAGTGCCGTCCTTGATGATCTGGAAATGCGAGGTCGCGAGGATCACCGGCAGATCGGCATTCGGACCTTCCAGCGTGATCGTCACTTCGTTCGGACCCGTGGCCTTCACTTCCTTGATCTGGTCGGCCAGCGTCTTCGCTTTCGAAGCGGTGGCCGGATCCTTGTGACGCATGATCGAATACACCACGTCGGCCGGCGCAAGCGCCTTGCCGTCGTGGAACTGCACGCCATTGCGCAGCTTGACGACCCACACGGTGGCGTCTTTCGTATCGAGCGAGGTCGCCAGCGACATCTTCGCGCCGAGATGCGAGTCGAGTTCGGTCAGGCAGTTGTAGAACATGAAGCCACGAACGTAATCGGTGCCGAGCGCGCCCTTCGCGGGATCGAGCGTATCGGCCGCGGAGGCGGACTGCGTGGCCACGCGGATCTTGCCGCCCTGCTTTGGCTTCGCCTGCGCCAAGGCCTCGCCGCTCGCGGTCAGAAGGCCGGCGCCCGTCACTGACATCATCCCGGCTGCGGCCATCGCGCGCAGCACACCGCGCCGCGAGGTACCTTTGGCGGTCAACCGCTCCAACTCGGTGCCGAGACCAAGAGCGCCATGTTGCGAGTTTTCCTTATTCATCGAACTTCTCCGCGAGGGTGAGCAATGGGGGGAGCAGGCGTGGCTGCGTGGTTTTAACTGCCGGGCTTATTTGCCAGGTTTAACTGCCAATCCAACAACGAACAATCAATAAAAAATGTCTTTGATACGGTAGTACGTGCCCACCAGCGGCAGGAACCAGGGCTTGCCGGTATGGCCGGGAATCGCGGGCCACTCCGACTCGCGCCACGGGTTCTGGTCTTCGTGGCCGTCCATCACGTCGGCCATCACCTGGCCCATGTGCGTCGACATCTGCGTGCCGTGGCCGCTGTAACCCATCGAGAAATAGATGCCGTCGTGCTGCCCCGCGTGCGGCAGACGGTCGGCGCTCATATCCACCAGACCGCCCCAGCAATAGTCGATGCGCGCGCTCGCGAGCGTCGGAAACATCGCGGCAAGGCCTTCCTGCAGGATGCGTCCGCTCTTCGCATCGGACGGGCGTTCGGAAGCCGTGAAGCGCGCGCGGCCGCCGAACAGCAAACGCGAATCCGGCGTCACGCGGAAGTAGTTGTGCATCAAGCGCGTGGTCGTGTACGCGCGCCGGTTCGGGAACACTTGCGCCAGCAACTCGGGCGACACCGGCTCCGTCACGACGATGAACGAACCGACCGGTGCGAGGCGCCGCCGATACCAGCCGAACGGACCATGCCGCGACGGACCGGTCGCGATCAGCACCTGCTTCGCGCGCACTTCGCCGCGCGCCGTGGTAATCCGAAAGCCGCTGCCGTCTTTCACGATGGCGGTGACCGCCGCGTTTTCGTACAGCTTCGCGCCGCGACGCACCGCGGCCTCGGCGAGACCGATCGCGAACTTGCCCATATGCATCTGGCCGCCGTGCCGTTGCAGCAGTCCGCCGTAAAAACTGTCGGACTGGATTTCGCTTCGGATACGGCTGCGGTCGATTAGTTCGATATCCGTATCGACTTCACGGCGAATCGCCTCCGCCGTCTTCTCCAGATGCGCGAAGTGATGCGGCTTGGAGGCCAGCTTCAGCTTGCCGGTCGCGATGTAATTGCAGTCGATGTTTTCCTCGCGGATCAGACGCTCGACCGTGTCGACCGCATCCGAAAACGCGCGGTAGCACGCGCTCGCGCGCTCCACACCGAGTTGCGCGACCAGCGCGACGAAGTCCTGCGCGACGCCGGTATTGACCTGCCCGCCGTTGCGCCCGGACGCGCCGCCGCCGATGCGGCCCGCGTCGAGCACGGTCACCGCGGCGCCGCGCTTGCCCAACGCTTGCGCCGCCGACAGTCCGGTGAAGCCGCCGCCGATCACCGCCACATCGGTTTGGCCGTCGACCGGACCCTCGCACGCCGAAAGCAGCGGCGGCGCGGTATCGAGCCAGTAGGAATCGAGCTTCATCCGGTCTGTCCTTGAGATGGGCAATGAGCGAGGCGGCGGGTGGTTGTCAGCGCGTGATAAAAGCAGCGCTTACAGACCGAGTTCCGAAGCGAGATGCGGAATGTCGTTGACCTCGTAGTACTGGTAGTACGGCGTGGACGGTTCGTGGCCGCGCTTGACGAAGGCCTTGTGCTTGATGCCCATGTCATGCGCAGTCATCAGGTCGTAGCGCAGGCTCGACGATACGTGCAGCACGTCTTCCGGATTGCAGTTCAACTGGTCGAACATGTATTCGAAGCCTTGCATGCGCGGCTTGTACGACTGCGCCTGCTGGGCGGTGAATACCTTATGGAACGGCGCGCCGAGCTTGTCGACGTTGCTCTGGATCTGATCGTTCGAAGCGTTCGAGAGAATCACCAGCTTGTACTTCTTCGCCAGACGCGCGACGCCTTCCGGCACGTCCGGATGCGGACCCCATGTCGGCACGGCGTCATAGATGCTCTGGGCGCCCGCTTCGTTGAATTCGACGTTCATGCGCTTGCAGGCGCGGCGCAGCGCATTGACCACCACATCGCGGTACGGCTTCCATGCACCGAGCACTTCGTCGCGCCGATAGCCCGAATAGAACGCGATGAGCTTTTCCAGGTCTTCGCCGTTCAGCAAGTGGCCGTACTGCTCGCGCGTCATGTCGGCCATGTGGAATTTGGTCAGCGTGCCGTAGCAGTCGAAGGTGATGTATTTCGGTTCGAATTCGATCATGGTGCAGTCCTATCGTGATGGTGAACTCGCTGTCGGAGTTCATTGGCGAAACCCGCTTTGCGTGGGACCGGAGTAACGCGCTAAAGCGCAAACTCCGGTCGACAAAACCTTAATTCCTGTTAAAGATTTAATCAGCGCAAAAACATAGATGTTCCTGATTAGGGCGTTGCTGGTGACACAAATCATGCGTTTTGAGGCCGCTGACAGCACAGAATGCGGCGATCTGGCTGAAAGCCTTATCCCTATTGGGTTTGCGGCCGGCATGCCAGGCAGATGGCAGGCCGTCACGCCCGCAGGTCGATCAACACGCTTTTGAAACGCAGGTTGGCCTCGTAGGCCTGGCGGCCCAGGTCCTTGCCGATGCCGGAACGCTTGAAGCCGCCCGTGGGAATCATGAAGTCCGAAGTGCGGCCATAGCGGTTAACCCACACCGTGCCCGCATCCAGTCCGCGCACGAAACGCAGCGCCCGGCCGAGGTCGGCGGTATGCACACCGGCCGCAAGTCCGTACTCGGGATGCTGAGCGAGCGCGAGCGCTTCTTCTTCGGTATCGAAGGTTTGCAGCGTCAGCACCGGACCGAAGACTTCTTCCCGCACCGCTTCGGAGTAGGCCGTGACGTCCGTCAACAAGGTCGGGCTGTAGAACGCGCCGTCTGCGCCGCCGTCGGCGCGGACGCCGCCGTAGCGCAGCGTCGCGCCGGCTTCCAGCGTGCGCCCCACGATGCCTTCGATGCGCGCCGCCTGGGGCGCCGAGATGATCGGCGAGAGCGTGGTGCCGGCGGCCCACGTCGCGCCGGGTTTCAACTCGGCAAAGATCTTGCCGATGCGTTCGGCCAGCGGCTCGGCGAGACTTCGCTCGACCAGGAGACGCGAGCCCGCCACGCACACTTGCCCCGCGTTGCCCGTGATCGCGCCGGCGATGCGACGCGCCACGTCGTCCAGACGCGGCGCGTCGGCGAAGACGATTTGCGGGCTCTTGCCGCCCAATTCGAGCGTGACCGGCTTGGTGCCGCTGTTGGCGCACGCGGCCATGATCGACGCGCCGGTGCGCGTGGAGCCCGTGAAGGTGACCTTGCTGATCTTCGGATGACGCACGAGTTCGTCGCCAGTCACGCGCCCATCGCCCTGGATCACGTTGAAGATGCCCGCGGGCACGCCCGCCTGCACGGCCAGTTCGGCGAGCCGCAAGACCGAGAACGGCGTCATCTCCGAAGGTTTGAGCACCACCGCATTGCCCGCCGCCAGCGCCGGAGCGATCTTCCATGAAGCCATGACCAGCGGGAAATTCCACGGCGCGATTGCGCCGATCACGCCGTAAGGCTCGGCGATCGTCATGCCGAGATGATCGTGATCGGTGGCTGCCACGTCGCCGCCCAGCTTGTCGGCGAACTCGGCGTAGAAGCGGATGCCTTCCGCGGTGAACGGCACGTCCCAGCCAATCGCCTGAGCAATCGGACGCGTCGAGCCGACTGCTTCGAGCCGACCAAGCGTGGGCGCATCGGCTTCGACCAGTTCCGCGAAACGGCGCAGGATCTTCGCGCGCTCACGCGGCGCCATACGCGCCCAGCCACTGTGTTTGAAAGCCTGCCAGGCGTTCTCGACCGCGCGGTCCACCATGGCGGCATCGGCGAGCGGCACCGACGCGTACACCACGCCGTCCGACGGCCGCGCCACCTCGATGCGGCGCTCGCCCGCCTCGACATATTCCCCGCCGATGTAATGCCCGCTGCGAATCGCGACGTCGTCCGGATTAAAGCTGTCCATGAGAGAGGTTTCCTGTGTGACTGGCTGGTGGTCCGCGCAGCGCGTTTCGAGAACGCCGCCGCCATGACAAAATCGTAGAGCCGCGGGCGTGGCATATGTCGCCGACAAAAATCGCCACGCAGCAGAACTCACCTGTAATGCGCGCCCAGACCTGGCGTTTTGCATCGAATTTGGATGCGGCCCTTTCCGGGGCTCGCGATAAAAAGATCGTCCTAGTCACACCGCGCACCGGATGACACAGTGACGGCGTAAGCCTTCAGTCAATCAGGGAGTACGGCGTGTCCGATTCGATTACCTATAGACGCTTCACCCTCGACGACATTGCCGCCGCACACGCGTTGACGGTCGAACTCAAATGGCCGCATCGCGCGGACGACTGGAGATTCGTCGTCCAGCTGGGCGTGGGTTTCGTCGCGGAAGATGCGAACGGCGTGATCGGCACCGCCCTGTGCTGGAAATACGGCGCCGAGTGCGCGTCGCTCGGCATGGTGATCGTGTCGCCGGGAAGCCAGGGACGAGGCATCGGCAGAAAGTTGATGGATCTGGTGCTGGACGAACTGGGCGGCCGGGTCACGTTCCTGCACGCCACCACCGCGGGCCAGCCGCTCTATGAAAAGCTCGGCTTTCGCGCCACGGGCACGCTCGACCAGCACCAAGGCGCGGCGTTTCAGCCGCCGCTCGTGTCGCTGCCGCCGGGCGAGCGCTTGCGCCCGCTTGGTTCGAGCGATACCGCGCGGCTGGTCGAACTGGCGTCGCGGGCCAGCGGTCTGGATCGCGGCGAAGTCTTGCCCGCGCTACTAGGCACCGCCGACGGCATCGCGCTCGACCGCGACGGCGAACTGATCGGCTTCGCGCTGTTTCGCCGCTTCGGACGCGGCTTTGCGATCGGTCCGGTGGTCGCGCCTGCCTCGGAAGATTCGAGCCGCGCCAAGGCGCTCATCAGCCACTGGCTGGCGCTGAACGAAGGCGTGTTCGTGCGTATCGACACACCGGGTGAAAGCGGTCTGACCGAGTGGCTGGAGCAATTGGGCCTGCCGCGCGTGGACACGGTCGTCAAAATGATCCGCCCCGCCACACCGGGCGAGTCCGCGAGCGGCGGCCAGGACGCGCATTACCTGCAATACGGCATCATCAACCAGGCAATCTGCTGACCTTATGGCCTTTCTCTATAAAGCCGACCCGGCGCGTGGCGCCCAGTGGGCGAAACTCTTCGCGCAGAAGGCACCGGAGCTGCCGTTTCATATCTGGCCCGATCTGGGCGATCCGGCCGCGATCCGCTATCTCGCCGCCTGGCAGCCGCCGGAAGATCCGACACGCACCTTCCCTAATCTGGAGGTCGTGTTCTCGGTCGGCGCGGGAATCGATCAGTTCGATCTGTCGGGCGTGCCGGAGCATGTGCCCGTCGTGCGCATGATCGAGCCCGGGATCGTCGAAGGCATGGTCGAGTACGTCACGCAGGCCGTGCTGACGATTCATCGCGATCTGTTCGACTACGGTCTTCAGCAACAACAGCAGGTCTGGCGCGAACTGCCCCTCAAGCCGGCCAGTCAACGCCGCGTCGGCGTCCTTGGGCTCGGCGTATTGGGCACGGCCGTGTTGGAAAGGCTGCGGTTGTTCGGCTTCGACTGCGCGGGATGGAGCCGTTCGGGTCGTGAGATAGAAGGCGTGACGTGTTACGCGGGTGAAGCCGCACGGGATGCGTTTCTCGCGCGCACCGATATTCTGATCTGCCTGCTGCCGCTCACACCCGCCACGCGCGGGTTGCTCGATGCGGAGTTATTCGCGAAGCTGCCGCGCGGCGCGTCGCTGATTCAAACGGGACGCGGTCCGCATCTGAATCAGCAGGATCTGCTGGCAGCGCTCGAAAACGGTCAGTTGCACAACGCCATTCTCGATGTCACCGATCCCGAGCCGTTGCCCGCCGGCCATGCGTTGTGGACGCATCCACGCGTGCGCATCACGCCGCATATCGCCAGCGCGACGCGGCCCGAAACCGCAGTCGACGTGGTGCTGGAGAACCTGCGCCGTCATCGCGAAGGCTTGCCGATGGTCGGTCAGGTCGACCGCGCGCAAGGCTATTGAGGGCAGCACCGCCTGAAACGCCCGTGCGGCGCGGCTTTTCAGCGTCCGCAGCAGAAAATGCCAAGACCACGCATCAAAACGCGTCGTGCGCGCTTTTCAGGCAATTGTTTAGGTGAGCAGGCGATCGTCGCTGATCAGTAGTATGGAACGGTCAACAGCCCCTTCCCGCGACGAGAAACCATCATGCCGATTCAATCGCTCATCGAAGCCGACCGCAAGCATCTGATTCACCCGGTCATCAACTACCGCGCGCACGAAGCACGCGGCGTCACCATCCTCGAATCCGCCAGCGGCGCATTTCTGCGCGACGCGGCCGGCAACGAACTGCTCGACGCGTTTTCCGGACTGTGGTGCGTGAACGTCGGCTACGGCCAGCAGAGCATTGTCGACGCCGCCACCGCGCAGATGCAGAAATTGCCCTACGCGACCGGCTATTTCCATTTCGGCTCGGAGCCGGCCATCGAACTCGCGCAGAAGCTGGTCGAGGTGTCGCCCGCGTCGCTGCAACACGTGTACTTCACGCTCGGCGGGTCGGACGCGGTGGACTCGGCACTGCGCTTCATCACGCACTACTTCAACGCTACGGGGCGTCCGTCGAAGAAGCACATCATCGCGCTGCAACGCGGCTACCACGGCTCGTCGACGACCGGCGCCGGCCTCACCGCCCTGCCCGCGTTCCACCGCAACTTCGATCTGCCGCTGCCGAACCAGCATCATTTGCCGTCGCCGTACGCGTACCGCAGCGATTTCGCCGACGACGCCGCGCTGATCGCCGCCTCGGTGGCCGCGCTCGAAGCGAAGGTGGCCGAGCTCGGCGCCGACAACGTCGCCGCGTTCTTCTGCGAACCGATCCAGGGTTCGGGCGGCGTGATCGTACCGCCGGTCGGCTGGCTGAAGGCCATGCGTGAAAGTTGCCGTAAGCTGGGCATTCTGTTCGTCGCCGACGAAGTCATCACCGGATTCGGCCGCACGGGTCCGCTGTTCGCCTGCCAGGGCGAAAACGTCGAGCCGGATCTGATGACGGTCGCCAAAGGTTTGACAGCGGGCTATGCGCCGATGGGCGCCGTGCTGATGTCGGACGAAATCTATCAGGGCATCGCGGACGGCGACGCCGAAGCGGTGGTCGGTCATGGCCATACGTATTCCGCGCATCCGGTGAGCGCGGCCATCGGCCTCGAAGTGCTGCGCCTGTATCACGAAGGCGGACTGCTCGCGAACGGCGTGGCACTCGCGCCGCGTTTCGCGCGCGGCCTCGACGCGCTGCTCGCGCATCCGCTGGTGGGCGACTCACGCCACCGTGGCCTGCTGGGCGCGCTCGAACTCGTGTCCGACAAGGACAGCAAGGCGGGCTTCGATCCGGCGTTGAAACTGTCCGAACGGATCGCCGCCGCCGCGTATGAAAACCGCCTGATTTTCCGTGCTTTCGGCGACAACATCCTCGGCTTTGCACCGGCGCTCTCGTACACCGAGGCCGAGTTCGATCTGATGTTCGAACGGCTTGAAAAGACCCTCGACGACGTTCTCGCACAAGCCGATGTGCGCGCCGCGCTGAAGGTCAAAACTCATGCCACCGCATGCTAGAGTAGAGGGCCACCTCAGCCCCACACACCGATCGCCGGAGCGATAACGTTACGATGAGCAGCGACTGCAAGCTAGACCGGATTGACCTGCGCATACTTTCCCAATTGCAGAAGAAAGGCCGCATAACCAACGTCGAGCTTGCCGACGCGGTCGGGCTGTCGCCCAGTCCCTGCCTGATCCGGGTGAAGCGTCTGGAGAAAGCCGGCTACATCATCGGCTACGGTGCGCAGATCCAGCTCGAAAAGCTCGGCGACGTGCAGATCGTCTTCACCGAAGTCACGCTCGCCGATCATCGGCGGGAAGACTTCATCAAGTTCGTGAATGCGATTCGCGACGTCGACGAGATTGTCGAGTGCCATCTGGCGAGCGGCGGTTACGACTACCTGCTGAAGTTCGTCACGCGCAGCGTGAGCCACTACCAGAGCATCGTGGAAGGTCTGCTGGAACGCGATATCGGGATCGAGAAGTACTTCAGCTATGTGATCATCAAGTCGCCGTTCGTGAAGAGCCACTACCCGCTCGAAACACTGTTTTCGCAGAATCATCACTAGGCGTTGCTTTGTTTTTGATCCGCCGGATCTTGCCGTCGTTCAGCGTTCAATATTCAACGTTCGGCAACTCTGGCCATGTCCACGCCGGCCGCACCGTCGGCCGGCGGACTCCCTTGCGCGAACTCTTCACTCAGAAAGTCCACGCACACCCGCACCTTCGCCGACTGCGCGAGCCGCGCCGGATACACCGCCCACAGATTCGCCGGCTGCGTGACCTCGGGCAGCACCTGCTGCAACTGGCCGCTTTCGAGCAGTGGCCGCACGTCCCACATGGAACGCAACACGATGCCGCGTCCGGCCAGCGCCCACTCCACCGCTACTTCGCCGTGATTGGTCGACAACGGTCCCGTGACCTTGATCGAGACCGTCTCGCCGCGCACCGTCAAACGCCAGAGACCAAACGGATGGTCGCGCTCCTTGATCGCCAGACACGCATGCGAGGACAGCTCGGCAAGCTGGCGCGGCGCGCCATGCCGCGCGAGGTAGCCGGGCGACGCGCACAGCACGCGATGATTCGACGCGAGCCGCCGCGCGATCAGATGCGGCGCGATCTCGTCGCCGATGCGCACGTCCAGATCGAAGCCTTCGCCGCCCACATCGACGAGACGGTCGAACAGATCGAGCCGCACGCTCAGTTGCGGATAGCGCTCGGAAAAGCGTGCGAGCGCGGGCGCGACGAAGCGCCGGCCGAAGCCGAAGCTGCTGGAAATGCGCAGCTTGCCGCCGGGAATGCGGCGCGTGGTGGAGACGTCTTCCACGAGTTGATCGACATCGTCGAGAATCTTTTCGGCCCACGTGTAGACGCGCTCGCCCGCTTCCGTGATGGCGACCCGGCGCGTGGAACGGTGCAATAAACGCGTACCGAGCGTAGTCTCGAGCACGTTGATGCGTTTGCTGACGTACGCCGCGGACACCGACAAGGCCTCCGCCGCCGCGCTGAAACTGGACTTGCGCGCCACTTCGCAAAACACGCGCAAATCGCCGAGATCGGGTGATGGGACGGCATTCATAGGTGATGGATGGCAGCGGAGTTTGTACACGAAACGTGCACAGTGGCTTAACTAAAGCGACCATTTTAGTCTCAAACAGCAGGAATAAAATAGCCATTATCGAATCGTCCAGAAGCCCCAACGGAGGAGCACAACATGTCGAAGAAATATCGGATCGCAGTCATTCCCGGCGACGGCATCGGCGTCGAAGTCATGCCGGAAGCCATTCGCGTGCTGGAAGCGGTGAAAACGCGCTTCGGCATCGAGCTGGAGTATCAGCACATTGAATGGGCGAGCTGCGAGTACTACGCGAAGCACGGCAAGATGATGCCGGACGACTGGAAAGCGCAACTGCAATCGGCCGACGCGATCCTGTTCGGCGCGGTCGGCTGGCCCGACACGGTGCCTGACCATATTTCCCTGTGGGGCTCGCTGCTGAAGTTCCGCCGCGAATTCGACCAGTACATCAACCTGCGCCCGGCACGCCTCTTTGCCGGCGTGCCTTCGCCGCTCGCGGGCCGCAAGGCGGGCGACATCGACTTCTGGATCGTGCGTGAAAACACCGAGGGCGAGTACTCGTCGGTGGGCGGCGTGATGTTCGAAGGCACGGAGCGCGAATTCGTGCTGCAGGAGTCCGTCTTCACGCGGCACGGCAGCGAGCGCGTGCTGAAGTTCGCGTTCGATCTCGCGCAACGGCGTAAGCGCAAGAAGATCACGGTGGCCACGAAGAGCAACGGCATCGCGATCAGCATGCCGTGGTGGGACAAAGTCGCGGCCGGCATCGCCGCGCAGTATCCGGACGTGACGTGGGACAAGCAGCACATCGACATTCTCTGCGCGCGCTTCGTGCTGAGCCCGGATCGCTTCGACGTGGTGGTGGCCACTAATCTGTTCGGCGACATCCTGTCCGATCTCGGCCCTGCCTGCACCGGCACGATCGGTCTCGCGCCGTCGAGCAATCTGAATCCGGACCGCAAGTTTCCCTCGCTGTTTGAACCGGTGCACGGCTCGGCGCCGGACATCGCCGGCAAGAACATCGCCAATCCGATCGCGATGATCTGGTCGGCCGCGATGATGCTCGACTTCCTCGGTAATCACGCCGGCAAGGAGCGCGAGGCGCACGACGCGATTCTCGCCGCGATCGAAGCGACGCTGGTGGAAGGCCCGCATACCGGCGACCTCGGCGGCAAGGCGAACACTACCGAAGTCGGCCAGGCGATCGCGGCAAAACTCGCCTGAGTCTTTCGCTCACTCTCTGCCAGGACAACTCGTATGAGCATGGAAGCCTACCCCATCGAAGTCGAATTCCCGGATATTTCGGGCCACGAACAATCGGCGTCCGGCATCGCCTACGTCCATACGTTCGATTCGGGCGCGCCGGGTCCGCATGTGATGATCAATGCGCTCACGCACGGCAATGAAGTGTGCGGCGCGATCGTCGTCGACGAATTGCTGCGGCGTGGGTTGCGTCCGCGGCGTGGGCGTCTCACGCTGGCGTTCGCGAACGTCGCGGCGTATCAGCGCTTCGATCCCGCGCAGCCCGATGCGGCCCGCTTCGTCGATCAGGATTTCAACCGCGTGTGGACCGCCGCGGTGCTCGACGACACCTCGGGCACGTCCAGCGAATTGGAACGCGCGCGCGCGATGCGGCCGGTGATCGACACTGTCGACGCCCTGCTCGATCTGCATTCCATGCACGAGAAAAGCAAGCCGCTGATCGTGGCGGGACCGCTGCAAAAAGGCATCGATCTCGCCGTGCGGCTCGGCACACCGGCCACCGTGATCTGCGATGAGGGCCATCCGGAAGGCCGCCGCATGCGCGACTACGAAGGTTTCGGCGATGCGGCCAGCCAGAAAAACGCGCTGCTGATCGAATGCGGACAGCATTGGGAACAGAGCGCGGTTGCGGTCGCGCGCGACACCACCGCGCGTTTCCTGTTGCTGGCCGGCGTGGTCGACGAAGCGGATCTGCCGGCCGGCTGGCTCGCGCCGTTGCCGCCGGTGCAGCACATCGTCCGCGTGACGGAGCCGGTGGTGGCCAGCAGCATGGATTTTCGTTTCGCGGCGCCGTACACGGGTCTTGAGATCTTCGCCGAGGCCGGCGCCGTGATCGGCTGGTCCAACGGCGAGGCGGTCACCACGCCCTACGACAACTGCATGCTCGTCATGCCTTCGCTGCGGCAACTGCGGCCCGGCGTGACCGTCGTGCGGCTGGGCAAGATCGAGCAGACCGTGACGAACAACCCAACCAGCGGCCAGTGAAACGGCCCGTGCACACTCAAAAGGTAACGTGAAGATGAAGGTACAGCAGCTCAAGCAAAGCGTGAATCTGCAGAATCTCGAAGACTGGGGCACGGCCGGACTGCCCGGCACGACCCCGATTCAGGTGTCGGGCGTGCAACGCGTCATCAAGGGCAGCGAATCCATCGACACCGGCATTTTTGAATGCACCGCCGGTACTTACCGCCGCTCGGTCAAGCAGGCCGAGGTGATGCACTTCATTGCGGGACGCGGACGCTTCACGCCCGATAACGAGGAGACCATCCACTTTCAAAGCGGCGATACGCTGTTCTTTGAAGCCAACACCGAAGGGCTTTGGGAAGTCGAGGAAACGATGCGTAAGGTCTATGTGATTTTCTGAACGCCACGTCATACGTTGCACCGAGCGCCGGGCCGCACCGCACTGAACCTCCGAGGCCGGCGCCTCCTCTCTTTCCCCCGCCAAATCCAGACGCGCGCCACCGCCACTCCGGCCATTCGCGCTGCCTTTCAGCACCCTCCGTTAATCTTTGCGCAGCGGCCACAGCATCGGGTAATCCCGCGTTGTTCCGCTGTTGTCGTCCTGCTTACAATCCAAGTCCGTTCGCATAAAGAATCAGCGTTCTTATTATGAACATTTTCATGTCGCGTCCATTGCACGCCGTCCTTGGCGCGCAGCCACTTCGCCGTCGGCGTGGGCATCATGCACGGCTTCTAAAACAGCGCGCGATCGTATAAAAACAAAAGGCTCGTTCCCGCGAGCCTTTGCTTATTCAGCAGTAAGGAGACCGCCATGAACCGCAGCACCGCTGTGAACGTTCAGACATTTATCAATGAACATCCCTTTTCGCCGTTCCAGTGGCTCATCTTCTTCATGTGTTTCGTCATCGTCCTGCTGGACGGTTTTGACACGGCCGCGATCGGCTTCATTGCGCCTTCGCTGATCGCCGAATGGGGCATCACCAGACCGGCGCTCGCGCCCGTGCTGAGCGCGGCGCTGTTCGGCCTCGCCTGCGGCGCGCTCGGCTCGGGACCGCTGTCCGACCGGCTCGGGCGACGTTCGCTGCTGCTCGGCTCGGTGCTGCTGTTCGGCGTGGCGTGCCTCGGCTCCTCCTTCTCGACCAGCATCGAACAACTGACGACACTGCGTTTCATCACCGGCGTCGGTCTTGGCGCAGCCATGCCGAACGCCGTGACGATGATGGGCGAATACTGCCCGGATCGCCGCCGCGCGACGGTGATCAACCTGATGTTTTGCGGCTTCCCGCTCGGCGCCGCGTTCGGCGGGTTCCTTGCGGCGTGGATGATTCCGCATTTCGGCTGGCGCAGCGTGCTGCTGCTCGGCGGCATCACGCCGCTTCTGCTCCTGGTCGTGCTGGCGATCAAGATGCCAGAATCGGTGCGCTACATGGTGGCCAACAGCCAGCCGGTCGAACGGATTCGCGCGGCGCTCGCGCGCATTTCGAGCGAAGCGGCGCAAGCGGGCAGTTTCATCATGACCGAAACCGCGCCGCAAACCGGCGGCAAAGGCGCGGCGGTGGTGCTGTCGCGCTCGTACATCATCGGTTCCGTGATGCTGTGGGTCGCCTATTTCATGGGTCTCGTGATTTTTTACGCGTCGATCAACTGGATGCCGATCCTGCTGAAGGACGCCGGACTCACGCCGCAACGCGCGACGTTGATTTCCGCGCTGTTCCCGCTCGGCGGCGTGGGCGCCGTGCTGTGCGGCGTGCTGATGGACCGCTTCAACGCGAACCGCATCATCGCGGCCTGTTATGCGTTGACCGCCGTCAGCGTGTACTTCATCGGCCAGGCGGTGGGCAACGTGGGCGCGCTGGTGTTCATCGTGTTCGTCGCCGGCGTGTTGATGAATACCGCGCAATCGTCGATGCCGGCGCTCGCCGCCGCGTTCTACCCGACCGAAGGCCGCGGCACGGGCGTGGCGTGGATGCTCGGCATCGGGCGCTTCGGCGGGATTGCCGGCTCGTTCCTCGTGGCCGAACTGACGCGCCGCCACTTTTCGTTCGCGGGCATCTTCGCGATGGTCGCGGTGGCGGGTCTGATTTCGTGCGTGGCTTTGCTGATCAAGCAGGCGGCACGGCCGCATGTGTCGAACGTGGGCGCGCCGAAGGCGGAGTCGTTCGGGCACTGAGCATGCGAGGCGCCCCGCAGCGGGTGCGCCGGATGATCTGATGGTTGTTTGAAGCCGCCCTTCGAGGCGGCTTTTTCTTTGCAGCGTCGAGTGAAAAAACGCCGCCCGTCACTTCCCGATAAACTACGCGCTTGTTGACCCGTTTCGGTTGCCGCGGTGGTAGATGCCAGCGCTTTCGCACCGTTGCTCATCTAACCACAGGATTCAGGGAATGAAACGCGTAGTCGTCTCCGCGCTGCTTGCGGTGTGCCTCGCGCAACCGGCCGCTCAGGCCGTTGCACAAACCGTCAGCAATCAATGCTTCGCGATCGGCGATATCGCCGGGCAGGTCGCCTCGTGGCGCGCGCACAAAAAGACCAAGGCGCAAGCGCTCGATCAGGCGGCCAAGTACTACAAGGATGCGGCTGACCGGCAAGCGGTCAGCGCCATCATCGAGAAGATCTACAGCCCGGACGCGCCGCGCATGACGCCGGATCAGGCCAGCATGGCATTCACGTCGGACTGCGCGAACCATAAGGCGCAGACGCAATAGCGCCTGCACCTTCCATCCAACCTGCGGGGTGGGCGTGCATTCAGGCGCGCTTCCACGCGCAGACATCGCCCGTTTTCAGCAGCGCATTGCCGAGCACGAACGTCGCCTGGGCCGGCGCCGGGGCATGCACGGACTCCGCGCCGAAATTGAACGCAAAGGTCAGATCGCCGCGCCGCCGAATGCGCAAGCCGTCCGCCAATAGCTGCGTCTCGATGCCGGCCTCGCGCGCCGCCTGTTGCAATACCGTGCGATGCAACGCATGCGACAACCAGCCCGCCACATAGCGAACCCTGCCCTGCGAGAGAATCGCCGGCCACGTGTCGTCGAACTGCGCGTCGATATGCGTGTCGCCATTGGCCCGCACGTGCTCGCGCCAATGCATCGCCACACCATCCGTGCCGTCGATCGACACCGCGGGCGTCAGCGTGGGCCGCAGCGTTTCGACTTCGAGCACCTGCATCGGCAGAACGCGTTGCAAGGCGCCGGGCGGCAGCGTGGAAGGAATCGCGAAGCTGTCGGTTTTCGAGCCGCTGCGCGGGCCGAAAACCCATTGCGCTTCGCTCTGCTCGATCTGATGGACGAGCGCGTCGTCGATCACGGCGATGCTCGGCACGACCACCATGGCATAGCCCGTTAGATCCGCGCGGCTCGACACGATATCCACGTCGAGGCCGAGTTCGCGCAACGACTCGTAGTAGTCGAACGCCAGCGTCTGATAGTCGAAGGTCTTGCCATGGCGCTGAATCTCGAACATCCACTGCGTCTCGTAGTCGAATACGAGCGCAACGGAAGCGCGCGACGGCACGCCAAGTTCCATCAACTCGCGCGAAGCGGCAATCTCGCGCGCCGCCTGCTGCACTTCGAGGCCCCCCGGCGACAGTTCGTTGTTCGGCAGATTGAGCCCGGAATGCATCTGCTCCTGCGCATACGGACACTGACGCCAGCGGAAATACGACACCAGTTCCGCGCCGTGCGCGAACGCCTCATAGGCCCACAGCCGGACCATGCCTTTCGCCGGCACCGGATTCCACGGCGCCCAGTTGACCGGCCCGGCTTGCTGCTCCATCACCCAGAAACGGCCGCTGCCGATCGCCCGATAGCGGTCATGGTCGAACGCGGAAACATCGGGATGCGCAGTGCGCGCATAACGCGCCTTCTGCTCGTCAGGCAACGCGATCGATTCGGTGCGCGCGATCGGATAGCTGTCCCACGCGGCGACATCGATTGCATTGTCTTTGGCGAAGCGGTAGTGATCGAAGGTCGTGAAAAAGCCCATGAAGTTGTGCAGCAAGTCCGCCGATGGCGCATGCTCGCGCAACACATCGATCTGCTCGCGATGAAAACTCGCCACCTCGTCCGACATGAAGCGGCGGAAGTCGAGCAGATGAATCGGATTGGCGTCGGTGGGCGTGAGGTTCGGCAAGCCGATTGCTTCGAACGACGGATACTCCATGCTCCAGAACACGTTGCCCCACGCGTCGTTGAGCGTCTCGACGGTCTCGTAGCGGCGCCGCAGCCATTTATGAAAGTGTTCGAGCGCGGCAGGCGAATAGCTGGGCACGGTATCGTGACAGCCGAGTTCGTTATCGGTCTGCCACGCGACGATGGAAGCATGCCGTCCGTAGCGCTGCGCCATCGCCGTGACGAATCGCACGCACTCGCGCCGGTAGGTTTCGCTGGATATATCGTAGTGACGGCGTGAACCGAAATTCCAGCGCGTGCCATCGGCGCGCACCGGCAGTACTTCCGGGTATGCGTCGATCAGCCACTTCGGCGGCGACGCGGTCGGCGTGCCGAGCACGAGCTTCAATCCCGCGGCGGCCAGCGTGGCGACAGCTTCATCGAGCCACTCCCACTCGAATTCGCCGGCGCGCGGCTCCATCCGGCTCCACGCGAATTCAGCGATCCGCACGTGCGTGATGCCGAGCTCGACCATACGTTTCGCGTCGTCGGCCCACATCGTGCGCGGCCATTGTTCCGGGTAGTAACACACACCAAGTTGCATGAGAAAGTCTCGTTGTTAGATGACGTCGAACAGGCGCTCAGCCCTTGCTTGCACCGAAGGTCAGACCGGCGACGAAATGCTTCTGCATCGCGAAGAACATCAGCACGGAAGGCAACGCGGCCAGCACCGAACCCGCCGCGACCAGATTCCACGCGGTCGTCCATTGGCCCTTGAGCGCCGCGACGCCCACCGTGATCGGTGCGGCGTCGTCGCCTTGCGTGAGACACAGCGCCCAGAAGTAGTCGTTCCACACGAACGTGAACACCAGAATGCCGAGCGCGGCGAGCGCGGGCCGGATCAACGGCAGCACGATGCGCAGGTAGATGGTCCATTCGCTCGCGCCTTCCACGCGCGCGGCCTCGATCATTTCGAAGGGCAGTTGCTTGATGAAATTGCGCAGAAAGAGCGTGCAAAAACCGGTCTGAAACGACACGTGGAAAATCACCAACGCCCACACGCTGTTGAAGAGTCCGACCTTCAATGCCATGTCGCGCACCGGGATCATCAGGATCTGGATCGGCACGAAATTGCCCGCGACGAACGCGAACAACACCGCCGTATTGCCCGGAAACCGATACGTCGCTAGAGCGAAGCCCGCCATCGACGCCAGCACGATCGCGCCGATCACCGAAGGCACCGTGATCAGCACGCTATTGGCGAAGTAATGCAGCATCGGCGTTTGCGTCAGCGCGGCGCCGTAGTTTTCGATCAGCGCGAAGTGTTTCGGCCAACCCCAGTAATCGCCTTGCGAAAGCTCGTCGGAAGAACGGATCGACGTGACGAGCACGGCCAGCATCGGCAGCAGCCATATGAGCAGCGCGATGGGCAGCGACGCTTTGTAGAGCCTGCGATTAAGCGGTTTCCAGCGTTCGACGGGAAGCGGATACATGACGCGTAACTCCTGGAGATCAGCGTTCTTCGCGCAGCATGCGGCGCAAATGAAACACGATATAGACGAGCATGATGGCGAACAGCACGACGGCAATCGCTGCGGAATAGCCTTCGCGGTAGTACTTGATAGCCTGGTCGTACATGTAATAGGCGAGCACGGTGGAGCTATCGAATGGACCGCCGCCGCTCATCACCGCGATCAGGTCGAAGCTGCGCAGCGCGCCGATCACCGTCAGCACCACGGCCATGAAGGTGGCGGGCCGCAATTGCGGCAGGATCACGTACCACAGCAGCTTCACGCCCTTGGCGCCTTCCATGCGCGCCGCCTCGACCACTTCCGGATTGATGCCGGTCAGGCCAGTGAGATACAGCACCATGCAGAACGGCGTTTGCGGCCACAGCGCCGCGAAGACGATGCCGAACGTCACCGTATGCGGATCGCCGAGCACGGGAATGCCGTGACCGACGATCAGACGCAGCAAGCCGAAGCCCGGGTCGTAGAACCAGCTGAACACGAGACCGACCACCACGCCCGAGAGCACGAACGGCGCGAAGAACAGCGACTTCACGACGCGCATGCCACGGATATGCTGGTTCAGATACAACGCGAACAGCAGGCCGAGCGGCGGCGCGAGCAGGAACAGCGCGAGCCAGATGAGATTGTTCTTCAGCGCCGTATAGAACGTGTCGGCATGAAACAGCTCGATGTAGTTATCGAAACCGGCAAACGTCTTCGGCGTCATGCCGTCCCAGTGATAAAAACTGAGCGAAATGCTGCTGACGATCGGATACACCACGCACAGGCAAAACAACGCACAGCCCGGCAGCAGAAAGAAAAACGCGGCGCGGTGCTGATGACGGCGCGTCGTCGAGACGTGACGGTGCGAAGCCGCGGGCAAGCGGCGCGCTGCGGAATGAGACATGGATCGGGCCTCGTCGAAAAGCGAAGGCGAATCGAAGACGAGCGCCGGCCGTTGCTACACCGCCGGCGCTCCGGGACTTACTTCTGGTAGATGCGCTTGCGGGTCGCTTCGAGGCGCACGAGCACGGCGTCGAGTTGCGAGGGATCGCTGTAGAACTGCTGCATCGCTTTCATGCCTTCGTCGGCCATTTCCTTCTGCATGTCGCGATCGTAGAACTGCGCGATACCGCCCTTCGTGTTGGCGAGCGTCTGGAAGCCGACCTTGGAAATCGCGTCTTCAGGTTCCGCCGACTGGCTGTTCGACGGCAGTTGACCCCAGCCCTTCGCGAGATCGGCGTTGATTTGCGGCTGTTCCATGAAAGCGAGCAGCTTGCGCGCATCGGCCTTGTTCTTCGCTTTCGCGGGAATCAGCAGCACGTTGACCGGACCGTCTTCGGCCATCGGCACATTGGCGTCGATTACCGGGAAGCGGAAGAAACCCGTTTGCGGTTTGAGATTCGCCGGAATGCTTGCCGAGAAGAAGGTGCCCATCAGCATCATCGACGCCTTGCCGTTCACGAGAAACGGCGCGATCGAATCGAGGTCGTAGGAGAGCGCGTTGTCGATGAAGTAGTGATCGTCGATCAGCGTTTTCCACGCGGCGTAGACCTTTTTCACGCGCGCATCGGTGTACGGAATTTCGCCGGCCATCAACTGCTGATGGAAGGCGTTGCCGTTGATGCGCAGATCGAGGTAGTCGAACCAGGCGGCGAGCGTCCAGCTATCGCGCGCGGCCACGGCGATCGGCGCCACGCCGCTCGCCTTCAGCTTCTTGCAGGCGTCGAGGAATTCGTCCCACGTCTTCGGCTCGCTCTTGATGCCGGCTTTCTCGAACAGGTCCTTGCGATAGAAGAAACCGTAAGCGTCGTAGCCGAGCGGCGCCGCATACTGCTTGCCCTTATACGTCGACGCTTCCTTCACCGACGCGTACTGCTGCGACCAGCCGTTCTTGCTCCAATCCGGCGACAGGTCTTCCAGCAGGCCGCGTTGCGCGTAGTACGCCATGCGCTCGCCGTCGTGCCATGAGACGACGTCCGGCGGATCGGTGGCGAGCCAGCCGCTCATCTGTACCTTGTACGCTTCCTCGGTGATATAGGTCACCTTGAGGTCGACATCGGGATTGGCTTTCTTGAACTTGTCGAACGCGTCCTGCCACGTCGAGCGCTGATTACCGCGCGCCGATACGTTGACGTTGAGCGTGGCGGCGTCGACGGCGGCACAGCAGAGCGAGCCGGCAACCAGCGCGGCTGCGATCGACACGTGTGCAAGACGGCGAAGGCGAAGAGCAATCATCTTGTGTCTCCTTGATACCTTGTTGGCCGGCAGCGAACGGCTGCCAGCGGTGTAACCCGCTCTGTGGCGGAATTCGGCTTTGATGAATCAGTGGGTGTTTCCCGTGCGCATGAACGCAAACTCAGGCGGCGGCCCGTTCGGGCTCGAACGCGCTGCGCTGCAATGCCATCCCATCCGCGTCGAACAGATGACACGCGGAAGGCGGAACATGAATGGCGACGCGCTCGCCGGAACCGATCGGCGTGTCGCCCGCCGCCTTGGCGATGAGCGTGCCCGACGCGTGATCCGCGTGAATGTAGCTGTGCTCGCCGAGTCGCTCCGACAGCACCGTCGTGCACTGCACGAATTGACCGTCGCCGTCGAGACGCAGATGTTCGGGCCGTACGCCGAGCGTGACCCGCTCGCCGCGCTGCAAACGTTGTCCGTCGACGTTTGCGATCAAACGCTCGTCGCTTTTTAACAGCGTGACCGTTACGCTGCCCGGCTCGATCGAATCGACCACTGCGTCGATGAAATTCATGCGCGGCGAACCGATGAAGCCCGCCACGAAGCGCGACTTCGGATGGTGATACAACTCGAGTGGCGCGCCGCTCTGCGCGATGCTGCCAAAGCGCTCCGCGTCCGCGCCGGCATGCAGTAGCACGATGCGGTCGGCGAGCGTCATCGCTTCGACCTGGTCGTGGGTCACGTAGACCACGCTCGCATTGGCAAAGCGCTGATGCAGGCGGGCAATTTCGACCCGCGTCTGGCCACGCAGCGCGGCGTCGAGATTCGAGAGCGGCTCGTCGAACAGGAACACACCGGGCTCGCGCACAATCGCCCGGCCGATCGCGACGCGCTGCCGCTGCCCGCCCGAGAGCGCCTTCGGATAGCGCTGCAAATAATCATCCAGTTGCAGAATGCGCGCGGCTTCGCGCACCTTGCTGTCGATCACGTCCTTGGGCTGTTTCGCGAGCTTCAAGCCGAATGCCATGTTGTCGAACACGGTCATGTGCGGGAACAGCGCGTAGCTCTGGAATACCATCGCCACGCCGCGCGCCGCCGCGGGCACGTCGTTCATGAGGCGTCCGCCGATGTGCAGTTCGCCTTCGCTCAAGTCTTCGAGACCGGCGATCATTCTCAGCAGGGTCGACTTGCCGCAACCCGACGGCCCCAGGAAGACACAGAACTCGTGCTGCGCAATCTCCAGATTCACGCGCTGGATCACCGGCGGATGGTCACCGTACGACTTTTGCACGTTCGTCAAACGAATGGTTGCCATGCTGCCTCCTTTGGATTTAACCGCTTAAATTTCTTGGAAAAATAAGTGGCCAACCCTTGCGCGGCAGGCATTTAATCGCTTAAATTCGAGTTCGATTGGAAAAGTCATAATGAGTGTCTCCGCTGTGTTTTCCAGCAAGTTATCAACGTCGCCGGTTGCTTGCAACATTTGAATCACATTCCCTGAATATGGGATAACGAGAATATGGTCACTCTGTCCGAAGTCGCGAAACGCGCTCACGTCACCGCCGCCACCGTCTCCAACGTGCTGCGCAATCGCGAGAAGGTGCGCCCGGAAACGGCTGAGCGCGTGCTCAAGGCGATCGCCGATCTCGGCTACCGGCCCAACCTGAACGCTCGCGCGCTGGCTGAGGGCCGCTCGTCGACGCTCGCCTTGATGCTGTCGAACATTTCGAACCCGTTCTATCCCGAGTTCGTGCTGGCCGCCGAGCGCGCCGCGCGCAAAGCCGGCTACTTCCTGATGGTTTGCAATACTGACGATGACGCCGAGATCGGCCGTGCGTACCTGAACCAGATTGCGGGCACGCTGGCCGACGGTGTGCTCGTCATGAACACGGACATCGCGATCAACGACCTGTGCGCGTCGGCCACGCACAGTGCACCGATTCTGCTGGCCATGTGGGAGCACCCGGAAGCGCCGCCCGCGCTGCCTTGCATCGCCGTGGATTTTGCTCACGCGGGCGAGCTGGCCGCGCGGCATCTGCTCGAACTCGGCCACCGCGAAATCGGCCTTTTGATCGGCGACGGTTGCGGTGGCTTGCAGGATGCGCGCTCCAACGGCTTTCGCGCCGCCATGCGTGCCGCCGGGATCGAGACCGATGCGGCAGCGGTGCTGCAGATCCGCGACTCGATCGACGCCGGCTACGCCGCCTGCATGCAACTGATGGCGAACCGGCCGCACCTCACCGCGATCTTCGCGACCAACGACCTGCTGGCGATCGGCGCGGCGCAGGCCCTGATCACGCTGGGCCGCGCGGTGCCGAACGACGTTTCGGTGATCGGCATTACCGATATTCAACTCGCCCATCAGGTGCACCCTGCCCTGACGACGGTCGCCATTCAGACCGCGGCGATTGCGGAGTTGTCGATCGAGAGTCTGATCCGGCTCATCCAGACGCCGCACCGGCAGCCGTCGATGGTGCTCGCGCCGCCGCCCACTTTGGTGGTGCGCGCGTCGACTGGGCCGCGCCGACTGAAATGAATTTGCAGGGTATTCAGCAGAAAATGCTGTCATCGCCGCAAAAAAACGGCGTGCAAACCGCTAACGCCTCGATTGGCAATTTCATCGATTGCGGCGCAGGCGTAGCATCGAACCATCAATCGACGCGCGTGCGCGGCCGCGAGCCTCGCCACGTCAAGGGCAACCTGAAGGAGCAACCGAATGTCTCTCGCATTGACACGCAATGAACTGATTCGCCCGCAGAACCTGATCAACGGAGCATGGACCGGCGCTGCCGACGGCGCCCGCTTTGCCGTGACCAACCCGGCCACCGGCGAGACGATCGTCGAAGTCGCCGACAGCGGCGCTGCGGACGCGCGCGCCGCCACCGACGCCGCGGCCCGCGCGTTCCCCGCCTGGCGCGACAAGCTGCCGCGCGAGCGCGCCGAGATTCTGCGCCGCTGGCATGCGCTGATCGTCGCCAATACCGACGACCTCGCGAAGCTGATGTCGATGGAACAGGGCAAGCCGCTCGCGGAGAGCCGCGGCGAAGTCGCTTACGGCGCGTCGTACGTGGCCTGGTTCGCCGACGAAGCAACCCGCATCTACGGCGATCTGATTCCGCAGCAGCAGCGCGGCAAGCGCATGAGCGCGGTGAAGGAACCGGTCGGCGTGGTCGCCGCGATCACACCGTGGAATTTCCCGCTCGCGATGATCGCCCGCAAGATCGCGCCCGCGCTCGCGGCCGGTTGC
Organism: Paraburkholderia aromaticivorans; assembly: GCF_012689525.1. Classification (NCBI taxonomy): domain Bacteria; kingdom Pseudomonadati; phylum Pseudomonadota; class Betaproteobacteria; order Burkholderiales; family Burkholderiaceae; genus Paraburkholderia; species Paraburkholderia aromaticivorans. The sequence continues at coordinate 2,937,371 of NZ_CP051515.1, forward strand.
ACCGTGGTCGCCAAACCCGCCGAAGACACGCCGCTCACCGCGCTCGCCCTCGCCGCGCTCGCGCAGGAAGCCGGTTTGCCGGACGGCGTGCTGAACATGCTGTCGGCGTCGCGTGAACAGGGCATTGCCGCGGTTGCCGATTGGCTCGCTGACGCGCGTGTACGCAAGATCACCTTCACCGGCTCGACGCCGGTGGGCAAGCATCTCGCGCGTGAATCCGCGGGAACGCTGAAGAAGCTCTCGCTGGAATTGGGCGGCAACGCGCCCTTCATCGTGTTCGACGACGCCGATCTGGATGCGGCCGTCACCGGCCTGATGGCAGCGAAATTCCGCAATGGCGGCCAGACCTGCGTGTGTCCGAACCGCGTCTATGTGCAGGCCGGTGTCTATGAGCGCTTCGCCGATCTGCTCGCGAAACGCGTCGGCGCGCTGAAAGTTGCGCCTGCAACCGACCCGGAAGCGCAAATCGGCCCGATGATCAACGAGCGCGCGATCGACAAGATTGCCCGTCACGTGGAAGACGCCGTCAAACACGGTGCGAAAATCCTGGTGGGCGGCAAGCGCCTGACGGAACTCGGACCGAACTATTACGCGCCGACCGTGCTGACGGACACGAAGGACGGCATGCTCGTCTGCTGCGAAGAGACCTTCGGCCCAGTCGCGCCGCTGTTCCGTTTCGACGACGAAGCCGAAGCGATCCGTCTCTCCAACGACACACCGTTCGGCCTCGCCGCCTACTTCTATACGCAGGACGTGCGGCGTATCAATCGCGTGGCCGCGCAACTCGAAGCGGGCGTGATCGGCATCAACGAAGGCGCGGTGTCGAGTGAAGCGGCGCCGTTTGGCGGCGTGAAGGAATCGGGCTATGGTCGCGAAGGGTCGAAATATGGACTCGACGATTACATGTCGATCAAGTACATGTGCCAGGGCGGGCTTGATTGACGAGCCGCTCGCTGCCAGTGCTTTGATGCCTTAATGCCGGAATGCTCTGCCGTCTCGGCGCAGCGCTTTTTCAAGTGAGAAGCGCTGCGCCGAGGCGGCAGTTTGCGTTCCAATGCTGCTCGTTCAGCACAGACTGCCAATGCGCTTTCGCCAGATCGGCCATGCTGTCGAAGCGAAAATCGATCTTCGGCTGTGAAGATCGCGTCAACTCGATCTGCAATTTCGCATTGCTATAGGCAAAGCTTTCGTTATCGATGTTCGGCAGAAGCTCCTGATAACGCCGCCCCGGCGTGTATTTCTGCTGTGACGATTCATGCCGCGCGTGCGCTTCGAGCACCTGGTCGCGCGTAAGCCCGAAAAAAAATCCCTTCCCGCTCAAGCGAGCGCAAACGCCTTGCTGCGTCGCAAGAGCATCGCGCGAAATAACGTAACCGTCATGCACACGATTCATGACGGCCATTTTTGGCCTGAATTTGACCGCGTTTTTTCCCGGTCCTATTGTTCGACCATGCCTGCCGGGCTCGTCTCGCCGCTCCTGCCGAACAACATGGCGAGAACGCGCGACCCTCCACATCGTGACCTTCCACCTGCCATGACCCGCCATGAATTCTGACGCGACAGCCGCTCTAACACCTCTGCCCGTAATCCGGCCCACCAGCAAGGTTCGTCGCGCAGTGACGACCGCCGTGCTCGGGCAGGTTCTCGAATGGTATGACTTTTTTCTTTATGGCACCGCCGCCGCGCTCGTGTTCGGCAAGCTGTTCTTTCCGGTCGGCAGCGATCCGCTGACGGGTACGATCGCCGCATTCGGCGGCTTTACGGTGGGCTTTATCGCGCGGCCCATCGGCGGCGTGTTGTGCGGCCATATCGGCGACCGTTACGGCCGCAAGACGGTCATGATGCTGACGCTGCTCGTCATGGGCACGGCCACTGTCTGCATGGGTCTGCTGCCGACCTATCAGCAAGTCGGCCTCGCGGCGCCCGTCTTGCTGGTGCTGTTGCGCATTCTGCAAGGCCTCGCCGCCGGCGGCGAATGGAGCGGCAGCATCCTGCTGATTCACGAAAGCGCGCCCGCTTCCCGGCGCGGCGCGCTCGCGGCCTGGAGTCCGTGCGGCGCGGCGTTCGGCTTCGTGCTATCCACCGCCGCGTTTCTGCTCGTGCAAACGCTCTCGCCCGCCGATTTCCACAGTTGGGGCTGGCGCGTGCCGTTCCTCTGCAGCGCCGTGCTGGTCGCGCTCGGTCTGTGGATGCGCCGCTCCGTCGACGAAAGCACGGAGTTCGCCGCAGTCAAGGCGACTCGCCGCGACGCCCGCATGCCGATCGTCGAAGTGCTGCGCCAATGTCCGCGTCAGGTGCTGACGGTGTTCGGCCTGCGCTTCGGTGAAGGCGCGGCGTCGTACATCTTCTTCGCGTTCTCGATTGCGTACGGCCAGTTCATCGGCCTCAAATCGAGCTGGGTGTTAGGCGGCCTGACTGTGTCGATGTTGCTGATGATTCCCGTGTCTCTGTTGATGGGCCGTCTCACGGACCGTGTCGGCCGCAAGCCGGTTTATCTCGCCGGCGCTGTGGCGATGGTGTTGGTCGCGTACCCGTATTTCACGTTGCTCGGCTCCGGCGTGCTGTGGAAAGTCGTCACGGCACTCGTACTCGCCAACAGCATCACGCTCGGCATTCTGGAAGGCGCGCAGCCCGCTTTCATCAGCGAATTGCTGCCCGTTCATCTGCGCTTCTCGGGACTCGGCATTGGCCGCGAGATTTCGTCGGTGCTCGGCGGCGGACTCTCGCCGATGGTAGCGACCGCGCTGCTCGCGCATTACCGCAGCGCCGCACCGGTGGCCATTTATCTCGTCGTGCTCGGTCTGATCACGGTGCTTGCGACCTGTTTCGCACCGGAGACCTTTCCCAAAGCACTCCGGCTTCAGGCGAAGGCCAAAGAGCGCGCCGAGCACGAAAGCGTCTAAGCCCGCTTCTTCCGCACCCATTCACTTTCTTTCGAAGCCGTCATCATGCAAAGCCTTCAAATGAGCACTCTTTCGACTTACGCCTACGAACCGCGCGCAATCGATCACGCCGATTCGTATCCCGACTACGCAGGCCCGCTCACGCTCGACGCGCTGATCAGCGAGATCGAGCGCCGCCGCGACGAGTTCGATCAGCTCTCGCATGTCCCGCGCGACATGATCGCGAAGATGAAGCGCGCCGGCATCTTTCGCGCAAGCACGCCGCAGCGCTTCGGCGGCGACGCGCTGCCGCCGGCGCAATTCCTGCGGATGCTCGAACGCATCGCGATCGCCGACGGCTCTGCCGCCTGGGTCGCCGCGTTCGGCTCGGCGAATACCTACCTCGCCGCTTTGCCGATTGAAACGCAGCAGCAGATTTACGCCACCGGCCCCGACCAGGTTTTCTCTGGCGGCCTCTATCCGCTGCAACCCGCCACACAAGCGCCCGGCGGCTTCGTGGTCAGCGGGCAGTGGCGCTTCGCAAGCGGCTGCAAGGGCGCGGACTGGATCGGCGTCGGCATCGGCGGCACGCCCGCCAATTCCGGCGATGCGGGCGCGGGCAAGCCGTTCACCGCCGTGTTCCCCGCGCATGAGGTCGAGATCGTCGAGAACTGGAACGTGGTCGGCATGCAGGGAACCGGCAGCCACGATTTGCGACTGCGCGAGAAATTCGTCGATACGCAATGGACCTTCGTGCGCGGCGGCGCGGCGCTGATCGACGAGCCGCTCTACCGCTACCCCGCCGTCGCCTATCAGGCGCAGGTGCACGCCGCCGTCAACATCGGCCTCGCGCGCGCGGCGCTCGATCTGCTGACGGACATGTCCGGCTCGGCTAAAACCACCACCGGCGCGCCGCGCCTCGCCGATCGCGGCTATTACCGCTCGGGCCTTGCGAAAGCGGAGGCCAACTGGCGCAGCGCCCGCGCGTTCTTCTACGAATCCGCCGAGGCGGCGTGGCGGACGATCATCGACGGCGATGCCGTCTCGCAGGAGCAGGCCAATCTATTGCGCCTCAGCGCGACGCACGCCGCGCAGATCGGCGCGGAAGTGGTGATGCAGGCTTATCAGATGGCGGGCATCGCCGCGATCTATCGCGAGAACCGATTACAGCGGCTCGTGCGCGATTCGATCGTCGTGACACAGCATGCGTTTCTCGGCGAAGGCACGTATGACGCGTCCGGTGCGTTGTTCGCCGGCGTGCCGCCGGTCACGCCTTTTCCGTAACGCGGCGTGCCCTGACTCATGTCATGCAAAAGGAAAGGATCATGACCATCGAAGACACCAGAAAGCGTTTCCGCGATGCAATGGCGTGCCTGCCGGCCGCCGTCAACATCATCACCACGGACGGCCCCGGCGGCCGCTGCGGCATCACTGCAAGCGCGGTGTGCTCGGTGACGGACGCACCGCCGACCATGCTCGTCTGTATCAATCAGGCCAGCTATGTGCATGACGTCCTGCATCGCAATCGCAGCGTGTGCATCAACGTGCTTGCCGCCGAGTGCCAGGAACTCGCGCGTGATTTCGCCGGCATGACAACGTGCTCGATGGACGAGCGCTTCGGACGCCACGCGTGGACCGGCGGCGCGCCGGCGGCGCCGGTGCTCGCGGATGCGATCGTCAGTCTTGAAGGCGAGATCGTCGACATCAAGACGGTCGGCTCGCACTCGGTCATGTTCGCGCAGATTCGCCACATCGCGTTGCGCTCGGATGGCGACGGGCTCATCTATTTCGGCCGCCAGTTTCATCGGCTGACACGGCCGCAAGCGGCGGCGCCGTCGGTTGCCGCGCAGGGCGCGAGGTGAGCGTGGAAGTCTGCTTATTTCTGATTGGCCACGCTGATGCGCATACGCGTGAAACGCGTGCTCCCGATCTCTCGCCCTTCGGGCTAACACCGCGAGACGTAGAGGGACTACGCCGTTTCGTGATCCACGTGCCCGCGGAATCGGACGACTGCGACCCTCTGTCGAAGACCGACGTTTCCGCGCGACCCCGTTGCGTGCTCCAATGGTATTTCGACGACCTCGAACTACTTGAACAAGCGCTGCAATCGAAGGGCGCGATGCACGACATAGTGGGCGAATCGTCGAGCATGGGTCTCATCTTCACGCAGCAAGCCATGGCGGTCAGGCGATTCGCCACCCCGGATCCGGGCAATTTCGGCACTCGCGCCGAACGCTGCACTTACCTCGTCAGCTACGAAGGCGAAGCGCAGGACTTCAACGCGTGGCTCTCGCATTACCTCGCGCATCATCCACCGCTGATGGCGCAATTACCCGGCCTTCGCGAGCTCGAAATCTACACGCGGCTCGATTACCGCTCGGGCCTTGGTATCGCGCGCGCCGCGGCCATGCAACGCAACAAAGTGGTCTTCGACGATTCCGCGTCGCTAGCGGCTGCCCTGGCGTCGCCGATACGCGCCAGCATGAAGCAAGACTTCAACGACTTTCCGCCCTACAGTGGCGCGACGCTGCATTTCCCTATGCGTAGCATTTACGGTAATCTGAAACCCAAATAAACGCTCTCCCTCGCCGCGATCCGAACGTCATGACCAAGTCGCACCCCGGCATTACGGATTTGAACCTGCTGCGCGTGTTCCTGGCCATCTCCGATCTGCGCAGCCTGACCGCCGCGGGGGAGCGTCTCGGACTTACGCAACCGGCGGTCAGCCACGCCTTGCGCCGGCTGCGCGTCCTGTTCGACGACCCGCTGTTCGTTCGCACGCCCACCGGCATGGTGCCCACCGACGCCGCCCTGCGTTTGCACGCGCCGCTCACGCAAGCGTTCGGCATCATCAACAACGCGGTCCAGCAAATCGCCAAGTTCGATCCGGCCACGGCGCAACGCGTGTTTCGCGTGTCCATGTCGGATATGTCGGAGTTCTATTTCCTGCCGCCGCTTCTTTCGATGCTCGACCGCAGCGCGCGCGGCATTCGCCTGGAGATTGCGAATGTCTCCGTCGATTCGGTGAGTTCGGCCATGCGCAGCGGCAAGATCGATCTGGCGCTCGGCTATGTGCCCGGTCTCGATCCGGGTTGCGTGAGCAAGACGCTCTTCGTCGACGAACATGTTTGCGTGGTGCGGGCCGGCCACCCGCTGCGCAAACAGAAGCCGACCAAGGAGGACCTCGCGAGCCTGCGTTACGTCTACGCCAGCACCAATGCGACCGGTCACCGGATGGTCGAACAATGGCTCGAAGAGTTGAATTTGCGCCGGGATATCGTGCTGCGCCTGCCGCATTTCGTGGTGGCGCCGGAGATCGTTCAACATACCGACCTTGCCGTGATTTTTCCGCGGAGTATCGCGCAGCGCTTCAATCGCAACAAAGCCTTTCGCATTTTGCCTCTGCCGTTCGCGCTGCCGCCCATCGAAATCCAGGTCCACTCGCACTCGCAATTTTCGGCGGATCCGGGCATTGCGTGGTTGCTGGATGAGATTTACGGCATGTTCCATCAATCGTCGATTGGTGCGAAGACGCGAGCGTCGGCTGAACCGTGAAGCCAGGCGGCTAAGCTTCGGATGCTGAAGTTCGGTACTATCCTTGTCGACAACGATGACGGCGGCATCGACCGCTCGTGGGCCGTTCCGCACCGGGAACGGATGATGAACAACTGACTGTGGACTTCATGGCGCGCTCTCTGAACGCTGCAACACTCCTCGACCTCGCGCGCGCTGCGCAAACGCGCGCCACCGTGCCCTGCACGTGCACGAAAACGCCGCTGGACGGCTGGCAATCGCAACCTCTGTCGCTCGATGAAACGCAGTTCGAGGAAATCGGCACGCTGTTGCCGGAGGACGATCCGGAGCCGACGTTCAGCGAGTATCTGCCGGGAAAAACGAACTACTGGGCAGCGGATGCGCCTATCGCGCCGCGCTACTTTCCGTATAACCGCTGCGCCGTGTGGCAATGCTCGTTGTGCGGGCGGCTTTATCTGCGTTACGTGGAAGGTGGCGGGTATTTTGTGGACCGCAGGATTCGTGCGGTGCGGGCGGAGTTGATCGAGGATGTGGGTTTGCCGGAGTGATCGCGGCACTCAAACGCGCGCCGCCTAATGCCCCGGCTTCAACGCCGCATACGCCCCGGGCGTGATCCCATAAGCCCGCTTGAACAACCGGTTGAGATGGCTTTGGTCGTAGAAGCCCACAGCCGCCGCAGCCGTCGCCGCAGTCTGCCCTGAGGCAAGCATCCGCTTCGCCGCCAGCAACCTCACCTGGGTCGCGTACGCGTGCGGCGGCAGCCCGAATTCCTTGCAGAAAGCGCGCGTGAGATAGTAGCGGCTCAGCCCCACCAGTTCCGCCAGTTCATCGACCGAGATATCGCGCTCGTAATTGGCGGCGACGTACTCGCGCACCTGCTCCATCTTGCGCGCTTCGCGCCGGGGTTCTCCCGCTTCCTCACCCGAACGCCCATAGCGCCCGACCAGCATCCCCATCGCAGCCCACCAGTTTGCCTGACGCTCCATCAGCGACACGGCGCGCTGTTCGTCCAGGCTCGCATGCGCCTTGACCAGCAGGCCCGCGAGGTGCGGATCCTGATACAGCCCCGGCGGAATCAGCAGCGGTTTGTCGGCGCGCGCGTCGGGAGAGAAGACGGCGCTGAGTGCGCCGAGCCCTTCCATGTCCAGGTAGATCGCGCGATAAATCCATTCGCGGCCTTCCCAGACCTCGCCGCTATGGTATTCGCCCGGCCCGAAGACCAGCACGCTGCCGGGGCCGGCAACCTCGCTGCCCGCGCGCGTATGGCATTGGCCCGCGCCGGTTTCGGTCATGACAATGACCAGTTCGTCGTGCAGATGCCGGTCGAACTTGTGATTGCCGTAACGGGCGCTCGCGAGACATGCGCCGTCGAGCGCGCCGTCGCGCCAGCAGACCACTTCCGGCTCGCTTTTATCCGATGTCTCCATAGCTCGCGCCCCCTGTTCTTCAAACCAGTTCGATTCTGACCCGGCGATTACGACGGCCCTTGTTCTCTATTTTCGCGATGCGAATGGGCCGCGACTGCGCGGTATTGGTCAGGTGAGTGCCGCCGCACGCCTGCCGGTCCAGATCGCCGATCTCGACGATGCGCACCGTGCCGTCCGCCGTCGGCGGCGGTGCCACCGAGAGGCTGCGGATCAGACCTTGCGTCGCCTTCGCTTCGTCGGCGCCGACGTAGTAGGTGCGCACCTCCATCGCGCCTCGGATCACCTCGTTGACGGGTTCCTCCAGCAGGCGCAGCGCGTCGTTGTCCGCTTCGGGCAGATCGAAGTCCATGCGCGCGGTGCCGTCGGCGTTGATCTGCGCGCCGGTCACGAGCGCGCCGGCAAAGCGCTGATATACCAGCGCGTTGAGAATATGCGTCACGGTATGGAGTTGGGCGACCGTGGCGCGGCGCGCCGCGTCGATGGCCACGTGCACGTTGCCGGCCAGTTCGAGCGGTTCGTCGAGCAGATGCCAGAGTACGTCGCCTTCCGCCGCGACGCCGGTAATGCGCACCGCGCCGTGCGCGTGCGTCAGCGTGGCGGCATCCGACACCTGGCCGCCGCCGCCCGGATGCAAGGCGGAACGGCCCAGCACGACCGCGCCGGGCCGCGCGGCGATCACGGCCGTTTCAAAGTCCAGCAGATCCGGCTGCTCATGGCAAAGATAATGCGGCACCTTGATGTCCTCGCGGGAATTGACTGAATACGCCTAGCATACCCAGTCCCGTGGGAGGCCGTCTTGGTTAAAAATGCCCTGCGCCGTCGTCTGAGACCATCAAGATTACGATCAACCGATATCTCCCAGGCGACCCGCGAAAACACCGATGACCTCTCTAAGGTCCTCCGGAGGTAAATTTCGTACCAGAACCAGGATCGTTCCAGAGAACACCTTTCCCTTCCAGAACTTGAACACGAGCGATGCAAGGGCGGTCAGCGAAACGCCCGTCGCAGCGAACAGCGCCGTGATCGCCGATACGTTGTCGCGATTGATAAAGACGAGCAGGCAACCGCCAAGAAACAGAATGGCGGTCATGGCAATGCACAAATGGAAGTACTTGTCGCTGCGTGACTGAACGAGTGCCAGGTCTGCGACAAGACGCTCCTGGGCAACGCGGCGCTCCTGTCTCAACTCGTCTTCGGCCGCAGGATTGACTGGCGCGCCCGGCACGGCAACGGGGTTCTCACCGAAATGCGCGCCGCCGAGAAAGCGATCCAGCAATCTGCCGATTTCTTTCATGATTCACCTCTGATTGGATGAGCGTACGGACCTTGAAGACAGCCTCCTCGAAAGATCCAGGTCGCTTCGAAAGCAACTTCATGACGTGCTGATAGATCAACATTCGCGGGAGCGGATAAGTCAGAAGTTCGTTGCATGCTACATAGCACCCCGGCGCCTTCTGCTTGACGCGCATAGCCATCAGCACGCACGTGCAAACAGTGAGGTCCAGTAGCTTGTCGAAACCAGTCGGAATAAGAGCAACAATCGACTCGACCGTTTTCAGACCATCGGCAAACTCAATCGATGCGCCGCCTCTGAACAGTCGAGGCGCGCATGATTCGAGATGCAAGCGCCGCTCGTGCCACAGAGTCTGCAACTCGCTCAGACGTCCGGGCCGCACAAGACTCGAATCCCTTACGGGCGCATCGATTCCTCCCTTGAAAAGCGCGCGGTTCAATTCCGCTAACGGTTCGATTCCGCGCGCAGGCGAGCCCGACCATTCTTCCACGGCACAATGAAGTGCGTGCCGTGGGTCACCCAACGACTGACTAAGCGCCTGCGCATCGCACAGGTCGGTCGAGCGAAAAATTGCACTGCGCCAATGAGAAAAAATAGTGACGACTTCATAGCTGTCCATCAGTGCCACGATGTCCGTCAACCGCGCCTCGCGCCGCACCCTCACACCCATGCGCTCGACGCATCGAAGCCCAGTTTCGATGCGCGCCGCCGTGTCGCTCCAGCGCCGCCATGCCGCATCCGGATCGCGGGTGCGCGTCGAGCCCACAATCATGTTTTCGTAGATAAAACTTCCCTCTTCCGCGGCAAGAAAGCGCTGAACGAAATGATCGCGCGTCAGCGCCACGCCGACTGCGATCGCGCAATCGCTAGGCGACACGCTCGTTTTCATCGGATAGGCCCAAAGGTGAACGATCGACCATGTAGAAATCCTTACTGTCCTTGTCGATGACATGAATCGAACCATCGTCGAGCGGACCATAGGCTGCATGCAGGTCGTGCCTCAACTTTATCGACGCCGCATAGACGTCAAGACTCTGGATGCCCTGGAGCATAGTGCGGATCGCTTCGATCTGCACCTTTGCAGCGTCGGCCAGACTGGAGAAATAGAGCCGTATCCTGACCAGCAGTGACGCGCTGCTACCGACCACGGGCATCGTCACCTCGATGTCCACCGCGACCTGATCGCCTACCGCGATGGGCTCGGAGACTTGCACCGATTCAGCAGCCTTGGCCCAGTCGCCACGAGTGTGCAGCACCGCCTCGATCCCCTGGGGTTCCATCGTGCCGTCACGCGTCGCGATCAAACGGAAATCCGTCGCCTCAGGATCCTGTAACTTGGTCGAATGCAGAAGTGAACGTGCTGAGCGCTCGTCCATGCCGCGAAAATGCAGATGCAGGATGCCATCCTGATGTTCCGCGGCAAGCGTGCGCAATGCATCGACAGCAGCGGGGGAATTGCTCGCTTTGATAAACAGTCCATCCGAACCGTGTACGGCAAAATTCAGATCCCCGTCGCGCGAAATGATGAGCGGAATGGCCGCTCCACTGTCCTTTTGCGTCGTCGCGAATGCCGAGATAAACGCTCCGTCCGAGTTGCCGGCGGGTTCGGGCCCGAACCGCCAACCCGCACCCGACCCACCGGGGGGAAGATGGCCGCCTCCCATTCCCCGGCCGCCGCCCTGCGCCGCGTCGCCGGTCAGATGCAGCGTCTCGTTCAGACTGCGGGTGTCCTGCGCAGCCTGTTTGAACGCGCTTTCCACATCCCGCTCGATCAGGCTGGGATCCCTGCTCCCCGCGTCTCGCCCAACAATACGTTCGACCGCCGGCAGACCATCGCGGTCTGCTTCGTTGTACAGGGCGATGACGCGGCCGTTCTCCTCGGTGAACTTCACCGTGCCGCGTGCAACAGTGGAATCGGCTTGATACTCGAGAATAGCCGCGGACAGGTTGTGCCCGCCTGTGATATCCCCGCCCAACCTCTGGGCCGACGACAACACAATGGAAGGCGTACGGATCCATTGATTCGACGGGCGTTCATCCCAAGCGTGAATATAGATCCGGGCGGCATCCGCTCTCGCGCTGCTGTCGAGCGTGATAGCAATGGCCTCAGAGGCCTTTACCGACAACTCGATCATTTGATGCGTCTGCTCGTCGTCTTTTCCCACCGCTGCACGAAAGGTGGTCGGATCAGCCATGATGTCCACCAGCGCTTCCTTTTGCGCATCGGTTGCTGTCTGAAGGTAGGTGCGCAACGCGCTCTGTGCCGCGTCTATTCTGGCGAATTCGTTTTTGTCGTTCTGACTCATCGAGTCGTTGGTGTAGGCGGCAAAATCGATGGCAAGAAACCAGCGGATCAGGCCCTCGGTCTGCTCGTGCAATTGATTGGCGCCCGGCTTTTGCGGCTCGGATCCCGCTTTCGCGTGAATATCGTAATGGACGAATAGCTGATAAAGCGCTGCATATTGGACGACCCTCGCAAGGTTCGCGTCTCCCAGCGTGCTGAACCAGTCGTACGCGACATCTTCAGCGTTGCGCATGTTGGAATCGTCGCGGGCAAGATAGTCGATCGGCAGTGCGCCTGTTCGATGCAAGGCGTACACGTCGAAATCGCCGCGTTGGGTGGCGTAGCCTGCCCCTTTCGTATTCCAGTTGAATGTCACGCTGCTCTTATGAACAGCCTCTTGCAGCAAGGGCGTGGCGGACGAAAACGAAGTCGGGTCGGCGTATCTGAAGTTGACGTATTGGACCGCGCCGCCCATTGACCACGACTTGAGCATCTGATCCGTGACATTCAATAGGCTTCCATACTCGGTGTCGATCAACTGGTCACTGAGATAGATAGGCGCCCAATCAAGCTTGCGTTTCTGATCGACGCGGCCGGCCCAGGCGAACTTTCTTTCGTAACTCTGCGCGAGTTCATTCCTGTCGGCCGACGCGACCAGCATGATCGTCTCGACACGCAAAGGTGGCAGCGCGTCGACCCGGTTGACCCGTTCCCTGCCGATGATCGCCACGTAATTACCGAACCCAGTGCCGCCAACCACCATATCGCTGTCGAGCGCGAACTCTCGTGCCTGTGCCTTCGACTTCGCCAGGTCCTGATCCTTCGCAATGCACCAAACAATGAAGCCGCGCTCGGCCGAAACGTACACGCCGACCGCACCGCGATCCAACACCTGTTGCAACGTAACGGGCGCACCGCCTTCCAGCGACTGAAGACGAACGACACCGGCGGACGGCGCAGTCCCTGCGTCCGGGATCAGGCCCACAACAATCAACCCGCAAACGACCATCCATACAGCGGTGAGAACAAAGCGGCGCCGGCGCACGAGTCGGTAGCCGAGTGCGGCGCCGACCAGAACGGTCAGCAAGATACCCGCGACGCCCTTCAGCGTCCACGACTCCGCTTCGCGTTCGCGGTTGTCGCCGATCAGCCAGTTCCAGATCTGATTCGAACTCAGGCTGACGTCGATGCCGCTCAGACGCGAGTTGGGCGGCGTTTCTGCAATAGGCAGCGCGTAGGCTTTGTACGACGTCCCGTATAACCGGGACGACAGCGCGGCAACGAGTGAATCGACGTCAGACTGGGGCACAGGAGGAAGGTCGACCACGACGTCGGTCAATTGCCCGTTGTACCCAATCCGGGACGTTTTGACCATGAGCCCGCTCATGAGCGGCGATACGTCCTCGATGTCGTCGACCGTCACGTCGGGCGGCGGCTCCGAGATAACCATCGTTCGATGTCCCTGAGCGTCGGCAGCGGACAATGCAATCGTCTGCATATTGAGCGGATAAACCGCCCGGAAGCGGGCCCAGTCCGATTCCGCCTTTTGTGCGTCCGCCCATGCGACGGACGCGGACGCCATGGACAGCAGGAGGGAAGTGAGAAGGAGCGCGAAGAAGGTCCCGGAAGGACGCACTCTTTTAAGAACATTCCGGCGAGAAACCGACAGGTGAGACACGCCGGCCGACAGGAACGATTGCATCTTGGAGCACATCATGCCCTCCAGATTCACGAGTACTGATGCAGTGACTCCCCATGTCGCGAACAGGACGCTTACCTGGCGTCATGATTGGAATTTTATTTTTTTGACGATCAGCTCGTGCATGCAACGACTGGAACCTATCGGTTTCGCCGTCGATATGAATGAAGGGAGGGTAGCCTTCGAATCGTGTGCCGTCGTACAGTGGGCTTTCGCTGCGCCTGGCGACGCGTCTCGCGCGGCGTTCCTGCGTCCAACGGAGCCAAAAGCATCACCGTGCACGAAGAACGAGCGAGAAAAGACTTTTTTCAAAGCAACAAATCCGCGCCGAAAGCGCGCTGCAAGGCCGCCGGAGCATTGCGGAGCGCAGGAAATCCAGTATCCTGAACATCTCGCTGAACGCACCCGACAGCCCGGCTCTCCTCCATGAATCTATCTTTTGAAGTCCTGCAGGTACTCGATGCAATCGATCGAACCGGCACGTTTGCGAGCGCCGCCGAAACGCTTCACAAAGTGCCGTCCTCGCTGAGTTATCTGGTTCAGAAACTCGAACTCGATCTCGGCGTCAAGCTGTTCGACCGCACGGGCCGGCGCGCCACGCTGACGCACGCGGGGCGTGTGGTCGTCGAGGAAGGCCGTCGTCTGCTGGAAGCGGCCGAATCGCTCGAATTCAAGGCGAAGCGAATCCAGCACGGCTGGGAATCCGATCTGCACATCGCCGTCGACGAGATCATTCCGTTCGACCTGCTCTGGCATCACGTCAGCGAGTTCTACAAGCTGAAGCTGGAAACGAAGCTGCATCTGTCGAAAGAAGTGCTGGGCGGCTCGTGGGACGCACTGCTCACTCGTCGCGCGGACCTGATCGTCGGCGCGGCCGGCGATCCGCCGCCCATTCCCAATCTGATCGCGAAACCGATCGGCTCGCTGAAGCATGTGTTCGTGGTGGCGCCGGATCATCCGCTGGCGTCGATACCCGGACCGCTTACGATGGATATCGTCGCGCGCCACCGCGCGGTCGCGATCGGCGATACATCACGCAAACTCGCGCCGCGCACGATCGCGCTCGCCGTCAATCAGGAAGTGCTCACGGTACCGACGCTCGAAGCCAAACTCGCCGCGCAGATCAGGGGCCTGGCAGCGGGCACGATTCCGGAATGCCTCGCCGTCGACGCGTTGAGCCAGGGCGAACTGGTGCAAAAGGAAGTGATCGGCATGCGCGACGTCACGCATTTCTATCTGGCGTGGCGCGACAATGAATGCGGCAAGGCGCTGCAATGGTGGGTCGAGCAGTTGGACCGGCCTGACCTGATCGATGAAGTGGTGCAACAGCGGACGCTGCACGGTTGAGGTTCAGCTAGCAGGCTTCGCTGATCTGGTCCGGCGGCGGGTCGTCAAACGACGCCGCAGTGGCATCCGCATTCGTGTCCATCCGTGTATCGATGCCGGCGGAAATACCGGCCGGCGCGCACGCTTCAGTCGCGACACGCAGCAATGCTTTAGCCGCCTTGAAGTCGTCCCAATCGCGGCCCTCCGTGAGTCTCGCGCAGGCGGACTTCAGCAGTTGAACCGCCTCCGCGCTCCGGCCTTGCGCATGCCACAGCCGCCCAAGGCTGGTCGCGGCCCGCAATTGCAATGTGCGGCAACCCTGCGCTGACGATTCCTCCACTGCCGCGGTCAGACTCGCCTGCGCGTGCGTCGCCGCATCGCCGATCGGTGACTGGCCGGCGTGCTCCATCAGCAGCAGTTCGGCGTGCGCGCGTCGGAGTTCGACGGCATACCACTGGTCGCCGGTTTCGTTGCCCCGCGCGAGCGCATCGATCACGGCCGTCATGCCCTCCTCACGCTGCCCGGCGCGGCCGAGCGCAAGACCGTATTGCGCGGCGAGCATGGCGCGCGGCGCGGCGTATTCGAGCGCGTCGAGATCGTCCAACGCAGCGCGGAAGCTATGCACACGCTGCGCACTGGTGTCGTCCAGTGAGTGCAGGTATTCGTCGAAACAGCGGCAGCATGCATGCGCCACACGCAGCCCGACGCGCGCCGACACATCCCGCAACAGCGCGATGGCCTGAGCCGCCCGCTTACGATGGCCCGCCAGCAGCGCCAGCGGAATTTCCGCCTCGACCAGCACGTAGCACGTGACGATAGCCTGCTCCTGCCGGCACGCTTCGGCAACGCATGCCTCGGCGACCCTGAGCGCCTGATCGCGCGCGCCCTGCAAGCCGAGCACGCGGGCAAACGTCGCGCGGCCGACCACGCCCTGATCGATGGATTGCCCGAGCGGCAGCCGATGTTGCAGGCGGCCGGTGTGCTGCAAAAGCTGATCGAGCGAGGCGCGCGCCTGGTGTTGATCGCCCGCGTAATGCGAAGCAATGCCGAGCAGGCGATGAGCGAGAATCCCGTTGGCGGTATCGCCCGTCTCCGCGGCGAGCAACGCGAAGCGCTGCGCGAATGCCAGCGCATTGCGCGCCTCGCCGGACAACTGGCTCGCGTTCCACATGCCCCACAACGCACGCGCTTCGAACGTCTGATCACCGAGCGCGATCGCGAGCGCGAGCACCTCGGCCCAGATGCCGAGCGCTTCCCGGTTCGGTCCATTGACGTAGACGAGCGCCGCACCGAGCGCGGCCAGCAGCTGCATGCGCACGAGCAAATGGCGCGGCGAGCGCGAGCCCTGATACATCGTGTCAACGGCGTCGAGCGCGCGCCGTGCCCAGACGCAGCATTCGTCGACCAGCGAGAGCTCATACAGCAGCGACACGAACTTCACCGCCAGCGTTTCACCCAACGCAGCGTCGCCTTTGGGCGATAACGCCCAGGCCAGCGCGGCTCGCAAGTCGTCGAGTTGCTCGCACATGCGGTGATGCCAGCGGTGCCGCTCGGCGCCCACGGCGTCTGCTTCATGTACCTCATAGGCGTCGCTCGACGGATCGCGTTCGAGCAGGTTGGCAAAATAGCGCGCGTGAGTGAGCGTGACGAGGCGCCGCTCGCCGTTGTCGTCGAGCTTTTGCATCGCGTAAGCACGCGTGGTTTCCAGCAGCCGATAACTCGCCTTGCCGCGCTCCGCCTGCATCACCACCAGCGATTTTTCGACGAGCCCCGATAGCGCCGCGATCACGTCCGATTCATGCAATCCGTCGTCGCTCACCAGGGCGATCGCCGAGTCGATCGTGAAACTGTTGACGAAAACACCGAGCCGGCGCAACGTCGTGCGCTCCGCGTCGTCGAGCAGCGCGTGGCTCCAGTCGAGCGTCGCCTTCAAGGTCTGGTGGCGCGGCAACGCAGTGCGATTGCCGCCCGTCAGCATGTTAAAGCGGTCGTCGAGGTGATCGGCGAGCGTCTCGATGCCGAGTATCGCGGCGCGCGCCGCCGCCAGTTCGATAGCCAACGGAATGCCGTCGAGGCGGCGGCACACCGTGCCGGTCAGATGGATGCTTCTGTCGTCGGACGAAAAACGCGCGTCGATCGCGCGGGCGCGTGACAGGAACAACTGGACGGCACTGCGTTGCAGAACATGCTGACTCTCATCGTCGCGAGCGGGCACGTCGAGTGACGCTACCCAGTACAGGTGTTCGTCCACGACACGCAGAGGCTCGCGGCTCGTCGCGAGAATCCGGATGGCCGGACTCACGTTCAAGAGCGCTTCGGCTAGCTCAGCGGCGGGGCCGAGCACATGCTCGCAGTTGTCGAGCACGAACAGCACGCGCCGTTCGCCGAGTTCCTTGCTGATGCGCGCCAACGTAAGCGGGCCGCTCGCGGCGCTCACGCCGACGCTATGGGCGAACATGGCGAGCACGCTGTTCGCGTCCACGGTGCATGCAAGCGGCACGAGATAGACACCTTCCGGGAAGTGCGCCAGTAAGCTGCGTGCGATCTCGATGGCCAAACGGGTCTTGCCAATTCCGCCCGAACCGACGAGCGTCACATGACGCGTCGAAGCGAGCGCCTGCGCAATGTCGCTGATTGCCTGATCGCGCCCGATCAGCGACGAGCTATTGGCGGGCAGATTGTTGGGAACGCTGCGAACGGGTGCGATGTCTTCGGCGGCGTCGGGCGCGTTATCGTGAACGGCATTGCCCGTCTGTTCCGCGCAGGCCTCTCTGGATACCAGCCGGTAGCCTCTTCCCGACACTGTCTGTATGAGGTTGCGACTCTCGCCCAGCACCTTGCGCAAGGCGGACATATGCACCTGAAGATTGTTCTCTTCCACGATGGTGTCCGGCCAGACCCGCTCGAGCATGGCGCTCTTCGACACCAGCGCGCCGTTCGCGCCGATCAGCACGGCCAGGATGTCGAATGCACGGCTGCCGATGCGCACAGGCTGTCCGTCGAGAAACAGTTCTCGGCTGGCGAGGTCCACCTGAAGCGGGCCAATCCGAATCATTGCCTGAGTATCCAAGACGCTGCGGGATGAGGAACCACTGAGTACCGACTGCTCAGCGTTGAGTCCCCGCAGTCTAGATCAATCGCGAATACGCATGCGCGGAAAAAACTGAACCTATCGTTCAAATTTTTTGTACTGAGCAAGCGGCTGCTGACGAAGCGTCTTGTGCGCGGCCAGGTCGACCTATTGGCAACGGGTTGCGTCGCGACGGCATGTCCGCGCGACGACGCGTTTCGCCCGTGGTTTCAGATAGGTTTCGCCTTCCGTTTCATTGCAATGGCCCGTTAACTGACTTGCTGTCCGAAACAACTTGACCTGCCAAAGGGCTCGACTAACGATGAGCGATTTTTTCGGCGCGCGTCGACACTTTCCGTTCAGCCGGCGCGCCTCGGTGTCACAGCAGGACCTTGTTGACTTCTTCCAGTGTCCTTCCAACAAAACCGGCGATGAACTCGGGCGAGTAGCCGTTTCTTGCAATATTTCGAATTTCGGCTTTGTCTGCTTCAGTTAAAGGTCTGGCTGCTGGTGCAGGCGTTCCTGCGGGAGGCGCGGCGACCGGGTCGTCCGCAGGTGCCACCAAAGGGACGTCTTCTTCATACAGCCTCTCGATCGCTGGCGGATCCACGTGGAGCTCCTCCGCGACCTGTCTTAAATCCTGCCCGTCATCTAGCGCGCGTATCGCCTGCACCTCCTGATCCACCGTGAGCGGTCGAACCCATTCGTACGAGCCACCAAAGCGCCCTGGAGCATGGGAAGGCCCCGGTTGGGGAGAACCAGGGCGCTGGATAATGGAGCCCATCCCGTATTCGTGCTCAATGACCAGCACCGTAGTTTCCGGCAAGCCGGAGGCCCTGGCCAGATCGCCAGTCGTGAAGCAATAGTCCCGATCATTGAGCGCCGCCACCATATCCGCCAGTTGTTTCGGCATGACCGAGTCCATGGTTTTCGTGCGGTATTCATTTGCGAGACGATCGGCGTTCCACAGAGGGATGCCTAACTTCTCGGCAACGTCTTCTCTGGTATAGCCTTGCTTGAACATATCCTCTGCCACAGCCCCGTCCTCGGAGTTCAGACGGATGTCGTGGATATCGTGTGTACCTTCGGGCACACCCTGGCGCAGGCGCCTGACGTACTCGGGAGAGATGCCCAGCTTCTCAGCGACCTCCTCGGCGGACTGTCCCTGGCTCAACAGTTCGCGGGCCAGCGAATCTCTCGCCATCCGCTGCTGGTTTGCGATTCCCCGGACGGTTTCCAGCGGCAGACCCCGTTCCACGGCAATGTCTTTCGCAGCCCTGCCCTGATCCAGTTGCCGAAGCACTGCGGTTCGCTTTTCTGGCGTCGTGTCCCACCACGACCTTTTGTAGGTATTGGCGTTGACATTGGCGTAGATGTCTCTGACCGTGCGCTCTGACAAACCAACCGTCGTGGCGACTTCCCGAACGGATTTTCTCTGATCCCTCAGGGCGAAGACCTGATCGATCTGCTCTGGCGTGACGCGCTGCCTTGTCCCTCCCGCGGGTACCTCTGCGTCCCGCGCGATTGTCCTCACGGTTGACCGTGAAGTACCGATGGTCTGGGCGACTTCTCTTCGGGTTGCGCCCTCCTTGAGTTGTTTGACAATCTCCTCCCGGAGGGTCGGCGTGATCCGTCGAGCACGCAAGAAGGCGTCGGGGGGCGATCGCATTTCTCCCCTGATGTTGGCTACCGAAAACCGCGATATTCCAACTTTTCGTGCTATTTTGCTGTTCGACAGGTCGGTCTCTGCTATGAGCTTTTTTACTTGCCGCCGAGTTTCCGGAGCAATCCTTTGGTTTCCAACTGCCTTCGGAGCAATATTGTTGGCTTTTGCAAGCCTGTCGACTACCTGCCGCGATATTTTCAGCTTTCTTGCTATGGCACTGTGCGTCAACTCGCCTTCTTTCAACAGCTCGATCGCCCTTTCAATGGTCGCCGGAGGGATGTGGCGAGCACTCTGGCCTATATTGAGCTTTTTGGCAATGAGATTGACCGTAGCTTCGGCCACCCGCGTTTCGCTGGCGATTCGTGCTTGTGACATCTCCCGCTCATTGAGCAGCCTGACGATTTCCTGTTTGACCGAATCGCTTATTCTTTTCCCGCCTCCCAGCAATCCCACGTCCCCATGCACTTCCCACGCGTGGGTTGTTTCGTTCAGCCTGACCGCATACTGCGGTTTCCACGAGGCCCCTTTATAAAAAACGCGCCAGGTGACGTTGTCCGGGTCGAAGCGGACGTGATAGGCCTTGCCTCCGAGTTCGATATACCTGTTGCCGGCGGAATCCTCGAGAATTCCCGGTTGGCTCCCCCGGCGTAAATTACCAGGAACAACATCGGGGTCGGCGTAGTTACTGAGCGATTGATATGGGCTGATCCCGACCGCCTCATGTGCGAGTTCGCTGGTGGGATCAACTGGTGGGCCGGCCTCCGCGAGAGCCTTCTTCTCGAGCGCCTCGGCGGCTGCCTTCGCTTGCGGACTCAAAGTCTGGTCTGCCAGCGTCCCCTTGACAATGCGGTCAGCCGCATCGTCAGCGAGACCTTTGGCTCCAGCGCGGACGCCTGTTCCAGCCAGATCCTCGGCCTGTCTCGCCGCCGCGGCAATGGCTTTGGCCCCCCGGCCGACCTGTTTGCCGAGGCCCACGCCGGTGAGCGCGTCAAGTAGCATCCCGCCAAACTCGAGCCCCATCCGCACATTGTCCGGCAGGGTCGAAGGTATAAGATCACCCAGAATCCCTAATGGCGTTATCTCAAGCAGGACGCGCATCACGCCTTCCAGTATTTGCCCAGCCAACTTTTCTGCACGTGCCTTGGGCGTGATGGAGTAGTTCCTGTGACTGGCGTCGCTCAGGATATCTGTGTACTGGTCGCTAAGATCGCGTACGTAATCGGCGTTCACGGGAGGCGGGCTCTTGAGTATGTCGGTATACCTTTTGGGGCCTCCCACCGAGTGCGCATTCAGTGGGGCGGTTACTTCGGTATGCCACTTATTAAGAGTGGTCCGTAATTCCTGTGAATCGCGCATGCGTTGCGTGAAGGCCAGCACGACTTTATCTTTCAATCTGTCCTGCCCCGGATTGATCTGAAAGAGCTGGCGCCCGATCAGCTCGTAGCGCTTTGCCGGATCAGTCTGTGCTTCTGCTTCCCGCAGAATGCGGTCGACTTCCGCATTGGCTTCGCCCCACTCAGTGCGTTGCAAGACCAGATGCGCGCGCGTTGCCAGATCGATTCTCCGCTGCAATTTTTCCTTCAGTTCCGCAGCCTCACCGAAAATGGCTTTTCGTTCGGCTGGATCGGCTGCGTCAAAGAAATCCTCGCGCAGCCGTTCGAGGCGATCGACGTCTTCCCGCTGCTCCTTGTCCAGATAGGCTTCGCCCATGGGGGGATTGAAAATGCCAAGCGCCCGGTCCACAGGATCGTTTATGACCTTGGGGTATGCGTTACGGACGGCACCGTCCAGGTCAAGAGCTTTCTCAAGTATCGCCACGCGCCTGGTCGGGTCAGCTTCAAGCGCGTAGGCCGTGCTCAACGTGGCCAGCGCACTGCCGTAGAATTCGCGTTGGCTACGAGGCATATCTACCAGCAGGCGTCGCAGAACAAGGTGACGTTGTTCGAACTGGACCACATCAGGCGGATAGCCCGTCATTTCCTGTTCAAGCAATACTTCCATGCGTTTTTCAATAGCAACGTTCCTCTCGGAGTTCGCATGACTGTAACCGTCAGCCGTATCGAACTCGTTATTGAGCTCGGTGAATTCTTCAAGGGTGGCGCCAGGCAGAGTGCCAGAAGTCTCGATATTCGCGCCGTCCGCCGACGGTTTCGTCGAAGGCGCGTCTCCCGTCGCGCGGCCCGACAACGCTACCGCCGTTGGGATGGCTTTGCCCGAACTGCGGGACGTCGTAGCACGAGCCGAAACCGTCCCGCCTGACGGACCACGCGGGGAAGCTGCGGCCGCGCTTCTTTGGCCTCCTGGTGTGGGTTCGATCGCAGCGTTACCTGCCTTACCCGTTTGCGGCGCGTCCCGCGAGGGCGCGGGCGAGACGCCGGCCTCACTGGGCGAACCTTCGTCGACCCGTTGGGCCTGGCTGGCGTCTTCGTCCAACGAATAAGAGTCCTGGCGAACCGGAGTCGTCGAGTCGCTGTTTGAAGTCTTCATATTCCTGCACTCCCTATTGATAGATAGCGCAGCGAACGATGGCAATCACGATTGCTGCCCGACAATTGCAGCATGGTGAGTCGGCTTCCGTGCAATACCTGGTTATAGGCCTCCTTTTCTCTTTGAAACGTTTCTATCTTCCAGCGCATCGCGTACCAATCGATCTTGTCGATTGCCTCCGCCCAGGTGATCTAGCGCGCGTCGCCTGACATGACAGTGGAAGCCATGCACGCAATGACGGAAGCCAGAATCATGGCGTCCGCATTGGCCGGGATCGCGCTGCGTATTCTCGGCTTGTAGATCGCATCGTCACGGCGAATCGTCGCGCCGCTCAATGCACAGCGTCCCTTGATGCGGGCGCGGCAGCAGATCCACACCTGGTCGACATATTGGCAACGGGTCGCGTCCTGCCAGAGCACGGCAATCGACGTGTCCGACAGACGCTCGAGTACTTCGATCTGGATATGGCGCGACGGCGCATCCGCGGCGGCGACGCGTTTCGCCGGCGCCTTCAGGTAGGCTTCTCCTTCGGTTTCATTGCAATAGCCCGCCAACAGCCGGTTGATCACGTGACTCCACACTGGCGCGCGGCCGTCGTCCGGCATCGCCGATGTGTTGTCGCTGACCTCGCAATACGCTTCACGACGAACGCGCGTCCCGTGCTGAGCCGTCTCCGTGCGTTGCTTCAAGGGGGTTTCGATCTGCATGATGCTGCTCCCGAAGTGTTTGCGGGTAGTCTTTAACGAGCACAGATGTCATCTGCCGGGTGCGGCCTCGTAATTGACCGGCACCCAGTCATACGTGTGGCCGTTTTTTCTGATGTGCCCCAGGCCCGGAAAGGCAACGTGCGCGGCGCCGATCAGATAACGTTTGTTGGCTGCGAGTTCGAACGCCAGGCGGCGCGAGCGCTGCGCATCGGCGGCGCTGGTGTCGTATTCGACCGAAGCCGCCGGGTTCCGCAACTGGATCGCCGCGACGTGGAAGATGTCGCCCCACACCAGCAGATCCTGCGATTCGCTCTCCACCAGATAGCCGGTGTGGCCCGGCGTATGGCCGGGCAATGCGACCGCGCGAATGCCCGCGTCGAGTTCGACGTCGCCGCTGAACGGCTTGAAGCGTCCGGCCGCGACATACGGCGCGACAGAGGCGCTTGCGGCGTCGAAGAAGGTGCTGAGAAAAGCCGGTGCTTTCGACTTGTTGGCCGGGTTCAGCCAGTAGTCGGCTTCAAGCTGGCTCACGCGTACGACCGCGTTCGGAAACGCCATCTGACCGTTCAACACGATGCCGCCGACATGGTCCTCATGCAGATGTGTCAGCAGCACTTCGTCGATCTGCTCGGGCTGATAGCCGGCCGCGCGCAAGTTGTCGAGCAGCTTGCCGCAGCAGTCGCCGTACAGCACGCCCGCGCCGGAATCGATCAGGATCAGCTTCGAACCGGTGTTGATCAGAAACGCGTTGATGGAACCTTGCACCGGCGCCTGCAGAAAATCGCGTTGGAGATCGCGCGCGATTTCGGCTTTCGACACGTCCTTCACGACCGTGTCGATTGGAAACGGATGCGTGCCGTCGAGCAACGCGGTCACTTCAAAGCCGCCGAGCATGATCCGGTAAAAACCCGGCCCCTGCGTCTTCACCTGAGGCGCGGCGGCGAACGCGGAAGCGCTCGCCATACTCGCCACCAGGCTCAATACGAACATGCACCCCATGCCTGCATGCATCGCCCATTTGCGCCGTATCCACTTCATGATCGGATCCCTGGTGTTCTTCGTGAGGATGCTGAAAAGCATAGCGGCCACCTGCCCGGCAGACTCGCTAATTTTTATTAATCCTCCTGAGTAGTCACCGTCGCGGGCTGGCTCAGATACGCATGAATCTGCGCGACGACCGCTGCGCCGTCGCCCACGGCGGCGGCCACGCGTTTAGCGGATTCCGAGCGCACGTCGCCCACCGCGAACATGCCCGGCACGCTGGTTTCCAGTGGATATCGCGCACTGGCTTCCGAGAACCCATGCTCGCTGCGCGCGAAACCGGTGACGACAAAGCCGCGGTTATCCAATTCCACGCCGCTCACGTCCAGCCAATCCGTCTTCGGGTCCGCGCCGATAAAGAGGAACAGATGGCGCGACGCCACCACTTCGTCCTCGCCGTCGTCTTCGTGCCGCACATGCAGATGCGTGAGTCCGGCTTCGTCGCCGTCCAGCGCGCGCAGTGTGCAACCGGTGCAAAGCGTGACGTTGGGCAAGGAGCCGATCCGGTCGATCAGATACTTCGACATGCTCGCGTTGAGGTCCTTGCCGCGAATCAGCACGCGAATGCTGCGCGCGAAGTTGGCGAGGAACACGACCGCCTGGCCGGCTGAATTGCCGCCGCCCATCAGCACTATGTCCTGGCCTTTCACCAGCTTCGCTTCGATCGTCGACGCCCAGTAGTACGTGCCGCGTCCTTCAAAGCGCTCGAAGCCGGGCACCGCCGGCTTGCGGTACGCGGCGCCGCTCGCCACCACGACCGTGCGTGCGTTGATGCGCTGGCCATCGAGCAGCGTGAGCAGGAACATGCCTTCGTTGCGGCACACCTCGGTGACCTTGCCGGGAATCGCCAGATGCGCGCCGAACTTCAGCGCCTGCTGGAACGCGCGCGCGGCAAGTGCCTGCCCCGAAATGCCGGTGGGAAAGCCGAGATAGTTTTCGATGCGCGAACTCGCCCCCGCCTGGCCGCCGGGCGCTCTTTGATCGAGCACGGCCACCGACAGTCCTTCCGTCGCGGCATACACGGATGCCGCGAGTCCCGCCGGTCCCGCGCCGACGATTGCGACGTCGTACACATGCGATTGCTCGAAGGTCGGCACGAGTCCGAGGCACGACGCGAGTTGTACCTCGTCCGGTGCGCGCAGCACGTTTCCGTTCGGACAGAACACCAGCGGAAAATCGCCGGGGCCGGTGGTCATGCCGCTCAGCAGCGTGATGGCTTCGGGATCGGTACGCGCGTCGATCACCATCGCGGGATAGGCGTTGCGGCGCAGAAAGCCCTGCAGCCTGATGAGCCGCGCGTCGTCGCCATTGCCGACGATGATCGGCCCCAGCCCCTGCTCAATGAGCCCGAGCCGCCGCAGAATCAGCGCGCGCATGATGTGTTCGCCGAGTTGCGCATCGGCGACGATCAGCGCCCGCAAACGGTCCGGCTCGATTACGAGCGTCTCGGCGTCGGTCAGCGCCACGCCATCGATCAACGCGGGCTTGCCGGAGAGTTGCGCCATTTCCGCCATGAAGTGACCGTCTTCATGTTCCGTGACGAGCGTCGAGCGCCCGAAGCTGTCGCGCGAATAAATGCGCACGCGGCCGCGCAACAGCACGAACAGACCGAGCGCAACCTTGCCGGTTTCGAAGATCAGTTCGCCGGCCTTGAACGACATGGGCGTGGCAAAGCGTCGAAGGCTTTGAATCTCCGCGGGCGAAAGCCGCGGGAACATCTGATGCTGCCGGTATTCCAGCGACGAATACGGAAACTCGAGTTCGGACGGCGTCGCCGCTTCGACCTGTAGATCAGGCGTGCTCATAAAAATAACCTCTTCTGACACGCCTCGCTGATGACGTGGTGCCGATACGGCGTTACCAGCCGAACTTGAGTTCGGCGCCTACGTAGTCGGAATTGCGCGCACCCAGGTCGCGCAGCGACGGTCCGACCTGAAAATGCACGGCTTCGAGCGCGGCGGCGAGATTCGCGGTGACCGCATAGTCGGCGCGCAGCTGCGTGTAGAAACCGGTCCAGCGACTGCCGTGTCCGGCCGTCCCCGGCACGACCGCTGAGCCTTGCTGATACACGGCGTCGGCGGTGGTCTCGCGCCATTGCAGCCCCACGCCCGCGAGCAGCGACAGCTTGCCGTTTGGTTTGACGATGAGCGACGGCTTGACGTGAATCACGTTCGAGTAGCCCGTATAGCCGGCGAGCGCGAAGTAGTAGCCGTTCGGAAAGAGCGGATTGAAGGTGCCGATGCGGCCGTCTCCGGGATGCGTGTCGCCCGAGGCCGCATCGATCTGCAGACCGAGACGCGGCGTCCACGGCAGCGAAGCCAGCGTGTAGCCGGCGAGCGTGCCCACCGCCCACGCACCGATCGTCTTGCTGCCGACATGGCCCGACTGATACATCGCCTCCGCGTCCCAGTCGATGTGGTTGACCGACCCCGCGTAACGCGCGTCGAATACGTCGCGATGCTCGTCGCCAGTAGCGTCGAGAAAGCGCGCGTTGCTGCGGTTGTAGTGGGAGTAATAGGCGGACAGATCGCCCGGACCGACTGCCTTGCGCTCGACCCGCACGCCGCTGAACGTCAGGTCGCGATTGGAGACGTCGTCGAAATCCGAGTTGTCGCGGTACTGCACCGGCTGCGTCGCATAAGCGATCCAGCGCCACGGGCCAGTTTCATAGTCGGCCCAGATGGCGTCGAAGGCCTGGCGCACGTTCGGGCCGTCACGCACGGAAATGAACCGCTGCAAGTCGAACGCCATCTCCTGCCGGCCGACACGGAACTTGAAGGTGCCGGGTCCGAGCGGCTCGGTGATGGCAACGAACGCCTGGCGCAAGTCGAGCGGATTCTTGTCGACCGGCGTGACGCTGTCCTTGCCGAAAGGCCGCGCGTCCTCGAACTGCGTGAAGATCTGCACGTGCGGGCCGAGGCGCACATCCGCGTGAACTTCGAGCCGTTGCAGCACGTACGTGTCGTCGCGGCCCGAACCGAGGCCGAAGAGCGGCGCGTCGTTCATTTCGAGCCGCTCGCGCAGCACCATGCCGAGCGAAATATACGCATCGGGATTGCCGAACAGCGGAATGTATTTCAGCGAGTCGAAGGGCTTCTTCGGCACGCACGGATTGGCGAGCGCCGACCAGTTTTCCTGCCAGCGATTGAACATGACAGCCGGCCGCGCGCATGAAGTGCTTGCCGCCGTTGCCGCCGTGCTGGGCGTACCGGTCGTGCTGGTATCGTCTGCACCGCCGAGCGCGGTATCCGCCGCCGACGCCGGCAGCGCGGCCGCCAGCCCCGTGCTGATCAACAGCGCACGCGCCGCGCGCAGCGCCGAGCGCCGCCGCAACCGCCTGCGCGGCCGCGGCGTCCGCAACGCCTGCAAGGTCTGCATGAGGCCTGCTTTACTGGCCATCGTGCACTTCGGCGATATACCCGCCCGGGAATTCAAGCACCGCGCTCTTGCCCGCTTCGCTGCTGTACGGCTGCGACACCACCTTCGCGCCGGCCGCTTGCGCGCGCTCGAGCGTCTGCGCCAGATCGTCGACGGCATAGCCGGTCGTTTCGCGTCCGAACGGGAACGGCAGTTTGCCGTCCGTGACGAACACCACCATGCGGCCGAAGCCCGAGTTGATGCGGATTTCGCGAATCGTCTCGCCAGGACGGCCGATCACGCCGGCATCCGCACGCGGGTTATCCGACACCACCTTGCCATGCGAAAAATGCAGCCAGCGGCGCACGAAGTTGTTGGCTTCATAACGCGACACATACACGCGGTTATCCGGCACGCTGTGCAACGGCGCGTAGTTCGGCGCCTTGGTATGCCAATAGAGCTGCATCGTCAGGCCGCCCGGCCATTGAATGATCGCGTCCTTGCCGATTGGATCGTCGAAGCTATCGACCAGCACGTCGGCGCCCGCCGCGCGCGCCGCCTTCACCGCCCGGTCGATGTTGGTGACCAGATAGCCGGTCCGCTCGTTGCCGAACGGATAGGGAATCGGCGTTTCGAAGCCGAACACCGACAGCATGCCGACCGGCGTCTGCACATACTGCGACGCGGTCTTGCTCGGCGTCGGCGTCACCGTGAACACCGCGCGCGGCGATGCCTTGCCGCCGAACGTAGCGAGAAAGCTGGTGACGAACGCGTCGAGATCCGCCGAGGCGACGTACACGTGGGTCGTGTCGTACTGCGCGCCGACCGAGACGTCGGGCATGCGCGCCGCGAGCGCGGTCTTGCCGCTCGGGACTTCCGGCGGGCCGTTATCGGCGAACGCGGACGAGACCGGCGCGAGGCCGATCAGCAAGGCTGCGCAGAAAGCCGCAATGGGACGAAAGCGTTGAAGCGATGTGAACATGTGATTACCCAATCGTGTTAGCAATATCTGAATGGACGGCCTGCAGGATCAGCCGCCCTCTTTTGTCGCGCCGGGCGTGGCCGGCTTTTGCGCCGAGCTGCCCTGCTGCGGTTCGGCGACCTGAACCGTGGTCGCCTGCGCGAAAAACTGCGCCTTGACGACCGGTATCGCGTGCTCGCCCAGCACAATCCCGAGCAGGCCGGCGAGCGCGATCAGCGGCGGCGCCGGCGACTGCACCTTGAGCAGCCAGTAGAGAAGTCCGATGCCGATGCCGACTCCCAATGAAATGATGTAGCCCATTCTGATGTCCTTTTCGATGCTCACTCGCGGCGAACCGCGTCAATTCGCCCAGTCCGAACCCAGCACCAGCCCGCAGAAATTCAGCCGGCGATAGTTCGGGTCCCACCGGTCCAGCACGTCGGCATTCACAGTGCCGAACGTTGTCTCGGGACGATGCTCCATGCCGCGCGCGTAGGCTTCGATGATCTTCTTCTTGAAGCCGGCTTCACGCGGACAGGCCTGCACGATCTCGTCGCGCTGCTGCGCGGTGAATTCGTCGTAACGGGCGCCACGAATATCCATCTGCACGCCCGCGCTCAGCAGCGCGACGAGCGGCGAAAAATGCTCAGGAATGCCCGGCGTGGTGTGCAAGGCGATCGCCGCCCAGACCTCGTCGATCGCGCCGGCGGCGGCGCCGTACTGCAGCATGAAGTCGCGCGCCCCGTTCGCGCTGTCCACCTCGTAGCGATACGGGGAACGCTGATGTTGCACATTCAAACCGACGTTGTGAAACAGCGCGCTCACGTACAGCAACTCCGCGTCGAACATCAGCTTGTCGCTCATACCGGTCAGCGCGCCGAACAGAAACGCCCTAAGCGCGTGATGAAACATCAAGCTGGACTCCGTGGCCCGGATCTGATCGGTTGCCGCCCGCGCCAACGGACTGTCGGGAATGTCGACTCCCGCAATGGTCTTCTTCATGTCATCTCCTCCCTATCCGACATCCGCTTGCGGGCACGCATCGCCGACCGACCGTTCAGTGCAGCGTAGCGAATTAACCTCATAAAGACTTTGGCGAATCCTTAAAAAGACTTAATCGATGAGGCACGGCTCGCACTCCGCTCAAAACGTGAGTTCATGGATGCGCCGAACGCCGTCGCGAATCCATTGCAGCAGACCGCCGGAGCTTGGGTCGGCGTCGTCCGGCGACGCCAGCAGCAACTTCGCCGTTTCATGGTGTTCGGACAGCAGCCGGCACATTTCGCGTCCCACTTCGGGACGCCGCGCGAGAATCGGCGTCAACGCGGCCTTGTCGAGCTGGAACACGGTGACGTGCGTCATCGCATGGACGATCACGCCGGTTTTGATGCCGGCCAGGATGCCCGACTGGCCGATGGAGTCACCCGGCGCGAGCCGGCGCAGTTCGACCTCGCCGCTATCCTTCGGCACGGTGACCTTCGCCACGCCGCTCGCCAGAATGTGCAACGCGTGGCCGCTTTCGTCGGCCGCGCTGTAGATGGTTTCGCCGATGTCGAACTCATGGCGCGTCAGTTTCGCGGCCAACTCCGCGATCCCGCTGTCGTCGAGCGTCTGGAAGATGAGCACGCTGCGCAGCAGGCGCTGCTTTTCATCCGTGGCCTCGTCGTTCACGGGTTCGGGCACGGACAATGGGTGCAGCACCACGCCGCGCGATAGCAGATGCCGGTGCGCGAGATCGAATAGCTCGTTGCGCACTTCGTTCTTCTTGCTCAACGAATCGACAAAGCAAACGATCTCGTACTCGATCGCGTCATTGGTCGCCCGCCGCACACTGACGACCGGCTTCGGGTCCGCGAGCACGTTCTCCGAACTGGCGGCCGCATTGACGAGGGCCTGCAACACCGTGGCGGGCCGCACCGACGGCTTGACTGGCAGCAGCACGCTGATACCGTGCGTATGCGAAGGCTGGTTGGCGTTGACGATATTGGTGCGCGCCGCCACGCTGTTGGGAATCACGACGAGGTTGCCCTGCCCGTTGAGCAAGCTGGTCGCGCGCCAGTTGGTTTCCACCACCTTGCCTTCGACCTCGCCGATCGTCACCCAGTCGCCGATCGAAAAAGGCTCCGTCGCGTTGAGCACCACGCCCGAAAACACGTCGTTGAGCGTGCTCTGAATCGCGAGACCGAGCACGATCGCGAGCGCGCCCGAGGTCGCAAGCAGGCCGCGCACCGGCAGTTCCAGCACGAAGGCAATCGCGCCGACCGCGGCCGCGAGAAACACCAGCGCGCCGAGTACGTCCTGAAACAGGCGCTCCTTGTGCCATGTCTCCGGCACCACGGTGCGATCCAGCACGATCGTGACGAGCCGCGCGCCTTGCAGCCACCACACCACCTCCAGCAATTGCGCGAGCAGATGGCGCACCGGCTCGTCCGGCCACGGCGCCGCGCGCAGCGGATTCATGCCGTAACTGAACAGCACATAACTCGACAAGCCGAACATCAGCGCGCGCAGTGCAAGACGTCCCTTGTCCGTTTTACGGGTCATGAAGCGCCAGGCGAGGAAATCGAGAACCAGGATGCCTAGCCCATACAGCACACCATCATTCAGGGTCGGCATAAAGGTTCTCGCTGGCCTCGTGGCACAAAGCGGTGAAGGTCAGAACGCGAAACAGCTACATCCCAGCGCGCCCCAGAAGCCGTTCGAATCGCTGACCGGCACGTTCTTGCGCCACGCCCAGCCGTGCGCGTGGGCATGCACGCCGCACAGATTGACGCAGCCGTCCACGCACGCCACCGCGGTCGGTTTGTAACGGCTGTAGCCGCCGAACTCCGCCACCGGCGACCACGACGGGCTGACCGGCAAATCGGGCGGCGCGAGCGGCGCGAACTCGTCGTCCGCATAGACGACCTTGCCGCCCACCACCGTCATGGCCGAGGTCAGGAACTTGATGCGGTTTTCGTCGACCGTGAAGTAGTCTTCGCTGAGCACCGCGAAGTCCGCGAACTGACCGGGCACCAGCGCACCCTTGCGGTCTTCTTCGTTCGAGAACCATGCGCTGCCCACCGTATAGCGGCGCAACGCCTCCATCCGGTCGAGCTTGTTCTCGCTCGAATACATCGACGTGCCGCCCACCGTCTTGCCCGACACCATCCAGTACAGCGAGACGAACGGGTTGAAACTCGCGACGCGCGTCGCGTCCGTGCCCGCGCCGACCGGTAGGCCGGCGTCGAGCATGTGGCGGATCGGCGGCGTGCGCTTCACCGCCTCTTCGCCGTATTGATGGATGAAGTACTCGCCCTGATACGCCATGCGGTGCTGGATCGCAATGCCGCCGCCGAGCGCGCGCACGCGCTCGATATTTTTCTGCGTGATGGTCTCGCAGTGATCGAAGAACCAACGCAGTCCGTTGAACGGAATTTCGGCGTTCACGCGTTCGAACACGTTCAGGAAGCGTTCGATCGATTCGTTATACGTCGCATGCAGACGGAACGGCCAGCGGTTCGCCACCAGCAGTTTGACGACGGCTTCGAGTTCGTCTTCGAGCGAGTCGGGCAGATCCGGACGCGGTTCGAGGAAGTCTTCGAAGTCCGCGGCGGAAAACACCAACATTTCGCCGGCGCCGTTCACGCGCAGGAAATCGTCACCCTCGCCAGGCTTGGTCATCTTCACCCACTTGGCGAAGTCCTCGATTTCCTTCTTGGCGTTCTGCGTGAACAGGTTGTAGGCGATACGCACGGTCAGTTCGCTGTGCTTCGCCATGTCCATGATGACCGCGTAGTCGTCCGGGTAGGCCTGATAGCCGCCGCCCGCGTCGATCGCGCTCGTTACGCCGAGACGGTTCAGTTCGCGCATGAAGTGGCGCGTGGAATTGCGCTGGTCTTCCAGCGCGAGCTTCGGACCTTTCGCGAGCGTCGCGTACAGCAGCCCGGCGTTCGGCCGCGCGATCAGCATGCCGGTCGGATTGCCGCGCTTGTCGCGCTGGATCTCGCCGCCGGGAGGATTGGGCGTGTCTTTCGTATAGCCGACCGCGCGCAAGGCCGCTGCATTCAGCAGCGCGCTGTCGTACAGATGCAGGATGAACACCGGCGTATCCGGCGCAATCGCATTGATTTCTTCGAGCGTCGGTCCACGGCGCTCGGCAAACTGGAATTCGTTCCAGCCGCCCACCACGCGCACCCATTGGGGCGCCGGCGTGCGGGCCACCTGCTTGCGCAACATGTCGAGCGCATCCGCCAGCGACGGCACGCCGTCCCAGCGCAACTCCATATTGAAGTTCAGGCCGCCGCGAATGATGTGCAGGTGCGAGTCGTTCAGCCCTGGAATGACCGTGCGGCCTTTCAGATCGACGTGGCGCGTGGCGTCGTTGGCGTGCCGCATCACGGCATCGCGCGAGCCCGCGGCGACGATGCGGCCGTTCGCCACGGCGAGCGCATCGGCGAAGGAGCGCTTGTCGTCCTGCGTGGCGATCTTGCCGTTGAAGAAGACGACCTCGGCCGGCGTCGGCGCGGAAGGTGTGGAAGTCATGGCGATCCTCATGGGAGAGCGCTCCGGTTTGCACGCACGGAGCTATTTCCGGGCGAGCCCGGAAATCGGGAAACAGGGAAGCCTGGAGGCGCACTGTCGGTGCGCGCCTTCTATCGAGCGTTCGAACAGGTGCCGCGGCCGGCGTAAGCCTGGCGGAAATGCCGGCCCACGGTCGCCGAACGGCGCGGCATCCATCCATACGGTTTGGCCGGCGTCATGCCATGCCGATCGCGCTGAATCAGCCCGCTTCGCTCGCGTGCTCGCCGAGAATCGACTTGGCGTAACGCACGCCGATGCCATAGGCGCTGTGCGTCTTCAGGATGTCCATGCAGCCTTCGTACGTTTCGCCGCGTGCCCAGTCGCGTTGCAGTTCGAACATGTACTGGAACGAGGTCATCGGCACCGCGCCGGCCTGGATGATGCGTTGCACCGCGCGTTCATGCGCTTCCGTGGTGATGTCGCCGCACGCGTCGGTCGGCACGTAGATTTCGTAGCCTTCGGCGATCATCTGGATGGTCGGGAACGACACGCACACTTCCGTCCACAGGCCGGCGAGCACGATTTTCTTGCGGCCGGTCGCCTCGATAGCCTTGCGGAAATTCACGTCTTCCCAAGAGTTCATCGACGTGCGGTCGATCGGCGTGTACTCCGGAAACACCGATTGCACTTCCGGCACCATGTCGCCGCTGAACGACTTGGCGGCCACCGTGGTCAGGATCGTCGGGACTTTGAAGAGCTTCGAGGCCTTCGCGATCGCCTGGACGTTGTGCAGGATAGTGGTGCGCTCATGCGACGTCGTTCCAAAGAACATCTGCGGCTGGTAGTCGATCAGGGCAACCGCACATGAATCGGGGGTCAAGAGTTCTTTAGGCATTACGGGCTCCGTATTGAATGGACAAAGCAGTCTGAGAGACGTGCCGTGCTCGCTCGAACAGCGAGGAAAACTGAAACGAGTCTATCGACGGCGCTTCGCGGAGTCCTTGTGGAAGTCCTTAATCCTTCTTAAAAATGATGACGGCGCAGAGTTGGCGGCGCCCCGGCAAGCGCTTGTGCGATGTGTCGCCGGGCAGCGGCAGCCTGCGCCGGCGGATCGGCGCACGGAAGCAATCGCATTCAGAACAATTAAGTAATCTGAAGTTCTCTACAGTGCCTCGCACCGTACGATTAAAACTGCGATGTCACGTCATGCATCGTCATGACGGGACGTCCTTCAACATCACAAGACTGGAGAGAAACTTTGGCTAGCCCATCTGGAATTCCGTCGGCGAATCGCCGCCAGCTACTCGCCGCGGGCGCCGGTGCAGCCGGCGCGGCAATCGCCGCGATGGCCGCGCCGGGCGTCGCGGTGGCCGCCGCGGCGGCCGGCGGCGGCAGCGCACACGCAGGCAATGCACCCCACTCACAGCATGGAGAGCGTCACAGGATGAACACGGTAACCACGAAAGACGGCACGCGAATCTTCTTTAAAGACTGGGGCACCGGCAAGCCCGTCGTCTTCTCGCACGGCTGGCCGCTCGACGCCGACGCGTGGGACGCGCAAATGCTGTTTCTGGTGCAGAAGGGCTATCGCGTCATCGCCCACGACCGCCGTGGCCACGGCCGCTCGGATCAGCCGTCGCACGGCAACGACATGGACACCTATGCCGACGACCTGGCCGCGGTCATCAATGCACTCGACCTGAAGGGCGCGACGCTCGTCGGCCATTCGACGGGCGGCGGCGAAGTGGCTCATTACATCGGCCGCCACGGCACCGCGCGGGTGGCGAAGGCGGTGTTGATCGGCGCCGTGCCGCCGCTCATGCTCAAGACCGAAGGCAATCCGAACGGCCTGCCGATGTCGGTGTTCGACGGCATTCGCGCGAGCGTGGCGTCGAACCGTTCGCAGTTCTACAAGGACCTTGCCGTGCCGTTCTACGGCTTCAACCGGCCGAATGCGAAGGTCTCGCAAGGCACGATCGACGAGTTCTGGCACGAAGGCATGCTCGGCTCGATCCAGGGCCAGTATGAATGCGTCAAGCAATTCTCCGAAGTGGACTACACCGAGGACCTGAAGAAGATCGACGTGCCCACGCTGATCCTGCACGGCGACGACGACCAGATCGTGCCGATCGACGACTCGGCACGCCTGTCGGCGAAGCTGGTGAAGAACGCCACGCTGAAGGTCTATCCGGGCGCACCGCACGGCATGTGCACGACGGAAGCGGACAAGGTCAACGCGGATCTGCTCGCGTTCCTGCAAAGCTGATGACGGCCAGCGCGCCGGCATGTGGATGAATCCACGCGGCGCCCGTTGGATTCGTTGTAGACGCGCGGCGCGGTAGCCTGGCGGATTCACTTCGCGGGGCGCCACGCCGCGTTGTCTTTGCCGGCTCGAATCAGTCCATCCAATATGGGCCGCCAGCGTTTTAGCTCTGCGCTTCCACTCCCTGCCGAATGCCAGCTTCAGAATTTCCACACCACATTGATATGTGTTACGCCAATATGTCGGCGCAAAAATAAACCATTTCGACAAGATCGACAAAAATAGAATCGATTGTCGCCAATGGCCGGCGGCGCGCCGCCAAGCCTGACCGCCCAAGGCCCACAAGTCCGCTGCGTGCAGGCGCACGGGCGGTCGCCAGCCTGCCGATTCAAATGTTTCTTTCTGCCCATGATTAAAGCAGCAGGCATTTAACTCAGCACTTTCACATTCTCGGTCGATTAAGCCATAATGACGCTTGCTTACATTTTTTAATTTTCAGGTAAATTGCTGAAAGCAGTGCGACCGCTGCGCGACGATCGAGGTGACCCATTATGTTGAACGCCACACTGACCGCCACCACCGCCCCGGCCGCACGATCCAAGGACTCGCTGGGCTGCCTGTCGAACCATCTTGGCCGGGATCTCGAACTCGACACCGGCGAATTCAAGTTCTATCGCAAGGGCACAGTCGACGACAAGCCAAGCGCGGTCGCCATGCACGGTTCGGATCGCGGCTTCCTGATCGGCGTGTCGCTGAAGCCAGGACACCGGCGGCGCATTTACTCAGCGCACCGCTGGACGACCCACGACTTCGACCAGGGCAGCGTCTATATTCGCGACTTCGCGGACGACTACAAAGCCGATCTGCAACGCGGCTTTGATTTCGTACTGATCGAACTCTCACGCGCGTTCATCGCCAATGCCTGTTACGAACGCAACGGTTCGAATGTCCCGTGCCTCGCCACGCTAGCCGGTCGCAACGATCCAACGCTCGGCCATTTTGCGCAAATCCTCTCGCTCACGCTGGATCGGCAGAGCGAGGCAAGCCCGCTCTTTGTCGAGCAGTTGGGCGTCACCATCGGCACGCACTTGCTCGATCAATACGGCGACACGGCGTGTTCATCCTTCAGCAAGACCCGGCGCCTTTCGAGTTTGCAGGAAGCGCGCGCCAAAGACATGTTGCTCGCCAAGTCGCAAGGCAACGTGTCGATCGAAGAGATCGCCAACGCATGCAACCTCTCGCGCAGCTACTTTATTCGCGCCTTTCGTGAAACCACGCATCGCACGCCGCATCAATGGCTGCTTGAGCGGCGCATCCACCGGGCCCGCGATCTCCTGAAAAATTCGGACTATTCCCTTTCCGAAATCGCCATTGCATGCGGCTTCTCCGACCAGAGTCATTTCACGCGGACCTTCTCGCAACTGGTCGGCACGCCGCCCGGCACATGGCGCAGACAGGCCGCCGGCTAAGCGGCCGTACCGTTGAACAAACGGCGCTGAACGCGCCGCCTGCCTCTTGGCCGATGCCGGTGATGCAACCGGCGAGCGGTCTTTGCGCGCGCCGTTAGACTTTCCTACAAAGCATCGCACTAACCGACAAGACGCGCGCGATTTGCCAAGGTACTTTCGAGCCCATCGACGAGGGCCGTTCGAGCGCGTCGACGCAGCAAGGACATGCAAGGCGTTACGCAGCGATCGAGCGGCACCCTCCCTATCACGCTCACTGTCCCGGAACTTGAAAACGACATGATTGAATTAGGCCGCTTTCAAATCGATCTGGAAATGCGCACCTTGCGGCGGGACGGCGAAGCGCTGCATCTCGGCTCCCGTGCCTTCGACATTCTTGCCGTGATCGTGTCCGCCGCCGGCCGTCTCGTCACGAAAGACGAATTGATGAATGCGGTCTGGCCGAACACCGTGGTGGAAGAGAACAACATCCAGGTGCATCTCTCGGCGTTGCGCAAAATTCTCGGCGCGGACCGGCATCTGATTCTCACCGTGCCTGGCCGCGGCTATCAGCTTGTCCATCGGCAAAAGTCAGCCCCTGCGCAACCCGCCAACCGGGTTTGCGCCGGGCGTCCTTTGCCCTCACCCAAAACCCGCCTCGTGGGCCGCGACGCGGCAGTCGAACAGATCCGCGCGATGCTGCAGGACGCGCACGTGCTAACGCTGGTGGGCGCGGGCGGCATCGGCAAAACCAGTCTCGCGATCGAAGCCGCGCGTCACGCCGAAGAGGATTTTGCCGAGCCGGTCTGCTTCGTCGAGTTGGCCACGCTGAGCACACACGACGGCGTGCTCGGCGCCATCGCGGAAGGCTGCGGACTGCTGACGGAAGGCGCGACGCCCGCCGTCACGCAGGTCGCCGCGGCGCTCGCGCACAGGCACAGACTGCTGGTGCTCGACAATGCCGAGCATGTGATCGGTTTCGTGGCCGAGATCGTGGAAGCATTGATCGCGGAAAGCGATTTGCTGCGTGTGCTCGTGACGAGCCGTGAGCCGCTGCGCATCATGCCCGAAGCCGTATTTCGCGTGGACCCCCTGAACGTGCCGCACTTGCATTGCACCGATGCGGAGATCCTGCAGCAGTCGGCCGTCAATCTGTTTCTGCTGCGTGCCAACTCGTTGCAGCGCAAAGTGGGAGTCGAGAGCCCCGAGTTGCGGCTCGTCGGCGAGATATGCCGCCGGCTGGACGGCATTCCGCTCGCGATCGAACTGGCCGCGGCGCGCGTCGCGGCGCTCGGCGTGGAAGGCGTGCATCGGCGGCTGGACGATCGCATGGCGATTCTTGCGGGCGGCTATCGCACCGCGCTGCCGCGCCATCAGACCTTGCGCGCCACCTTCGACTGGAGCTTCGCGCTGCTCGACGAAGGCGCGCAGTCGCTCTTCAGACGGATCGCGGTGTTCGGCGGCGTGTTCACGTTCGAGGCCATGTGCGCGGTCGTGTGCGATTCCACTTTGACGATCGCGAACGCGATCAGCGGGATCAGCGAACTGCTGGCCAAGTCACTCGCCAACGTCGAGTTCGACGGGCCGGTCGCCAAGTACCGGCTGCCCGAATCGACGCGGGCCTATGCGCTGGAAAAACTGCAGGCCGAGGGCGAGCGCTCGGCGTTCGCTTCGCGCCATGCGCGCTATCTATCCACCTGCTTCCAGACGCGCCCGGCGCCGACCGTGCGCCGCGACGCCGATCGCGCCACGGTTCTCCACCACACGTTCGACGACGCGCGCAGCGCATTCGACTGGGCCTTCTCCGCCGAAGGCGATCTGCGCCTCGGCGTCGATCTCGCCTCCAACCTCACCGGTGCGCTACTCGATGGCGGCATGATCGCGGAGGCTTGCGCGCGCGCCGAACTGGCGGTCGGCGTGCTCGACCAGCTTCCGGCCACCGCGGTGGACGCCGCGTGCGAGATGCGGGTGCGCGCAGCGTTGGCGACGGCCTTGCCTTCCGTTCGCGGGTGCGTTGCGCGGTCGGCCGAACTCTGGCGCGATGTCTTCGCGCTGGCGATCGCGAGCGGCGACGAAGGGTTTCAGGCGCGCGCGCTGTGGGGCCTGTGGAACATGATGCTCTCCAGCAGCAACATCCACGAATCGATGAAGTTCGCGCGGCAATTCCAGCGCCTCGCCGAAGACGAGAGCAATGCCTGGCAAGCCGTTCTTGGGGACCAGGCGGTGGCCATTTCGCAGCATTGTCTCGGGCAGCACGGGGAGGCCAAACGGAGATTACTGAGCGCGCGCGAACGCTTTGCACAACTCGAGGGAGAGTCGCAGCGGGACAGCACGTTCGCCGTCGATCCGCTCGTCTATTGCAACGGGACGCTCGCGCGTATCGCCTGGCTTCAGGGCAAGCCCTGCGAGGCCATGACCCTTGTCGATACGCTCGTGAGCCTGGTGCGCCCCGAAACGATGGAGCCGTCGCTCACGCACATGCTCGGCACCGTGGCCGCGCCGCTCGCGCTGCTGTCGGGCGATCTGAGCCGCGCCGCGGCGTATCTGGAGATCATGCGCTCGCAGGCCGCGCTGCATCGCTTCGATGTGTGGGTGGAGTACTGCGGCTGCCTGAGCGCTTACCGCGACATTCTCGACGGACACGCGGCGCGCGCGCTGCCGACCTTGGCCGCATCGCTCGATGCGTTGATTGCGCGCGGCTTCCGGCGCCTCGTCACGTTGTTTGTCGTCGTCCATGCCGAGGCGCTCGTGAGCGTGGGACTAACTCGCGAAGCCGCCAGCCGTCTGAACGACGCGCTGGAGTTTTGCCAACATAACGGTGAGCTGATGTTTGTTCCGGAAATCTGGCGTGTGCTGGGAATCGCCGCGCACGCTGAAGCCGGCGTGCAAGCCGGTGCCGGCGAAGCCTTCGGCGGTACGCTCGCTCATGCGGCCACCTGTTTCGCAACGGCGCTCGAATTGTCCCGCGCGCAGGGTGCGAGAATGTGGGAACTGCGCGCGTCGCTGGCCATGGCGGCGCTGCTGCGCGACGAAGGCCGGTCTAACGAAGCGATCGAAGTGCTGGAACAGATCGCACGGTATTTCGACACGTCATCCAGCGCCGCCGATGTGCGGTCGCTGTTCACGAAGATCAGAACGCTGCGCTCACGTCATGGCAAAGCAGTGCGACGAGCGGTGTTTGAAATGCCGCAGCGGGAAGCGCATCGGTTTAGCGATTCCATCGAACGCGTTGGCTGAGCGGCTACGTCTTGTCGAATCACGTGGCGGTGACGTGCAGTTGATCACGCCTTAGCGCATAACGCGTCGCGCCTTCACGTCGGCTCTGCTTGAACAGGCGCAGACAGGCCTCGCCGCTCGAAGCCAGCCTGCGCGCACCTCACCGCTCCAATTCAGCAAACAGCCAATCCTGAAAGCTGTGCAGTTTCGGCAAGTCCGCACGCGACTTCAACAGATTCAGCGTGTAGCCCTGCACATTGAGTCCGTCCACGCCGAACGGCGCGACGAGCCGCCCGGTTTCCAGTTCGCGTTGCGCGAGCAGCAGGCTCTCCAGACACACACCCAACCCATCGACCGCGGCGCTCAACGCCATGAACGAGCGGTCGAAACGCGGCCCGCGTCCAATATCGATCCGCGTCTTGCGATGCAAACGCATCCAGTCCCGCCAGCCGACCAGACAGCCCTCGCTATGAATCAACGGATGGTGCTCCAGGTCCGCGACGCTGCGCAGCGGATAGTCGCCGCTCATCAGCGCCGGCGCGCATAGCGGCACGATCGTCTCCGGCGGCAACGCCAGCACCAGCGTGCCGGCCGGTTGCAGCTTGCGCGGACCATAGCGGATGTCGATATCGACCGCTTCCGAAATCAGGTCCGCCGCTTCCGATGATGCATTCAACCGCACGTCGATATCGGTATGCGCCGCGCTGAAGCGCGCGATGCGCGGCATCAGCCATTGGGTCGCGAAACTCGGCGTGCAGTGAATCGTGAGGATGTCGCTTTTAGCCACGCGGCCGATCTCGCGCGTGGCCGCGTCGATGCGCGCAAATGCCGAGCTGATTTCCTCTGCGTATTGCCTTCCTGAGTCCGTCAGCAGCACCGTTCGATGCAGCCGATGGAACAGACGAATGCTCAATTGCTCTTCGAGCAGCTTGATTTGATGGCTGACCGCCGAGGGCGTCACGAACAGTTCTTCTGCTGCGAGCGCAAACGACGAAAGCCGGGCCGCCGCCTCGAAGGCTTGTACCGACTTGAGAGTGACGCGATTGTGCATGGCAGCATCCACGTGAATTCAATTCATCTATCGGCCATCTTAATTCGTTTGAGCGCTTGCTCGCGTCCGATTACGCTTGTCATCACTGGCTGCGGCGTCGATGCGGCCCACGAAAAGATCAATGTGGAGACAAACGTGAACACCAGCGAAACCGCCCCGTATCCCAAACTCGCGGAGCACGCCTACCAGATCCGCCGCAACGCGCTACGCATGGGCGAGGTGCAAGGGCAAGGCTATATCGGCCAGGCGCTCGACATTGCCGACGTGCTGGCGGTCGCTTACTTCCGCGCCATGCGTTATCGCGCCGACGATCCCGAATGGGAAGGCCGCGATCGCTTCCTGCTCTCCAACGGCCACTACGCGATCGCCCTGTACGCGGCGCTGATGGAAGCCGGCATCATCGCCGACGAAGAACTGGAGACCTATGGCAGCGACGACAGCCGCCTGCCGATGTCCGGCATGGCGAGCTACACGCCCGGCATGGAGATGTCCGGCGGCTCGCTGGGACAGGGGCTGACGATCGCGGTCGGCCGCTGCCTGGGTCTCAAGCGCAAGGGTTCGGACGCCACCGTCTACACGCTGTTCTCGGACGGCGAACTCGACGAAGGCGCGGTATGGGAAGGCCTGATGTCCGCCGCGCACTGGAAGCTCGACAACCTGATCGCGATGGTCGATGTGAACAACCAGCAAGCCGACGGGCCGTCTTCGGCGGTCATGGCGTTCGAGCCGCTGGTCGACAAGCTGCTGGCGTTCGGCTGGTTCGTGCAGCGCGTGGACGGCAACGATCTCGCGGCGGTGGTCGCCGCGTTCGATGCGGCGCGCGCGCATCCTGAAGCGCAGCCGCGGATCATTGTTTGCGATACGCGCATGGGCTGCGGCGTGCCGTTTCTCGAAGCACGCGAGAAGAACCACTTTATCCGCGTCGACGCAGACGAGTGGCAACTCGCGCTGCAAGCGCTGGAAGCCGGGAGAACCGTATGAGCGCCGCCGCACCGAAACCGCGTCTGAAGACTTCGGCGATGATCGCCTCGATCGCCGGCGAAGGCCAGATCACCCGCTCCGCGCCGTTCGGCCACGCGCTGGTGGAACTGGCGCGCAACCGGCCCGAAGTGGTCGGCATGACCGCCGACCTCGGCAAATACACCGACCTGCATCTGTTCGCGAAGGAATACCCCGAGCGTTTCTATCAGATGGGCATGGCCGAGCAACTGCTGATGGGCGCCGCCGCCGGCATGGCGCACGAAGGCGCGCAGCCGTTCGTCACCACCTACGCGGTGTTCGCCGCGCGCCGCGCCTACGACTTCATTCATCAGGCGATCGCCGAGGACAACCTCGACGTCAAGCTGGTCTGCGCGTTGCCCGGCCTCACAACCGGTTACGGCCCGAGCCACCAGGCGGCCGAAGACCTCGCCCTGTTCCGCGCGATGCCGAACCTCACGGTGATCGACCCGTGCGACGCGCTCGAGATCGAACAGATGGTGCCGGCCATTGCCGACCATCGCGGCCCGGTGTACGCGCGGCTTCTGCGCGGCAATGTGCCGGTCGTGCTCGACGAATACGACTATCAGTTCGAACTCGGCAAAGCGAAGCTGCTGCGCGACGGCACCGAAGTACTGATCATCTCGTCCGGGATCATGACGATGCGCGCGCTCGAAACGGCCAAGGCGCTCGCCGCCGACCGCATCGACGTGGGCGTGCTGCATGTGCCGACCATCAAGCCGCTTGACGCCGTCACGCTGCTGCGCGAAGCGCGCCGTCCGGGACGCCTCGTGATCGTGGCGGAGAACCATACGGTGATCGGCGGACTCGGCGAGGCCGTGGCCACCGTGCTGCTGACCAATGGCGTCACGCCGCCCTTCCGTCAGATCGGCCTGCCCGATGCCTTTCTCGATGCCGGCGCGCTGCCGACGCTGCACGACCGCTACGGCATTTCGACCGAGGCGATGTGCGACACCATTAAAGGCTGGCTGCGCTAGGCGCTGATTCAGTCAGCACAAGCAAGCGTAGTCACCCATAGCCAACGACGTAGCAAACCATAAACATCACATTCAGGAGATCCGCAACATGTCAGAGTCACGTCTTCTCGAGGGCAAGGTCGCCGTCATTTCCGGCGGTGCGTCGCCGCGCGGCATCGGCATGGCGACCGCACGCAAATTCGCCGCTCATGGCGCGCGCATCGCCATTTTCGATCTCGACGAAAAGGCTGCGGTAGAAGCCGCTGCTTCGATCGGGCCGGAGCATCGCGGCTATGTGTGCAACGTCACCGACCGTGGCGCCTGTTCGGCGGCCGTCGAGCGCGCCGTCGCCGATTTCGGTTCGATCGATATCCTGATCAATAACGCCGGGATAACCCAGGCGGCCAAGCTGCTCGACATCGACCCGGAAAGCTGGGACCGCATTCTCGATGTCAACTTGCGCGGCGTGCTGTATCTGTCGCAAGCCGTCGTGCCGCAAATGAAGAAGCAGAAGAGCGGCTCGATCGGCTGCATGTCGTCGGTGTCCGCGCAGCGCGGCGGCGGCATTCTCGGCGGTCCGCATTATTCGGCGGCCAAAGCCGGCGTGCTCGGCCTCGCGAAAGCGATGGCGCGCGAACTCGGCAACGACGGCATTCGCGTGAACTGCGTGACGCCCGGCCTGATCCAGACCGACATCAACGCCGGCAAGATCAGCGACGACAAGCGCGTCGAGATTCTCTCGGGCATTCCGCTGAATCGCCTCGGCGTGCCTGACGATGTAGCCGGCGCGTTCCTGTTCCTCGCGTCGGACCTGTCCTCGTATATCACCGGCGCGGTGATCGACGTGAACGGCGGCATGCTGATTCACGGCTGATTTTGCTCCAGCAGGACGGGCCGCACGGCGGGAGGCCGGCGGCGGCAGTGGAGACCCTGTAGTGAAGAAGTAGAGAACAAACGGGCGCGGCGCGCGACACGTGCAGCCGCTGCGCTCGAGATTCGAAAAACATAACGACGCGCGATCCAGGTTTGGAGGAAGACACCATGACTAACCGTTCGAACGCCCCGCAGGGCATCAGTCGCCGCACCTTTCTGAAGGCCGGCGCGACCCTGTCCGCAGCCGTGCCGTTATGGAGCGTCTCGCGGCGCGCCATGGCGGCACCCGAGTTTTCGTACAAGCTCGCCACCGGCCAGGACCCGACGCATCCAGTGAACATCCGCGCCCAGGAGGCGATCAATCACATTCGCGAAGCGACCAATGGCCGCCTCGACATCAAGCTGTTTCCGCAGAACCAGCTCGGCTCCGATACCGATCTGCTCTCGCAGGTGCGCAACGGCGGCGTGGAGTTCTTCAACCAGGCCTCGTCGATTCTCGCGACGCTCACGCCGGCCGCGGGCATCGTCAACACCGGCTTCGCGTTCAAGGACTACGACGCGGTGTGGAAAGCCATGGACGGCGACCTCGGCAATTACATCCGTGGGCAGATCGCCAAGTCGGGCATCGTGTCGGTCAGCAAGGTGTGGGACAACGGCTTCCGCCAGATCAGTTCGTCCACGCGCGCGCTGCGTGCGCCGGCCGATCTGAAAGGCTTCAAGATTCGCGTGCCGCAGGCGCCGATGCTGACCTCGCTGTTCAAGGCGCTCGACGCGGGCCCGTCGCCGATCAATTTCAACGAACTGTATTCGGCCTTGCAAACCGGCGTGGTAGAAGGCCAGGAGAATCCGCTGCCGATCATCGCCACGGCCAAGCTGTACGAAGTGCAGAAGTACATCAGCCTCACTTCGCACGTGTGGGACGGTTACTGGATTCTCGGCAACCGCGCCGCGTGGGAACGGCTGCCGGCGGATATCCGCACCATCGTCACGCGCGAATTCGAAAAGGCCGCGATGCTGCAGCGCGCGGACATCGCGAAGCTGAGCAACTCCCTGCGCGACGATCTGAAAACCAAGGGCATTACCTTCATCGACGTGAATCGTGAGTCGTTCCGCGCCGCACTGGCCAAGACGAGCTTCTACCACGACTGGAAGAGCAAATACGGCGACGAAGCCTGGGGTCTGCTGGAGAAGTCCGTCGGAAAACTGGGGTAATGCGATGATCTCGATCTCTTATTCGCACGAGCGGCAGCACCGCTTCGCCTGCGCGCTCGATTCCGCACTCGGGCACCTGGTGGAGATTCCCGCTGCTTTGCTGGTGCTGGCGGAAATCGTCGTGCTGCTGGCCGGCGTGACGAGCCGCTATATCCTGCACTCGCCGCTCGTCTGGTCCGACGA
Organism: Paraburkholderia aromaticivorans; assembly: GCF_012689525.1. Classification (NCBI taxonomy): domain Bacteria; kingdom Pseudomonadati; phylum Pseudomonadota; class Betaproteobacteria; order Burkholderiales; family Burkholderiaceae; genus Paraburkholderia; species Paraburkholderia aromaticivorans. The sequence goes on from NZ_CP051515.1 coordinate 2,981,807, forward strand.
ACTCGCCTCGATGCTGTTCCTCTGGCTCGCCATGCTCGGCGCCGTGATCGCCTTGCGGCGTGGCGAGCATATGCGGATGACGGCGCTGGTCGGCATGGCGCCGCCGGGTATACGCGCGTTTCTCGACGTGGTGGCAATCGCCGCGCCGATCGCGTTTCTCGCGATGGTGATCGGCCCGGCCATCAGCTTCGCGCAGGACGAGTCGTTCATCACCACGCCCGCGCTCGAACTGTCAAACTCGTGGCGTGCCGCCGCGTTGCCGATCGGCTCGGCGCTGATGCTGCTGGTTGCCGTGGTGCGCCTCGCGCGCATGGGCAACTGGCGTCTCGTGCTGGGCGCGGTCGCGACGGTCGGCGCGCTGGTCGGCATCTTCATCGCGCTCGGGCCGCTGTTGCGCGACCTTGGCAATCTGAACCTGCTGATCTTCTTCGTCGGGCTCGTGGCGCTCGGCGTGCTGAGCGGCGTGCCCATCGCGTTCTCGTTCGGCCTCGCCACCTTCGGCTACCTCGCACTGACCACGAACACGCCGATGCCGGTGGTGGTCGGCCGGATGGACGAAGGCATGTCGCATCTGATCCTGCTGTCCGTGCCGCTCTTCGTGTTTCTCGGTCAGTTGATCGAGATGACCGGCATGGCCGCGGCGATGATCGCGTTTCTCGCGAGCCTGCTGGGTCACGTGCGCGGCGGTCTCTCGTACGTGCTGGTCGGCGCCATGTATCTCGTCTCCGGCATCTCAGGATCGAAAGCCGCCGACATGGCGGCGGTCGCGCCGGTGCTGTTTCCAGAGATGAAGGCGCGCGGCGCGAAACCCGGCGATCTGGTCGCGCTGCTCGCCGCGACCGGCGCTCAGACCGAGACGATTCCGCCGAGCCTCGTGCTGATCACGCTCGGCTCGGTGACCGGCGTGTCGATCTCCGCGCTCTTCACGGGCGGCATGCTGCCGGGCATCGTGCTGGCGATCACGCTGTGCATCGTCGTGCAATGGCGCTATCGGCGCGAGGACATGTCGAGCGTCAAGCGCGCGACGCGTGGCGAGATTCTGCGCAAGCTGGTGATCGCGATTCCGGCGCTCGCGCTACCGTTTGTGATCCGCGCGGCGGTGGTCGAGGGCATCGCGACGGCGACCGAAGTCTCGACTATCGGCATTGCGTATGCGGTGCTGGCCGGCTTGCTGATCTATCGCCGTTTCGAGTGGAAGCGGCTCAAGCCGATGCTGATCGATACGGCGACGCTGTCCGGCGCGATCCTGCTGATCATCGGCGCGGCCACCGCGATGGCGTGGGCGCTGACGCAATCCGGCTTCTCAGGCCAACTCGCGCAGACCTTGGGCGCATTGCCGGGCGGCGCGGCGATGTTCATGGCGGCGTCGATCTGCATGTTCGTGATTCTCGGCAGCGTACTCGAAGGCATTCCGGCCATCGTACTGTTCGGCCCGCTGATGTTTCCGATTGCGCGGGCCATGCATATCCACGACGTGCATTACGCAATGGTCGTGATCCTCTCGATGGGCGTGGGCCTGTTCGCGCCGCCGTTCGGCGTGGGCTACTACTCCGCTTGCGCGGTGAGCCGCATCCACCCGGACGAAGGCATGAAGCCGATTCTCGGCTACATCGCCGCGTTGATGGCGGGGCTGATCATCGTGGCAGCGGTACCGTGGATTTCGACGGGCTTTCTGCATTGAGCCTTTGATCTCTTCAAGCGCGAGGCCAACGCCGCAATGCCTCGCGCAATGTTCTTCCGCCCGCTTCTTCGGGCCATTCCATTCGATTTGTTCGATTTGTCTGATTGACGCCCGCTCCGCATGACGGAGCGGCGTAGAGGAGCCTTTTGCCATGTCCACCACCGAAGCCCCGTCTGCCGTACCGAACGCTTCGTCTGCTTCGATCACGCCGTTGCCGCGGGCTGCTCAAATCGCGCGCTTGCCCTTGGCAGACGCGATCCGCTTCCTTTCCATCGATACGATTCTGCGCGCCGGCGAAGGCCATCAGGGCGTGCCGCTCGGCATGGCGGAAATCGCCACCGCGCTGTACACGCGTCACCTGAAATTCAATCCTGCCGATCCGACCTGGCCCGACCGCGACCGCTTCGTGCTGTCCAACGGCCACGGTTCGCTGCTGCTGTATTCGCTGCTGTATCTCACCGGCTATGACGCCATCGGGCTCGAACAGATCAAGACCTTTCGCGAGCTAGGCTCGCATTGCGCGGGTCATCCCGAGTACGAACCGGCGCACGGTATCGAAGCCACCACCGGCCCGCTCGGCCAGGGCATCGCCAACGCGTTTGGCATGGCCATCGCCGAAGCGTATCTCGCGGCGAAATTCGGCAGCGACCTCGTCGACCACTACACGTATGCGTTCGTCGGCGACGGCTGTCTGCAGGAAGGCGTCGGTCAGGAGATGATTTCGTTGGCCGGGCATCTGCAACTGGGCAAGCTGATCCTCTGCTGGGACGACAACCAGATCACCGACGACGGCAGCACGTCCCTCTCGATCAGCGAAGACGTTTGCGCGCGCTTTCGCGTCGGCGGGTGGCATGTCGTCGAAGTCGACGGGCACGATCTCGAAGCGGTATCCGCGGCACTGACGATCGCCCGCGCGGACCCGCGGCCTTCGATGATCGCGTGCAAGACCGTGATCGGCCGCGGCATTGCGCGCTTGCAAGGACAGCGCGGCGGCCATAGCGGCAAGCTGTTCCAGACGGACGCCGACGCGGCCCGTGACGCACTCGGCTGGCCGCACGCGCCGTTCGAGATACCCGCGCAGATTCTCGGCGCATGGCGCGCGGCCGGACGACGTAGCGACCCGCTGTACTACGCATGGCACGAACGTCTCGCCGCGTTGCCCGCCGCGCAGCGCGACGAGTTCGAACGAGTCCAGTCCGGCCATCTGCCACAAGGCTGGCGCGATGTGCTCGACGACTACCGCAAGCGCGCCGTGGAGCGCAACGAGCCGCAGCCCGGCATCACCGTATCGGGCGAGATCAGCGATCTGCTTGCGCCGCTGTTGCCGGAACGCATGGTGGGCTGCGCCGATCTCGAAGCGCCCACGGGCCACAAGCGTCAGTTGCATGCCTTTACTGCCGAGGACCGCAGCGGCGCCTACGTCCACTGCGGCGTGCGCGAACATGTAATGGGCGCGATGGCCAACGGCATGGCCGCGCATGGCGGCGTGATCGCGACGAGTGTCACTTATCTCGCGTTCTCCGACTATCAGCGGCCGGCCATGCGCATGGCGGCGCTGATGGGCCTGCCAGTGCACTTCGTGTTCAGTCACGATTCGATCGGCGTCGGCAAAAATGGGCCGACGCATCAACCCGTCGAGATTCTCGCCTCGCTGCGCGCGATGCCGAACATGCGCGTGCTGCGTCCCGCCGATGCCGTCGAAGCCGCCGAGTGCTGGGCGCTCGCGCTCGAACATCGGCGCGGTCCGAGCACGCTGGTGTTCGCGCGCCAGGCGCTGCCGTTGGTGCGCCGTGAATATAGCGCTGAGCCATTGTCGCAACGCGGCGCTTACGTACTCGAAGAGGCCGAAGGCGGCGCGCGCGTTGTGACGCTATTGGCAACCGGTTCCGAAGTCGTGTTGGCCGTGCAGGCGCGCCGCCAGTTGCAGGACGAAGGCATCGCGACGGCCGTGGTGTCCATGCCGTGTTGGGAGATTTTCGACGAACAGGACGATGCCTATCGCGCCGCTGTGCTCGGTTCGGACACCGTACGCGTCGGCGTGGAAGCGGCGTTGCGGTTCGGCTGGGACCGCTATCTCGGCGAGCGCGGCGGCTTTGTCGGCATGACCGGTTTCGGCGCGTCGGCTTCGGCGGAGACGCTGTACGAGCACTTCGGCATCACCGCGCAGCATATCGTCGCTGAAGCCAAGCGGCATCTGTAAATAATCGGATACCTAACCATGCATAAGATCGTTTTTCTGGACCGCACGACCCTCGCACCGCAGATCGTGTTGCGCGAGCCGCGCTTCGAGCATCAGTTGATCGAGCACGACCGCACCACGCCGGATCAATTGATCGAGCGGCTGAGCGGTGCGTCGATTGCGATTACCAACAAGGTGGCGCTGACGGCAGAAGTGCTGGAGCAGTTGCCGGAACTGAAACTCGTCGCGGTGGCCGCGACCGGCACGGATTGCGTCGACAAGGCGGCGGCTCAGCGGCTTGGCATTGCAGTGAACAATATTCGCGGCTATGCGATCAACACCGTGCCCGAGCATACGTTCGCGCTGATCCTCGCGCTGCGGCGCAATCTGGTCGCCTATCGCGACGACGTGCTCGCCGGCGAGTGGCAAAAGTCCGGACAGTTCTGTTTCTTCACGCACGCGATTCACGATCTGGCCGGCGCGCGGCTCGGCATCATCGGCGAAGGGGTGCTGGGACAGCGCGTGGCGGAACTCGGCAAGGCCTTCGGCATGCAGCCGATGTTCGCCGCGCACAAGGGACGCGAAGGTCTCGGCCCGCTGTACACGCCGTGGGACGAGGTGCTCGCGACCAGCGACATCATCACCGTGCACAGTCCGCTTACGCCGCACACGCGCAATATGCTCGCCATGCCCGAGTTCCGCGCGATGCAGCGCCGGCCGTTGATCATCAACACGGCGCGCGGCGGCCTCGTGGATGAAGCCGCGCTCGTGCAGGCGCTCGACGAAGGGCTGATCAGCGGCGCGGGTTTCGACGTGACCGCGAGCGAGCCGCCCGCCGACGATAACCCGCTGTTGCGCGCGGCCGGCCGGCCGAACGTGATTCTGACGCCGCATGTGGCGTGGGCGTCAGATGAAGCGCAGCAGAGTCTGGCGAATCAGTTGATGGATAACATCGAGAATTTCGTCAACGGTACGCCGACGAATCTGGTGAGTGGGGCGTATTGAGCCCAGTAGCCGCGCCGCCGATTTCATCGTCCGGCGCGGCTACCTATCGCTACCGCAGCATCAACCCTGACGGAAAATCGGCGCGCCCCACGGTGCCCCAATCGTGCCGCCATCCACGACGATTTCCGCGCCCGTCATTCCCGACGCGTCACCCGAAGCGAGGAACAGCACCGCCGCCGCGACTTCTTCCGGCGCGGCGAGGCGCTCCATGGGAATGCGCGGTGCAAAAGCCTGTTCCGTTCCGTCGAGCGTCGCGCCTTCGCGCGCGCCACGCGTCCAGATCGGCGTGCGCGTGCCACCGGGGATTACGGTATTCACGCGGATACCACGCTGCACCAACTCCGACGCGAACACCTTCGCCATACCCGTTATGCCGGCCTTGGTGGCCGAATACGCCGACGAGCCAGGCGAGCCGAGTTCGCGCATCACCGAGCCGTTCAATACGACCGCGCCGCCCGCGCTCATCAACGGCAATGCGGCTTGCACCGTCAGAAAGACGGCAGTCAGATTGGTGCGAAGAATGGCCTCGAACGCCGCGGCCGTCGTGCCGCCGAGCGGCGTCGGACCCGAGATGCCGGCGTTGGCGAACACGATGTCCAGCGACCCGAATTTGCTCTTGATCTGTTCGAACAACGCGTCGATTTCTGCTTCGTTATCCAGATTGGCCCGCACGCCCAGCGCGTTTTCGCCGAGTTCGGACACGGCCTGATCCAGCTTCGCACTGTCGCGGCCGGTGATCACCACTTGCGCGCCTTCGGCAATCAGCAGCTTCGCCGTGACGAAACCAATGCCGCTATTCCCACCGGTAATCAACGCTGTTTTTCCTGAGAAACGCATCATCTCTCTCCTTGATTGCGCCGCGAACGCGCCGGAAGTCACGGCCGTGCGACGCCTGTAACGGTTAAGCGGCCAAAAAACGCCGCCGCATACGGGCATCCGCGAAAGACGCCCTCATCGAACAATCTGCATGTTGATCATCATGTACATTTTCAGTATTATGCTCATCATGCAGATTGTCAAGAGGGGTGACGGAAATGGGCTACTCGCAGGCGCAAAAAGCAGAAAGCCGGCAGCGCGTGCTGGAAACAGCGGCACGGCAGATTCGGGAAGATGGGATCGAGGCGCTCGGCGTGGCGGACTGCATGCGGCGCGCCGGTCTTACGCATGGCGCGTTCTACGGCCACTTCGAGTCGCGTGATGCGTTGATCATCGAGGCGCTCGAATATGCCGTCGCTCAAAGTGAAAAACGTATCGCCGCGACAGTCGCGGCGGCGAATGCGAACGGGTCGGCGAAGAAAGAACCGTTGCGCACGATCGCCGAAATGTTTCTCAGCGAGAAACACATCAAGAATCCGGGCAACGGCTGCGCGTTGTGCTCGCTTGCCGGCGAAGCGCGGCACGCGGCGCCGGAGGTTCGCGAGAGTCTGACGCAATACGTGCACAAGCTGGCATCGCGCATCGCACAGACGTTGGCCGGTGATAGCGAAAACCTGGCGCTCGGCATTGTCGCGACCATCGTCGGCGCGGTAACGCTGGCGCGTGCGGTCGACGATCCCGAACTCGCCAGATCGATTCTCGCCGGCTCGCTGGATCTGATCGTGGCGCAAGGCGCTGACGCGTAGCTTGATGGAGCAGCGCCGGTCTCGACCGGCGGCAAACGTTGTCCGTCTCGTTGCCCGGGCAAGGCCGCACCCGCGCCGCCCTATCCGATCGCCAACCCCGCCTCGCCCAGCGAGCGCTTCAGCCCCAACGTCGGATAAGCCCGATCGACCGCGCGCACATCCGCGCGCGTTTCCTCGATGATCCAGTCGCGCACGTCGGCCGCGGCCGGCCGCAGCGCGCGGCTCTCCGGCCACACCAGACAGCAGCGCCGGTTCGTGACGATCAGTTCCTGTTCCGCCGGCTGAAGCGCGCCCTCCAGCAGCCAGTGCGACACCACGTTGAGCCAGCCGAGCGCGACGCCCTGGCCGAGCAACGCGGCCTGCACGACGATCGCGTAGTCGTTGAAGCTCAGCATGCTCGCGGCGTGCCGCCCGTGTGCCGCGAACGCTTCAAAGCGCTCATGCCAGCCGCGCTCGCCGTCGTCCATGACGATCACCGTGTCGCCGTGCGCGCGCCCCGCCTCGGTGGCCGCGATCTCGTCATAGCGCCGGTTGCATACCGGCAACAGCGTCTCCGGCATGACCAGCACGCTGTTCTCGCCGATTTCGTCCTCGCGCCGGAAGCGCATGCCGAGATCGACGTCGACGAGCGGCCCGCCGATGCGCCCCGAGATCAACTGAAACCGTAAGTCGACGTTTGGAAACGCCTGATTCAGCCGGTTCATGCGCGGCATCAGCCAGTGCGTGGTAAACGCCGTGGACACCGACAGCGTGACCGACTCCATCCCCGTGGCACGCGCTTCGATCTCTCGAATCGCGCCTTCAATGCCATTGAAGCCCTCGGAAATCTTCCGGTACAGAATCTTGCCGTTCTCGGTCAACTCGATGCCGCCACGCACGCGCTCGAACAGACGCACGCCAAGATGGTCTTCCATGCGCGCCAGCATGCGGCTCACCGCGGGCTGGCTCACATATAACTCCTGCGCCGCGCGCGTGAAGTTGCCGCAACGCGCGGCAGCTTCGAACACGAACAGCGCATTGGCGCTCGGCAGTTTTTTGCGAAGATTAGGCATGACTTGATGTTATGCCTTATCCAACAATTTGGGAATTGCCGCCAAAAATGGCGAAGCCTATATTTTCCCTAACGCAGGCCTCTACAGCGAGACAGGACGCAATGGACGCACGAGCGAAAACAGGTGTTTCGATCCGATCGGCAGCGAAACGTTATGGCCAGGTGGTGGCCCTCGACGACGTTTCACTCGACATCGCCCCCGGCGAATTCGTCTCGCTGCTCGGCCCTTCGGGCTCGGGCAAGACCACCCTGCTCGGCATTCTCGGCGGCTTCGTGCAGCCGAGTTCGGGCGCGGTCTGGGTCGGCGAACGCGACATTACATTTGCGCTGCCGCACAAACGCGATATCGGCATCGTGTTTCAGAACTACGCGCTTTTTCCGCATATGAGCGTCGGCGAGAACGTCGCGTTTCCGTTGCGCGCGCGCCGTCAACCGAAAGGGACGTGGGCGAAGAAAGTCGCCGACGCGCTCGCGATGGTCGAACTCTCCGGTTACGAGAGCCGCGGCATCGGCCAGCTTTCCGGCGGCCAGCGGCAGCGCGTGGCGCTTGCCCGCGCAATGGTGTTCGAGCCGCAACTGATCCTGATGGACGAACCGCTGTCCGCGCTCGACAAGCAACTGCGCGAGACCATGCAGATCGAACTGCGGCGGCTGCATCGCAAGCTCGGCGCGACGATCGTCTACGTGACGCACGACCAGCGCGAGGCGCTCACCATGAGCGACCGCGTGGCGGTGCTGAAGAACGGCCGGCTGGTGCAGATCGACACGCCCGAGCGGCTCTACGACCGCCCGTGTGACGCGTTCGTGGCGAGCTTCATCGGCGAGGCGACGTTGCTTAACGTGACGCGCGCCGGCGACGACGCCGTGCGTCTCGGCGATACCGTGCTGCGCACCGCGCATCCGCTGCCGCACGGCAACCAACTGCTGCTCGCGGTGCAGACCGAAAAACTCGTGATCGACGGCGGCGGCGTGCAGAACGACGGCATCAACCGTCTGTCGTGCCGCGTCACCGAGGTGCTGTATCAGGGCGAAAGTCTGCGCGTGTTCGCCGCGCTCGCCGACGGCACCGCCATCAGCCTGCGGCAACCCGGCGGCCACGACGCGCGCCGCCGCATTCCCGAGCCGGGCGCACAGATGAGCGTGACGCTCGACCCGCAGGACACGATCGTCGTGCCCGCCTGATTTTCTCCGCCCACGCGTGGGGCACTCCCTCTCCGATTCACCGCACATTGCAAAAGGATGATTTCATGAAGCTCACCGATTTCAAGGTCCTGACGTTCGACGTCGTCGGCACACTCATCGACTTCGAGCGCGGCGTGCTCGCCTCCGTGCGGCGCATTGGCGGCCCGAAAGCGAAGGACCTGACCGACGACCAGATCTTCGAGCCGTACATGCGCGGCCGCGCCACCTATCCGGGCCGTTCGAGCCACGAAATGGCGAACGTCTATCTTTCGCTCGCGAAAGAACTCGGTCTGCACGACGACGCGCAATCGGCCGCCGCTTTTCAGCGCGACGTGCTCGAATGGCCGGCGTTCGCGGATTCGGTCGCGGCGCTCAAGCGTCTGCGCAAGCACTTCCGCCTGGTCGCGATGACCAACGCGGACCGCGTGGCGCTCTCGGCCTACGCGCACACGCTCGGCGATCCGTTCGACGACAGCGTCTGCTGCGACGAAACCGGCGTCGCCAAGCCCGACCCGCAATTCTTCGCATACAACCGCGGCCGTCAGGCGGCGTTCGGCTACAAGTTCGGCGAAATCCTGCACACCGCGCAGAGCCAGTATCACGACATCGGCATCGCGACGAAACTCGGCTATGCGACCTGCTGGATCGAACGCCGTCAGAACGTGAAGGGCTTCGGCGCCACGCCCGTGCCGGAAGCCGTGACCACGCCGACCTTCAGGTTCGCGACGCTCGGCGCGCTCGCGGATGCCGTCGAAGCCGAAGCACGCCTCGCCGCCTGAGCCGATGCTCGCGCCGCCCACACGTCCCACGCCCGCGCCTGATTCGCTCTGGCGGGCACTTCTTGCCGCATCGCCCGGTGCGGGTGCGGCGATCAGCACCGGTGTGCCGCTCGCACGCGATCTCGAAGTCGAGGTCGCCGTGATCGGTGCGGGCTACTCAGGCCTCGCCGCTGCCTATGCGCTGCAAAAGCGCGGCGTCGATTGCGTGGTGCTCGATGCGAACCCGGTCGGCTGGGGCGCGAGCGGGCGCAATGGCGGCGTGGTGTCGTCGAAGTTCAGACTGTCGTTTCCCACCATCGACAAGTTGCACGGCCTCGATACCGCGAAGCGTATGCATCGTCTCGCGCATGAAGGCGTGCGAGTCGTCGAGACGCTGGTCGACGAATTCCAGTTGGCGCGCGCCCGCTTCGAACACACCGGCAGTCTGCGCTGTGCTCACACCGAAGCCGCCTTCGCCGCGATTCGCGCCGAAGCCGACTGGGTTCGCACGCATCTCGGCGATACCACGATGACCGTGCAATCGCGCGCCGAGATCGAGCGCGAGACGGGTTCGAAGGGCTTTGTCGGCGGCGTGCTGAGCGCGGACGCCGGCACCATTCTGCCGCTCGAATACGTGCGGGGACTCGCGCGCGGACTCACGCTGCGCGGTGTGCCGATCTACGAATCGACGCCGGTGCGGCAGATGCAACGCGCGCCCGGCGACGCACGCGTGACGCTGCGCACGCCCGGCGGCACGGTGCGAGCGAAACAGGTCATCGTCGCGACCAATGCGTACTCGGATCTCACGGCGGCCACCGCACCGTATCAACGCGAACTCGTGCCGTTTCGCAGCGCGATGATCGCCACCGAGCGCCTTCCCGCCGACCTCGACGCGCGCCTGATGGTCGAACGCCGCAGCTACACCGAAACGCGGCGCATGATGAAGTGGTTCCGCAAAGTGGACGGCCGCATGCTGTTCGGCGGACGCGACGCATTCGGCAAGGAAGGGCAAACGACCGGCTTCGATGCACTGCAGCGCGCCATGATCGCGCTCTTTCCCGATCTCGCGGACGTGCGCGTGGACTATCGCTGGTCGGGCTATGTGGGCATGACATTCAATTCGCTGCCGCATGTCGGACGCAGCGACAACGCCACGACCTTTTGTCTCGGGTATAACGGAGCGGGCGTCGCGATGGCGAGCCTGCTCGGCCAGCATGCCGCCGCGCTTGCGCTCGCCGAAACGCCCGAGCTTTCGCTGCTCGGCGCGCCCGGTCTGCGGCCCGTGCCCTTTCATTCGCTGCGCGCGCCGGGTGTGAGACTCGTCGCGGCGTGGTATCAGTTTCTCGACGCCGTAGGTGCATGATGACAACCGCCAAACGGATGCTCCAGGGAACCACCTTGATGCAGGCCACCGAGTCCGATCCCGCCGCGCGCTATCAGCGCCGCGAGGATCGGACGATGCTTCTCCTGATGACCCCGGCGCTCCTCGTGATCGTCGTGCTGCTGGTCGTGCCGCTCGCGTGGCTGTCGTGGCAGTCCATCTATCACGACGGTTTCACGCTCGAAAACTACCGGCGCATGTTCACCGGCGCCTACCTCGAAACGTTTCTGCTGACATTCAAGCTGAGCATCGTCGTGACCGTCATTACGCTGTTGCTCGGCTATCCGGTGGCCTATTTCGCCGCCTCGTTGCCGCCGAAGCTGAGCGCGCTCGTCCTCGGCATGGTGATTCTGCCGTTCTGGACCAGCGTACTCGTGCGCACCTACGCGTGGCTCGTGCTGTTGCAGCGTACGGGTCTGGTCAACAAGGCGCTGATCGCGTCGGGGTTGGTCGACCGGCCGGTGCAACTCGCGTACAACCAGTTCGGCACGGTCATCGCGATGGTGCATATCCTGCTGCCGTTCATGGTGCTGCCGCTCTATTCGGCGATGCAGAAAATCCCCGCCAATCTCTCGCAAGCCGGCGCGAGCCTGGGCGGCTCGCCGCTGCACGTGTTCCTGCGCGTGTTCCTGCCGCTCTCGATGAGCGGCGTGTTCGCCGGCGTGACGCTCGTGTTCGTACTGTGCCTCGGCTTCTACATCACGCCTGAACTGATGGGCGGCGGCAAGTCGATCATGGTGTCGATGGTGGTGAGTCGCAACGTCGAGATCTACAACAGTTGGGGCGCGGCGAGTGCCGTGAGCGTCGTGCTGCTGATCTGCGTGTTCGCGATTTTCTATGCCGCGAGCCGCGTGGTGCCACTCGAAAAGACCCTGGGCGCGAAATGAACAAACTCCCGTTCGGACGGATCGTCCTCGGCGCGGCCGTCGTGCTGATTCTGCTGTTCCTGATGGTGCCGGTGCTGATCGTGGTGCCGCTGTCGTTCTCCGACACGCGCTTCATGACCTTCCCGCCGCCGGCCTACTCGCTGCGCTGGTATCACTCGTTCTTCGACAACCCCGCATGGATCGACGCCGCGCGCACCACACTGACCGCATCGATCGGCGCCGCGCTGATTGCCACGCCGCTCGGCGTGGCCGCTGCGTACGCGATCCAGAACGGCACGCACTGGATCATGCGCTATCTGCGCACGCTGCTGATGCTGCCGTTGATGGTGCCGATCATCATCGTCGCGGTGGGCGTGTTCTTCGTGTACTCTCAGGCGGGCTACGTGAATACGCTCGGCGGCCTGATTCTCGCCGACACGATGCTCGGGTTGCCGTACGTGCTGATTTCGGTCGGCGCCGATCTGCGCACCTTCGACCGCACGCAGGAGATGGTCGCGCGCAGTCTCGGCATGAATCGCTTTCGCAGCTTCATGACGGTGACGCTGCCGCAGATCAAGGCCAGCGTGATTTCCGGCGCGGTGTTCGTGTTCATTCAGGCACTCGACGAAACGGTGGTCGCACTGTTCGTGTCGGGCGGTTCGAACCAGACGCTGACACGCCGCATGTTCGTGACGCTGCGCGACGAGATCGATCCGACCATCGCCGCGATCAGCACGATGCTCACGGCGCTGACGCTGTGCCTCGTGATGATCGTCGTGGTGAGCCGCCGCTCGGGCGCGGCGCGCGCCTAACCTCTTTCTGAAGATAGCCAATAGATGACCAATGCACTGAAGTTCTATATCGAAGGCGCGTGGGTCGAGCCGTCCACCGACGCACGCCGTGCCGTCGTCGATCCCAGCACCGAGGAAGCAATCGCCGAAGTCGCGATGGGAACGCCCGCCGACGCCGATCGCGCGGTAGCCGCCGCGAAACGCGCGTTCACGTCGTTCTCGCAGACCACGCCGGCCGAACGCCTCGCATTGATCCGCCGCATTCTCGAGGTGTTTCTCGAACGTCACGACGAGATGGGCGACACCATCTCGCGCGAACTCGGCGCACCGCGCGCGATGGCGCATGCGTGGCAAGCGGGCATCGGACGGCGGCATCTCGAAGAACTGATTCGCACGTGCGAAACATTCACGTGGCAGCGCAGGAAGGGTACGACGCTGGTCAATCACGAACCGGTCGGCGTGGTCGCGCTCATCACGCCGTGGAACTGGCCGATCAATCAGATCGTCTGCAAGGCCGCACCCGCCATTGCGGCCGGTTGCACGATGGTGCTCAAGCCCAGCGAAGTCACGCCGCTCAACGCCTTGCTGTTCGCGGAGATACTCGACGCGGCAGGCGTGCCGCCGGGCGTCTTCAATCTCGTCAACGGCGACGGGCCGACCGTCGGCGCGGCGCTCGCGGCGCATCCCGATGTCGATATGGTGTCGTTCACCGGTTCGACACGCGCGGGCGTCGAGATTGCGAAGCTCGCGGCGCCGACCGTCAAGCGCGTGCATCAGGAACTGGGCGGCAAGTCCGCGAACATTCTGCTGGACGACGTCGATTTCGAAGCGGCTGTCACGGCCGGCGTCAACTCGTGCTTCAACAACAGCGGCCAGTCGTGCAATGCGCCGACTCGCATGCTCGTGCCCTCGGCGCGCCATGACGAAGCGGTAGCGATCGCGCGACGCGCGGCGCAGGCGCAACGCGTCGGCCCCGCCGATCACGAGCGCACGACCATGGGTCCAGTGGTCAGCAGCGTGCAGTTCGAGCGTGTGGAGCGGCTGATTGCGGCGGGCATCGACGAAGGCGCGCAACTCGTGACCGGCGGTCTCGGGCGTCCGCCGGGTCTGGAACGCGGCTATTACGTGCAACCGACGGTCTTCGCGGACGTGCGCCCTTCCATGACGATCGCGCGCGAAGAGATCTTCGGCCCGGTGCTCGCGATCATGCCGTATCGCGATGAGGAAGAAGCGATTGCGATCGCGAACGACAGTCCCTTCGGGCTCGCGGCTTATGTTCAATCGGCTGATCTGGAACGCGCTCGGCGCGTGGCGTTCAGGCTTCGTGCAGGCAGCGTGTATCTGAACTATCCGTCGTGGGATGCGGGCTCGCCGTTCGGCGGTTACAAGCAGTCGGGCAATGGACGCGAATACGCCGAATGGGGACTCGAGGCGTTTCTTGAAGTGAAGGGTATTGTTGGATTCGGCGACTGAGCATGCCGCAAGCTGGTTGCACCACTCATCGCTTGATACTTGCGGGGCCGCCGCGTTGCAACGCGGCGGCCCCGCATCGCATTCACGCGCGCCCGCGCAACATATCCGCAATCCGCTCCGCGATCATGATGGTCGGCACATTTGTGTTCGCGCACGGTATCGACGGCATCAGCGACGCATCGCACACGTAAAGTCCGCTGACGCCATACACCGCGCCGCGCGCGTCGCAGACGGCGAGCGCATCGTCGGCGGCGCCCATGCGGCAAGTTCCGGACGGATGCCAGGTGCCGCCCACTGAACGCGTCACGAACCGCGTCAACGCGCGATCGTCGGCGAGCAATTCGTTTAGCGTCACGCCTTGCGTGATCACGCTCCGCACCAGCCACGCGCGCAACGGTCCGGCAACGTCCAACAACGTGCTCAGCATCCCGCGCTGCAACGCGTTCCACGCGCCCGGCACGGCCACGCTCGCGACGCGCGGCGAATAGCTCGAAGGCAGCAGCGTGGCGCGGTGCTCCGCCATCATCGGATCGGCGAGTGTGCGGGCGCCGAAGCGCAGCGCGAGCTTCAGCCGCTCCAGATCGCGCGAGTCGGAGAGCATATTGAAGGCGACGGTGGGTTCGTCGTGCGGATCAGCCGACGCGAGACTCACGCGGCCACGCGAGTACGACTTGTTCACCCAGAAGAAGATCGTGCCGAGCCGGTGGCCGACCGAATGCCAACCCGAGCGCGACAGGATGGCACCGTGCATGTCGCCGGGCACTGCCCCGCTCACGCCCGACGAGAAGCGCACGATCGCCTGCTCGTGATGCTCGTCGGGATATAACGTGCGGGACGCGCGCGGCAGGACCGCCGACACGGCAATGGACGGATGCTCCATCAGATTGCCGCCGACCCCGCCTCGATCCGCCACCACCTCGATGCCGAGCGCGGCGAGTTCGGCCGCCGGGCCGATGCCGCTTCGCATCAGCAGCGCCGGACTGTGAATCGCGCCCGAGCAAATGATCACATGTTTGGCGCGCAATGCTTCGCTCGCGCCGTCCTGGCCGACGACCCGCGCGCCAATGGCGAGCTTGCCGTCGAACAGCACGCGCTCGACGAACGTGTGCGTGCGGATCGTGAGATTCGGGCGAGCGCGCACGGTGTCGTCGAGATAGCAGACCGAGGTCGGAATGCGTTCGCCCGCTGCGCTCACCGCGATCGATCCGATGAACGTGCCGTCCTGCCACTCGCCGTTCTGGTCGTCACGCCGCGTGTGGCCGCGTGCGTCGAGTGTGGCGAGCACCGCGCGCACGAATGGCGAGACACGCGCCCACGGCGCGCGCTGGATGCGAATCGGCCCGCTCTTGCCATGCAACGCGCCGTCGAAGTCGCAATCGGTTTCGAGCTTGCGGAAGTATGGCAGGCAGGCGCTCCAGTTCCAGCCGTGCGCGCCGAGCGCGTGCCATTCGTCGTAATCGGCCGGCGCGCCGCGATTCGCCATCAGCGCATTGATCGCCGAACCGCCGCCGAGCAGGCGCGCCTGTTCATAGCGACGCGTCGCGGCCGAGGCGCTCATGCGTGCCTTCAGGCGCTGCCAGAGGTTCGCGGTGTCGAGATAGGCGCGACCGGGATAGCGGCTGCGCACTGCCACAGGCATATCCGTTCGCGAGATATTGCGGCCGGCCTCGACGAGGCAGACGGTCTTGCCGGCGTCTTCCGACAGGCGCGCGGCGAGCACGCAGCCGGCCGAGCCGCCGCCGAGAATCAGATAGTCGATCACGTTCGATGAATGCGCAGACGATAAGCCGTGCGGGACGCGCGAGAAGCGCTGAGCGTTGCGCGCGGGATTCGGAGCGTTGGCGTTCAACGGCCTCGACTCGCGCGCGCAAGATGGTGCCGCTTACTGCATGAACTTGAGCCAGCGCGCCTTCGCCTGGACGCCGGCGTCCGACGCCCACCATTCCTCCGACATCAACGCCTGCTTCGATGCATTCTCCGGCGAACTCGGCAATTCGCTCGCGCGTTTCGCGTCGATCTTGCCCGTCTTGAATGCCGCCGGATTGCCCGGACCGTAGTCGATATAAAGCGGCAAGTTGGCCTGCAATTCCGGCGAGACCGCCGCGTTGACGAACTTGATCGCTTCAGGCAGGTTCGGCGCGTTTTTCAGCACGCACAGTTGCGTGTTCTGCAAAATGCCGTCGTTGAAGGTGAAGTCGACATCGGGATTGTCCTTGCGCACCGCGCTTGCACGGCCGTTCCAGATCATTGTCATATCGACTTCGCCATCGTGCAGCAATTGCGCAGACTGACCGCCCGAGGTCCACCAGACGGTCACGTCCGGCTTGATCTGCTGCAGCTTTTTAAACGCGCGATCGACGTCGAGCGGATAGAGTTTGTCGCGCGGCACGCCGTCGGCGAGCAGCGCGGCTTCGAGCACGGTCTGCGGATCGTTGCGCAATGCGCGCGTGCCGGGGAACGCTTTCACGTTCCAGAAATCGGCCCAGCTCTGCGGCACTTTCTTCAACGACTTCTTGTTGTAGCCAATCACCGTCGAATAGAACTCGTAAGCGACCGAGTACGGTGTGCGGTATTTCTCCGGCATGGCGGCCGCATTCGGAATCTTCGAGAAGTCGAGCTTTTCCAGCAGGCCTTCTTTGCCGCCGCGCAGACAGTTGGACGTCGGCGTGTCGACCACGTCCCAGATCGGCTTGCCGGTCGCGGCCTGGGCTTTGATCTGCGGCCACGCGTCCGGAATGCTGTCCTGGTTCACCGTGATGTTGAGCTGCTTCGCAGCCGGGTCGAGGATCGCCTTGGTCTGCGCTTCCTGATAGGTCCCGCCTTGCGAGACGAAGGTAATCTTGCCGGCGGCGGCAAACGCGGGCGTCAAACACGCGGGCGCGAGATTCGCGACGCCGAGGATCAGAACAGCGGCAAGCGGGCGCAACATGGGCTTCTTGATCACGACGGGGTCCTCGGGACGGTTGAGCGAACATATCGTCGATGTCATGCATCGTTGAGCCCAATATAGTGAGTCTATTTATCCGCGACAACGCCCGAATTGTTTGAGTGCCCATGACGTCACGTTATGCCCCGGCAAAACCCCAATATGCCGCGAAAACGCCCGGCGCGTAAGCGCGAGGCACGCGCCGCCAGCTTATGCCAGGTTATCGGCGGCGGCGCGTCACACCTTCGCGATGTGAGTATCGGAAATCGCGCGCACGTCGATGCGGCGCGGCAGAATCGCGTCGCGGTTGGCGCTGTCGGCGACCTTCTGCAGCGCGCTGATATCCGCCTCGTTGACAAAGTGCTGTTTCAGCGACGCGCGCTGCGTGATGCGCTTCGCGGCATCGAGCGGCGAACGCGTCAGCGTTGCGTAGATCTGCGCGTAGGCGTCGGGATTCGCGAGCGCCCAATCGCCTGCGCGCTGGAAGCGCAACAGCACGTCGGCAATCGCCGCGCGCTTGCGCGGTTCCGCGAGGGCCGCGCCCGAGGCCGTAATGAAACCGAGTCCGCTATTGATGCCGGTGCCGTCGCGCAGAATGCGCGCGCCGCGCTGCACGGCGATGCCGTAGTACGGATCGAACGTGGCCCACACGTCGATCGAACCGGACGCGAACGCGGCAAACGCATCGACGGGCAGAATGAAACGGACGTTGACGTCATCTTTCGAGAGACCGGCTTCGGCCAACGCGCCGTAGAGCTGGAACTGCGAAATACTGCCCCGCGCCGACGAAACGAACACCGTGCGTCCTTTCAGATCCGCGACCGTGCGAATCTTCGAGTCCTGTGCGACCAGAATGCCGAGTTGCTCGCCGGAGCCGACTCGCGTCGCGACAATCTTTAACGTCGGGTCGCCGACGGCCGCGGCAAGCACCGGCAAATCGCCGGCCGGCGCGAGATCGACGGCGCCCGCGCGCTGCGCTTCGAAGAGCGGCGCCGCGCCCTGGAAATTGGCCCAGCGAAACGCGTACGGCGCGCCGTCGAGCACCTTGGCCGCTTCGGCCAACGCACGTGTGCCGCCTGCCTGATCGCCGAGCACGAGCGTGACCGACGCGAGTTCGGCAGCCTTTACGCCGAGCGAATTGAATGTGCCCGCTGCGGCGAACGCCGGCACGGCGCCCAGGAGTTTAAGTGCGCGCCGCCGTGCAGAAAACGAAGTAGGAATGGAACCGGCCATATGTCCTCTCTGACGATATGCCCGCAAGCGTAGCGACGAAGACGGCCCCTGGGAATTATTCTCTTTCGATATGTTTATATCGAATCAATATTTATCATTTGCATTTAATGCCCCACGCGTTTTGCCTCGTTTTCTCCAGGTTTTCAATGCACGCATGCGCTTATGCACTGGCGTTCGATGGTTAGCTGAAACCGTCAGTTCGCGCCGTGCGGGCTCGTTGCTAGGATGGTCGATTGGCCTTCCCTTCAGACTCGACTCAAGGACTATGTTCATGGCGCTGATCAACAGACGAGCGTTTATTCGCGTCGCGCTGGCTTCCTCGCTTACCACGCTCGCGGCGCGCGGTTACGCGCAAACATCGGCCGCGAACGGCCAGCCGATCGCGCTGCGGATCGGCTATCAGAAGTCGTCGACGTTGATCACGCTGCTCAAGGCGCGCGGGTCACTCGACAAGGCCTTGGCGCCATTGGGCGTGCGCGTGTCGTGGAATGAGTTTTCGAGCGGCTTGCCCTTGACCGAAGCGCTCAATGTCGAGGCCATCGATTTCAGCGCGGACGTCGCGGACACCGTGCCGATCTTCGCGCAAGCCGCGCACGCGCGCTTCGTTTATGTCGCGCAGGAAGCGCCGTCGCCGGGCGCCCAGGCGATCATCGTCAAACAGGACAGTGCGCTCCATACGCTCGCCGATCTCAAGGGCAAGCGCATTGCCGTGACCAAGGCCGCCGGCAGTCACTATCTGCTGCTCGCGGCGCTCATCAAGGCAGGTCTCACGCCGGCGGATGTGCGCATCAGCTACCTCACGCCGGCCGACGGCCGCGCGGCCTTCGAGCGCGGCAGCGTCGATGCGTGGATCACGTGGGATCCGTACGTGGCATCCGTCGACCGCGACGCCGACGTGCGCATTCTCGCGGACGGCAAGGGACTCGCGTCGTATCAGCGCTATTACCTCGCGTCGAATCGCTTCGCGGAGGCGCACCCCGAGGTCATCCAGATCGTGTTCGATCAGTTGACGCAAGCCGGCGAGTGGCTGCGCGCGCATCCTCAGGACGCGGCCCAGACGCTCGCGCCGATCTGGGGGCTCGACGCCGCCACGATCGAACGTGCGAATGCGCGCCGTAGTTATGTCGTACGCCCCGTTCTTGCACAGAATTTCGGCGAGCAGCAAAAGATCGCAGATACGTTCTTTCAGGCCGGATTGTTACCCGCCAAAGTCGAGACCGCGCAGGCACAGCGCTGGGATTTCGGAACGAAGCGCGGAGAGCCGGCGGGTAGCTGATGGACCAGCTGACGAGGGGTGTCAAAACGGTGTCAAAACGAGTGGAGAAAACCGAATAAATCGCATTGCAAAACGCCGCGCAAAATGTTTTTTGGCGGTCGATTATCATGATTCGATCACCTCACTCGAACGACTCGGTGTTGGATATGACGAATACAGGCAAGGCGTTGATAATCGCGCTGGTTCTGGTGGACGTGGGATTCATCGCTTACCAGCTTCTCCCTAAAAGCAACCGCTCTGCGATGGCGCCGGACGCGGTAACGGCCAACTCCGTCACGACGGCGCCGGTTGGTCCGCGCGTGGACGGCACGCATGTGACCGCGGGCAACGTGGTTCCTACTTCGCCGTCCGCGAACAGCACGGGCGAGATCGCGGGCGCACCGCTGTCGTCTAAATCGGGTCCGGTCGCCAACGGCACGCAGCCACAAGCATCGCGACACAAACAGCCGGGCCGCGCGCCCGCATCGGCGGAGGCGCGCGAGTCCGTCGCGGCGAAGGCGAACACCGCGCAGCCGATTGAACGCGCGCGAGGCGATTTGACCCGGCATGGTTCGAATGCCGTCGCGGCGGCCATGACGGAACAGCTTGTCAGGGAATCTTCCAAACCCGATCCGTCGTTGCCGATCCCACCGTCGACGCAGGCCGCGCCGGCCAGTCAGGACCACCGCGGTTCGAACCCCGTCGCCGCCGCGATGACGCAGGAACTGGTGAGGGAATCCGTACGGGTCGGTCCGGCTTCGCAGGCACCGGCGCCGAGTGGCACGCAGTAACGTTGCAGTCCGAACTAATTGAATGGCTGCTTGCCTTCGATCAACAGGCAATCTTCTCAACTACACGGCTGCATGGCTGTCGCGTGCATCTCAAACACCGCAACTCGCGCAATCGACCCCATCGCCGAAGGTCCGGGCGTGATGCCGCGTGCACTTCGTCGCAGACCCGGAGCATGAAGTCGCCGGGCGAACGTCCTATACTGGTTCGGACTCCCGCAGACCGCCCTTCTTCCACCTGCCTGTCTGGACGCAGCCATGCTGACAATCGACGACATCCGGTCAGTCCCGCTATTCGCAACCCTCTCCGATGACGAACTCGACCATCTCGCGCACACGTCGGCGGACCTCCATCTGTCCGCAGGCGAGTTCGCCGTTCATGAAGGCGGCGAACGCGCACTGTATGTCGTTCTCGCTGGCAAGATGGAAGTCGTCAAGACGTTCGACGGTATCGAGCGCACGCTAGGCTGGCGTCTGCCCGGCACGATCTTCGGCGAAGTGCCGCTTGCGCTGAGTTCGCCGTTTCCTGGCGCGTACCGCGCGGCGGAGCCGTCCCGCGTCATGCGCGTGGACGCTCAGCGTTATTACGAACTGGCGGCCACATCGCCGGATGTGGCGCTCAAGATGGGCGCCCTCGCGCGCGAACGCATCGGCGGTTTGCAGGGGCTTTCCGCTGAACCGCCCAAGGCCCGCGTCACCATGGTCGGAAGCCGCTGGGACGACGCCTGTACGGCGCTGCGGCATTTCCTCGCGCGCAACCAGATCAGCTACGACTGGATGACGCCGGACGCGCCCGAACTGCCCCGGCGTTGGCCCGGAACCTGTCCAGCAGAGGAAGAGTGTCCGTCGCTGCGACTGGTCGACGGCACGGTGCTGAACCGGCCCGAGACCCGTGAGCTTGCCGGACTGCTCGGTCTGCAAACGCGGCCTCGCCTCGCCGAATACGACACGATGATCATCGGCGGCGGCCCGGCCGGTCTTGCTGCGGCGGTGTACGGCGCATCGGAAGGCTTGCGTACCATCGTGCTGGAGCGCGAAGCGCCCGGCGGCCAAGCCGGCACCTCTTCGCGTATCGAGAACTATCTGGGCTTTCCCAACGGCGTCTCCGGGGACGAACTCGCAAGCCGCGCACTGCAGCAGGCAAGGCGGCTCGGCGCGGAGATTCTGGTGACACGGTCAGTCGGCCGGATCGATGTGCAGGCGCGTAGCGTTGACCTCGACGGTGGCGACATCATCCGGACGCGCACCATTATTCTGGCGACGGGCGTCACGTGGCGGCGTCTGTCGATTGAAGGCTTCGACCGGTTTATCGGTAAGGGTATTTACTACGGCGCGGCGCGCAGCGAAGCGAACGCGACGCATGGCCTCGACGTGTATCTGATCGGCGGCGGCAATTCGGCCGGCCAAGCCGCGTTGTACTTTGCGAATCATGCACGCAGGGTGACGCTCGTTCTGCGCGGCGATTCGCTCGAGAAGAGCATGTCGCGCTATCTGGTCGAGCAGTTGCGCGGCAAGTCGAACGTCGCGGTGCGACTGCGAGCGGAAGTCGTGGGCGCGTACGGCGATACCCATCTGACGGCGATCGACGTGCGCGATGCGTCGAGCGAGGCAGTGCGCCGGCACGACTGTGGGGCATTGTTCGTGTTCATTGGCGCCGACGCGGAGACCGGGTGGTTACCCGAAGAAATCGCACGCGACGCGCGCGGCTACGTGCTCACCGGCGACGACGTCGTCAAGGCCGGACGCTGGTCTCATGACCGGGATCCGTATCTGCTCGAATCGAGCGTGCCCGGCGTGTTTGCCTGCGGCGACGTGCGCCTGAGTCCGGTCAAACGCGTTGCTTCCGCGGTCGGCGAGGGCAGCATGGCAATCGCGTTCGCCCACAAATACCTGCAGCAGGACGCCCGCTAGGGCCGGATCACGCCGCGAGGCTTTTTTGCCCGCTCGCAAAAGCGCGCCGACCGCTGGACGGCGGCGCCGCGAACGCCTATTCTTCAGCGGAATACGTCGACTTTCCGATCACCGAAGATTGACTAAAAAACAGGCTTCTATTCGCCCGATTGAAACCTGACCCGCCAGCGCACACTGAGTTTGTGCCAATTGCGCAAGGAGCCCGCGATGTCTACCCGCCACGATAAAGATAACGAGTTCGAAATCGGCCTGCCAGCTGCTTCGACGCCTGAATGGACCAGCCCGGTGCCGGGCGCCGACGCCGACGCCGGAACGATGCGCGGGTTGCACCTCGCGTCGGAGAGCGTGCTGTGCCTCGCGACGCAGACTTACGACGCCGTTGCGCGCGGCGACGCGGCGGGCGCGGAGGCAGCGCGCGCGTCGCTCGAACAGCAACTGCAACTGGCCACGCGCCTGATCGACGAGCTTTTGTTCGACGACAGCGGCCCGCATACGACGCATTGACCGGCCCGCCGGCCGAACAGCACCAATCACAGTCTCACTATCTGAAAACTGACATGAGCGCTCTGACGGTAATTTTCTGCATCTGGGCCATGGTGGCCTTTTGCGCAATCCTCTTCATTCACGGCGCCACCTCGCGCGTGGAGCGTCCGACCAAGGCACCGCAAAAGCGCCCGGCGCGCTTTTCGATCGCGGAGTAACGGCAAGCAGGCGATCTCGGTTCGTACGTGAGAACACGTGCGAATCCTTCGAACGTTCTCATCGGAATAGTCGTACGGCAAAAGCGGCCCGGCAGCCCATCATCACCACAGGTCGCAACGACCCGGCAGCCACCGCAACATGAGTCCGAGCGGCGCTGTGCCGCCCGGCCGTCATGTGCCTTGCCCTTTATTCCATGGAGATCGTCATGCTGAAGTTTTACTTCCACCCGTCGCCGAACCCGATGAAAGTCGCGTTGATGCTCGAAGAACTGCAGACCCCGTTCGAACTGATCGCGGTCGACACGTTCAAGGGCGAGCAACATCGCCCCGAGTTTCTGCGGATCAACCCGAACGCAAAAGTCCCCGCGATTACCGACGACGGTGTGACCGTGTTCGATTCGCACGCCATCCTGCTGCACCTCGCGGCGAAACACGAACGGTTCCTGCCGGCGTCGGCTGCCGAACGCGCCCAGGCCTTGTCGTGGCTGATGTTCGTCGCGACCGGACTGTCGCCGTTCTCCGGCCAGGCGGTGCACTTTCTGCATCACGCGCCGACGCCGCTGCCCTATGCGCGCAATCGCTATCTGAAGGAAGTGGAACGCCACTATCGCGTGCTGGACGAGCACCTCGCGACGTCGAAGTATCTGGCCGGCGATGCTTATTCGATCGCCGATATCGCCCTGTGGGGCTGGGCCGACTTCGCCGGCTACATTCTCGGCGAAGCGGGTCTGAGCGCGTATCCGAACGTGAAACGCGTCGTGGATGAGATCTCCGCGCGTCCGGCCGCGGCGCGTGCACAGGCTTTGAAAGACAAGCTGACGCTGAAAGCCGAGTTCGACGAAGAGACTCGTCGCGCGCTATTTCCGCAAAACGAAGGCGTGACCGCTTAAGCGCTTTCCGGTCGGACATGCCGCGCGAACCGCTGCCATCGTGCAGCGGTTCGCGCGGTTAAGCGCGTTACAAAATCACTTAAGGCCGAGCCGTTTAGCCAGCCGGTTCAGATTCGCCCGATCAAGACCCAGCTCGCGCGCGACAGCCGCCCAATTCTGATTGTGGCGCGCCAACGCGTCGACAACGGTGTTTCGCTCGAACTCGGTGACCGCGCTGCGAAAGTCCTTCGATCCGGTCTCAGTTGTTTCGGCCTGCGTCTTCTGGGCTCCGTCTTCTTCCGGTGCGGCCGCCAGCGCAAAGTCCGCGGCCGTCAACGTCAGAATCCGACGACGCTCGCGATTCGCGGCCAGCGCCTTGAGCGCGCTTCGGCCGATCAGGTGCTCCAGTTCACGCACGTTCCCCGGCCACGGATAACGCAGCAGCATGGCTTGCGCATCCGTCGCGAGACGCAGGCTCAATAGACCGAGCCGCGAGCGATTCTCTTCGAGGAAAAACCCCGCCAGCAGCAACACATCGCGGCCGCGCTCGCGCAACGGCGGCACGCGTAGCGGATAGACGCTGAGCCGATGGTAGAAGTCCGCGCGGAACCGCCCTGTACGAACCTCTTCAGCCAGATCGCGATTGGTTGCGGCGATCAGCCGCACGTCGACCTTGTGTTCGTGGTCCGAGCCGATGCGCTGCAACTGGCCGTTCTGCAAAACCCGCAACAGCTTGGCCTGCACGAGCAGCGGCAACTCTCCCACTTCATCGAGAAAAATCGTGCCGCCGTCGGCCAGCTCGAATTTGCCGCGCCGGTCCGACGACGCACCGGAGAACGCGCCCCGCACGTGCCCGAACAGTTCGCTCTCGACGAGCGTATCCGGCAGCGCGGCGCAGTTCAGACTGATCAGCGGCTTATTCGCCCGCGACGAGAGCGCGTGAATCGCGTCGGCCACGAGTTCCTTGCCGACGCCGGTCTCGCCGGTGATCAGCACCGTCAGATCGCTACCGGCGACGACTTCGATTTCCTTCATCAGATGCGTGTGCGCCTCGCTGCTGCCGACCATCTCACGCCGGCTCTGGCTGCTCGCCTGCCGGTAGGCTTCCGCGCGCGCCCGCTCTTCCTCGCTGCTGCGCGCCAGCGTATCGATTCGCTCGACGACGCTCACCGTGGCGGCGGCCAGGCCTAGAAACGCCCGCAGCGACGCCATGTCGATGCTGTCGAAGCGCGCCGGGTCGAGCGCATCGAGCGTGAGCAACCCCCACGGGCGGCCACGCACGAACAGCGGACAACCGAGGCAATCGTGGACTTCGAGATGCCCGGCCACGCCTTGCACGAGGCCGTCGTAGGGATCCGGCAAATCGGAGTCGGCCGCGAAGCGGGTCGGCTCCGGCCGCGACAACAGCTGCTCGAAGCGCGGGTGGTCGCCGACACGAAAACGCCGCCCCAGCGTATCGCTGCTCAATCCGTCGATGGCGAGCGGCACCAGCGTGTCGCCCTCCAGACGCAATAGAGCGGCCGCGTCGCCCGGAAACAGCGCGCGCAGGCTGCTCAGCAGACGGCGGTAGCGTTCCCGGTCGGACAGATCGCGCGAGAGATCGAGGATCAGCGGCGTCAGGACGTCGAGAAGCGCTTCTGCAGTCAGATTGACTCCATCAGGAGTCTTTTCGACTAAGGTCGAATTGACCATCATTAATTTCAGATCGTTGATTTAATTGCATTTTATACCTGGCACGAAACATGGATAGATAAGCGCATCAGTCGGAGCCCGACTGGAGATCCACCAACAACCAGGACTTCCTATGCTTTCCGCCGAACACCGCGCCATCGTCAAAGCCACCGTTCCTCTTCTCGAAAGCGGAGGCGAGGCGCTGACCACGCACTTCTACGACATGCTGATCAGCGAACATCCCGAAGTGCGCCCCATGTTCAACCTCGCCAATCAGGCGAGCGGCGCGCAGCAACGCGCGCTGGCCAACGGCGTGCTGATGTATGCACGTCACATCGACCAACTCGAACAACTGGGCGGACTGGTCTCGCAGATCATCAACAAGCACGTCGCGCTGAATATCCTGCCGGAGCATTATCCGATCGTTGGACAGTGCCTGCTCAGATCCATCCGCGAAGTGCTCGGCGCGGAGATCGCAACCGATGCGGTCATCGAAGCGTGGGCCGCCGCCTATCAGCAACTCGCCGATCTGTTGAGCGGCCTCGAAGAGAAAATGTACGCCGAGCGCGAAGCGGCGCCGGGCGGCTGGCGCGGCACGCGGCTCTTTCGCGTCGCCCGTAAAGTGCGGGAAAGCGACGAGATCACGTCGTTCTATCTGCGCCCCGACGACAACGGCGAGTTGCTCGCGTTTCATCCGGGGCAATACATCGGCGTACGGCTCATTATCGACGGCGAGGAAGTGCGGCGCAATTATTCGCTCTCGGCCATGTCGAACGGCCAGGAATACCGGATCAGCGTGAAGCGCGAGCCGAATGGCAAGGTGTCGAACCATCTGCACACGCGCGTCAATGAAAACGACTCGGTGGAGCTGTTCGCGCCGGCTGGGGATTTCAAGCTCGAAGACAGCGACAAGCCGCTGGTGCTGATCAGCGGCGGCGTGGGCATCACGCCCACGCTGGCAATGCTGCAAGCCGCGCTGAAGACCGATCGCCCGGTGCACTTCATTCACTCGGCGCGTCACGGCGGCGTGCATGCGTTCCGCGACGCGATCGACCAGTTGGCCGCGCGTCATCCGAAATTGAAGCGTTTCTATTGCTATGAGCAGCGCCGTACGGAAGATGCCGACGCGCACGGCATCGGCTATCTGGACGAAAAGCACCTCGACGCGTGGCTGCCCAGGACACGTGACGTCGACGTCTATTTCCTCGGACCGATCGCGTTCATGAAGGCCGTCAAGAAGCACCTGAAGGCGATCGGCGTGCCGGAGTCGCAAAGCCGTTATGAATTTTTTGGTCCGGCTTCCGCACTCGAATAAAGCGCGGGTTGCGGTGAACGTGCAAATAGCCGGAGCCGGCTATTTGCATGCAACTATCGGTCGCGTTGAAGTCACGCCTTTAGCAGAGCGTTGCGCTCGTCACCCAGGACATGCTCTTGAAGCGCGCGATCATGGCATCCACCAACTCGCGTTGCGCTTGAGCCAGCGCAATCGTGACCTCTTCAAAGCCGCTGCCCGGAAGCGTCGTTACAGCGACTGTCTCGACGTTGCGGGAGAATGGAAATAGCACCTGCCAGATTGCGGCAATGCGCATACCGTGAAGCGCCGCGCGCACCACGAGTCGATGACGGCCCGAAGTTTGCGACGTCAGTACCTGCAAACCGCTCTCAGAAGATTCACTGGTCATGTCGTACCCTTTTATATTGACTGAGCCGCGTTGCTCGCGGCTTTCAGATGTTTGCCCGATTCTCCCACCTTATTAAGGCATCTTGATGATTCCGCTCAAGCGCCTGAGCAAAGCGTCAGCATGCTCGCGATCGATCTTCGATATCTCGCGCTGATTCAGTATCGTCTCGATCCGTTGACGCCAATAACCCGGCTCGTTGATCAGCGACGTGCAAGCCATCGAATCACCTTTTGAAGTAAATCGCTCAAGCGTTGTGACTATCGTTTCAATGTGCGAAAGATCGTTCTTATAAGAAGCGTGACTTCCCATTACATTCCCGGCTAACTTTATCAAGCGCCTTCGGATCGCCCTTCGAACGAGTTGGCAAGCAATGCGATACCCATTTCGTTTCCGAATCGGCCGATCCGTCCTGCTTGGAGGAAAGCGAAACAACAGCCCTGGCGCATTTGCGCCAGGCTGCGTGAGCATTGCTGTTGGCTGATTGGCTTTATTTGGCCCGCGCCGGGGCAGGCACCGTCAACTGACTGGCCTGCGCCACGGCAATCGCTTGCGCGGTGGCTTTGCGCATCGCGTCGTAAGCAGCGCCCGCGCTGGAAACCGCCGACTTGAACGCGGTGACCGCGAGTTCGGAACCTGCGGGCGCATTGCGCGCGAAGTCGTCGAACACCGTCTGCATTTTCGTGTTGGACTGTGCGAACCGGTCTTCGACAATCTTCAGAAACTCGGCCTGTGCCGCATTGGCGATTTCAAGCACGTGACTGTTATAAGACAGTACTTTCTCCGCGACGGGCTTCGCGTTGCTGGCCTGATGAACAAACAATTCGACCGGCGTCTTACCCGACATCGCCATCTGCCATGCCTGCTCGCTCTCCGCGAGCGTGGCCCTGGCTGCTTGCAGGTTCAACTTAGCCAGCTCTTCAAAATACTGGAATGTTTGCTGCGTCAACGAAAACGCGACGGCAACATTGGCACTTTGCATGGAGATGAATTGCTCTGGCGTCGAAAAATACACTCTGGACTCCTTCCATAAACGTTCACATTGCTCAGACAAGAGGTATGCGAAACCAGCGGGACGCAAGCAGACTGTTGACACCGAATTGCGCCAACCCGCTCCAATCGTTCTGCGATGCAGCATTAGATGAAACATTCTAACTTTGTTAAATCGGCACTTGGCGTACTGTTTTGTAAGTAATTACCCTTGGCGACGGCGTGGTTTCGGCTGAGGAATGACGCGCCCGTGATCGTTGAAAGATCAGCGGAATAATCGCGGCCTCGGCGCATGCGCCGACCCGTGGGAAAAAAACGTGGAAAGAGCACCGTCAGTAAGCGGCTTGATCGCGCTGTGACGTGCGTGAGCAGATGTGCGATAGACGGTCAAATGCGTGCGCATGCGAACGTCTATCGCATGGGAGAAAAAATAAATGTGATGCGGATTTACAACCATTTACCGGCAGCGCCGCGGAATTTAATCCGGCGGCAATACCAGTGGACCGCAATTGGTATCAGCAATAAACGTCGCGAGTAATTTGGCCGTGTGCACCGCATCAGGATTCTCGGCGAACAGATGAAGCGCGCGCGGCGGCTCGAACCAGGTCTGTCCAATCGTGTAGTTGGCGGGCGGCCCACCCTGCAGTTGCGAGCGGATCGTCCCTTCCAGCACGACCGCGGTCACTGAACCAGGGTGACGATGCGCGGGCGTAAAGCCCAGCGGCGGAAAGTCGACGATCGCCGTCGTCACCGACTTGCCCGGCACGTTGGGCAGCGCTTCGCACGAGAGCACCTTCACGGTCGATGCGGGCCGGCTCGCTGCGCCGATGTGCGTCGATGCGTTGGACATCAACGAATCGCCACCGCAGATGCCAGCGAACCAGTCGATTGCCGAACGTGGCGCCGACGGACCGAGCGCCAGCATCAGCGTCGTGGCCAGTGCAAGCATGGCGGGCTTGCGTGCGGGACGCGGCAGGGTCGGCGTCAGCGGATTCATACGCGCGTTGCCGATCGGCTGTGCGGCGACCAACCCAACTCACGGCGCGCCTTCGCGCTGGTCACTTCGGCTGCGTCTTGCGCGACGTTGTACACGCCCGCGCTGCCCCGTTGAAGCGCAAGCAAGGCCGCAAAGGCGGCCGCTTCGACGTGCAGCGGACTTGAACCAGCCGGGGCGTCGGCGCCTGTGCCGGGTCCGTAGATCTGTCCATAGCGAAGCACTGTGCCGTTCAGCGACGCCGCTTCCAGCACGTGCCGCTCGAGCGCGGCGACGCCACGCACGCTCGTGCCGCGCAGGCCCTCTGCATCGATGTCGAGCGGGGAGCTTTCGTCGTAAGGCGTCGTTCCCGGCCGGTACGCCCATGCAATGCTTTGCGCGATCATCTTGCTGCTGCCCGCCGCGATCGCCGCGGCCACCAGGTTGCGCGTACCCTCGTCGCGTATCCGCGCATTCGCCGTCACCGCCTGCGCCATTCGAGCGGGGTCGAGCCCGGGCGGCAGGTCGGTCAATTGATGAATCACGCTGGCCGGCGCGATGCGCACGAGCGCTTCACGCAGCGCAGCCGCATCGAATACATCGACGACGACCGGCACGACGCCCGCGTCCTCAAGCTCTCTCGCACGGTCCGCGCGCCGCGTGCTGCCGAACACCGTGTAGCCCGCGTCGATCAACAGCGGCGCAAGCGCGCTGCCGATGGCGCCCGTTACTCCGGCGACGAACACCTTGTGTGCCATTTCCTTTCTCCCATGAGTCATTACCCGAAGGTCGGCGACATGCCGCGTTTCCGATGAGCCCAGCATACGGCTGTGAATGGTCACCAAAAAGGTCCATTATTCGGAAATTAATTGAGCCAATTAGACGAGGACGACAGTGCGGCGAGCCGAACAGATTGAACTTGCGCTAGCGCCCAGGCCGGAAGGCGTGCCGCTTCAGCGCTGGCTCTACGACGAGTTGCGCAAGGCGATCTTGACGGGGACGTTGCCGCCGGGCGCGCGCCTGCCTTCCACACGCGATCTCGCAGCGCGGTTTCGACTGTCGCGCGGAACGGTGCTGGGCGTTTTCGCGCAACTTGAGGCGGAAGGGTATCTATCGGGCACCGTGGGGCGAGGCAGTTTCGTTGCGACCGAACTGCCGGATCGACGCATCGACAGCGGCGAGCATCGGACGTCGCCCAGAAAGCGCGATGGCCGGCCGCTTGCCCGCGAGCGCAATCGCGACGGCGACAACGGCACGCAACCGCCTGGTGTCGAGTTGTCGACGCGTGGCCGCTTGCTCGCGCGGAGCGCGTTTCAGCTCAGCGGCCGCACACATCCGGCGCGCGCGTTTCGCGCCAGCCAACCCGATCTCGACGCCTTTCCCTTCGAATTGTGGGCGCGGCTTGCGGCAAACCGGGTGCGTCGCGCGCAGCGGGATCTGCTCGGCGATGGCGAGGCGCAAGGATATCGGCCGCTGCGTGAAGTAATCGCCGCTTATGTCGGCCCGTCGCGCGGCATTCGATGTTCGGCGGACAACGTCGTCGTGTTGGGCAGCGTTCAGCAGGCGATCGATCTGACCGCGCGTCTCCTGCTCGATCCCGGCGACACTGCTTGGATGGAAGATCCCGGCTATCCCGGCGCTCGTTTCGTGCTCGAAGCGGCGGGCGCGCGAGTGATCGGCGTGCCAGTCGACACAGCCGGCGTCGATGTGTCATGGGCCCGTCAGCACGCCGCAGCAGCGCGTCTGGCCTATGTCACCGCCGGCCGCCAGGCGCCGCTGGGTCCGCCGCTCGCGCTCGAACGGCGCCTGTCGCTGCTCGAATGGGCGCGCGACCGAGGCGCCGTCATCATCGAGGACGACTACGACAGCGAGTACCGCTTCGAGGGTCACCCGCTCGCCGCGATGAAGAGCCTCGACGATCACGGACACGTGATCTACTGCGGCACCTTCAGCAAGCTGCTGTTTCCCGCGTTGAGGACCGCGTACGCGATCTTGCCCGACCGGTTAGTCGAGCCGTTCGTGGCCGCGCTATCGTCGACGGCACGGCATGTTCCAACCGATCAGCAATCAGTGCTGCACGACTTCATCGCCGACGGCCATTTCGGCCGGCACATACGGCGCATGCGCATGCTCTATGGCGAGCGAGCCGAGGCGCTGACGTCGGCGGTCGAGCGGCATCTCGCGGGCTTGCTTGCGCTTGCGCCGATCGTGGCGGGGCTCGACGCGCCCGCCTTTCTGCCGCAAGACGCCGACGACACCGATGCCGCGCAGCGAGCGGCACGCGAAGGTATCGAGACGCGTGCGCTGTCGCTATACGCGATCGACCGTGCCGCGCCGCCGGGGCTCGTGCTCGGTTTTGCGTCGATCGGTGTCGAGGAAATAGAGTCCGGGGTGATCGCTCTTGCTCGAGCGTTGACGCGCCGTTCGCGATGAGCCTGCGCGACAGTCGCGGGCCCAAGTGACGCTAACTGCATGGCTCAGCCCGCAGACCGTTCGCGACGTTTTGCCTGCGAATTCTGACCTTGCCAGCTCGCTTCATCGAGCAGACGATCGAACAGCCTGTTGCGCGCCGAATCATCCAGCGGCGACAATCGCGATGACGATGACGGTGACGATGACCGGCGAAGCGGTAAGGCTCGCGGGGGCAAAACGGGCGGCATCGCAACGCGACTAGCCGACGCTTTGTCCGCGATCACGCGTTTGCACGCGGTCCGGTTAGAAACGTGCGGCGTCGATCACAGCATCGGCAAATGCTTTCGGCGCTTCCTGCGGCAGGTTATGTCCGACACCCCCGCCGATGTTCCGGTGCGCGTACTTGCCCGTGAACTTCTTCGCGTACGCCGCCGGGTCGGGATGCGGCGCGCCGTTCGCATCGCCTTCCATCGTGATGGTCGGCACGGCAATCGTCGGCGCCGTGGCCAGACGTTTTTCCAGATCGTCGTACTGCGCCTCGCCCTTCGCCAGCCCCAGACGCCAGCGATAGTTGTGAATCACCACCGCGACATGATCCGGGTTGTTGAACGATTGTGCCGAGCGCTCGTACGTTGCATCGTCGAAATTCCATTTCGGCGATGCCGTGCGCCAGATCAGCTTGTTGAAGTCGTGACGATTTGCGTCATAACCCGCCGTGCCGCGCTCGGTGGCGAAGTAGAACTGATACCACCACGCTAGTTCCGCTTTCGGCGGCAGCGGCGCGCGGTTCGCTTCCTGGCTGCCGATCAGATAACCACTTACCGACACCATCGCCTTGCATCGTTCCGGCCACAACGCGGCAATGATATTTGCCGTACGCGCACCCCAGTCGAAGCCGCCCAAAATCGCCTTGTCGATCTTCAACGCATCCATCAACGCGACGATGTCGACCGCCACAACAGCCTGCTGCCCGTTGCGCGGCGTATCGGCGGACAGGAACCGCGTCGTGCCATAACCGCGCAGATACGGCACGATGACCCGATAGCCGGCTGCTGCGAGCAACGGCGTGACTTCGGCGAACGCGTGGATATCGTATGGCCAGCCGTGCAGCAGGATCACGACCGGTCCGTTCTGCGGTCCCGCTTCGGCGTAGCCGATGCTGAGCGTGCCCGCGTTGATCTGCTTGAGGTTGTCGAACGAGGCGACGCTCGATCCCGCCTTCGTGCTATTGGACTGCGCATTGGCAAGCCCGCTCAGTCCCAGTTCCATCAGGCTGAGGCCCGCAACCGTCGTCCCGAGCAAACGACGCCGCCGCATATTGATCTGGTCAGACATGGCGATTCCTCTAAAAGATTAAGCGCTAGCGAGCCGTGCCGGATCGCTCTCACTGAAAGACGGCCCCAACGGCCGCAAGCGGATGGCCGGATCCAGACGGGTCCACGGAAGGTCGACGGGATCGGCAGCCATCGGCCCCGGCGCTTTCGCCACGAGGATCGCCTCGGCGATAGCCTCGAAATCCGCGCGAAAATGCACCGAACTCTTGTTGACGAGAATCTTCATCTGCTCGGGTTCGATGCCGGCCACGCGGAACAGGTTGCGATCGAACACCTGCATCTTGACCGAGCTCACCGCAATCCTGACGCCTTCGATCCGCAAACAGGCGACCGGCCCCAACTCGCCTTGCATGCCGTTGAGCATCGGGCCATCGAAACGGAAACGTCCGTCCGACAGGTGCTCGACTTCGAACACACCTTCCAGCGGCGCATCGCCCCGCACACCGGAACGTCCGCCCAGCGCGAGTGAAATGCGCGCGCCCACTCCCGCGCGATGCGCCGCTGCCGCAGCCTCCGCATCCCAGATCACGCCCACCGCCGCATCGGTGGCGCCATTGCGCAACAGCGCGCGCACCATCCCCATGGTGTTCGAATCGCCGCCGACGCCCGGGTTGTCCTGCGTGTCCGCGATGATGACCGGCTTGGCCGCCGTGCTGCTCACGCGGATTGCTTCGAGCGCTGCTTCGTCGGGTGTCAGGAACGGCACATCCCAGCGCGCTTCATCGCCGGCGATCTTCGCGAACAGCGCGTCCGCTGCGTGTTCTGCCGCCGCTTTGTCGAATGCATAGGCCCAGATCGTCGGGCCGCACTCGGGAAAATCGGCTGCGGGAAAGCCCGGCGCAAACGACACGGTCACCACGGGCCGCTCCTCGAGATCCTCCAGCAACCGGTACATCCCACGTGCAGGCTCGACCAGCGTGCACATGCCGTTCACGGGAATCAGGAAGGGCACTCGACGCACCGCCCGATGCAACGGGCGCCCTTCGCGCATCAGATCTTCGAGAAGCCGTGCAGCGCGCTCGCCGGTTTCAGCCATGTCCACATGAGGATAGGTTCGATACGCCACGAGCACGCTCGCGTGTTCGAACATGCGAGCGGTCACGTTGGCATGCAGATCCAGCGACACGACCACCGGCATGTGGACGCCGACGATCCGGCACACGCGTTCGAGCAGTTCGCCTTCGCCGTCGTCGTGTTGCTCGGTCACCATCGCACCGTGCAGGTCGAGATAGATCGCGTCGAAGCCGCCCGCCTCGACAGCGGCGAGAATCTCGCCGCCGATCCGCTCGAACGCATCCGTCGTGACGTGTGCCGATGCGCTGGCGCCCGCCCAGATCACCGGCTTCAGTTCATGCCCGTTCGCTTCCATGACCTTGATGAAGCCGCCAATCGGCACATTGACGTCGCGAAGCCCGAACACGTCGTCGCCGCGGACCATGGGCGGAAAGCCCTCGCCCTGAACGAAGCTCGAATAAGACGCCTTGGTGGGCGCGAAAGTATTGGTTTCATGCTGGAAACCGGCGATCAGGATTTTCATGTGTTTCACCTTTTCTCAAACGACCTCGCGATACATCGGCGAGATGATAGGGATACCTATCTTTTAGATTTCGACAAAGACTTCGGAAAATGGACTCAGCCGCCGTCAGTCCTGCTTGAGCGTCAGCTTGCCCGTCAATATCAGAATGGCGGCCAACGCGGCGGCGCCAGCCATGACGAAGAGACCGGTATGCATGCTGCCCGTCGATGCCTTGGCCCAGCCGACCACAGCAGGACCCCAGAAGCCGCCTGAGAGTCCCACGGTATTGATGAGCGCAATGCCACCCGCCGCCGCCGTTCCCTCGACAAGCTGGGACGGAATAGCCCAAAAGACCGTATAGGCCATCCAGAGACAAGCTGTTCCCATAGTCAACGCCACGAGTGTGAGCATCACATTCCCGTCGGCGAAGATGGCCGCGACCAGGCAGACCGCCGCGCCGAGCGCCGGAATCGCGCAGTGGTAGCGGCGCTCGCCGACCCGGTCCGAGCTGCGGCCCGCGAGGTACATGCAGACGGCGGCTGCGACATAGGGAATCGCGCTGTACCAGCCGAGGCGGATCGTGTCGCTCACGCCCTGCTCTTTCAGCAGCGTCGGCAACCAGAAGCTGATCGCATAGATGGGAAAGATGATGCTGAAGTAAGCGAACGCGAGCACATAGACTCTCGGGCTCTTCAGCACGGCCTTGAACGAGTCCGCACGATGCTCGGTCGGCGCGGTTTCGCGTCCGAGCAGTAACTTCTCGTCGTCGTTCAGCCAGCGCGCCTGATCGGGCCGGTCGGACAATACGCGCAGCGTCACGAGGCCGAGCACGATGCACGGCAGGCCTTCCACGAGAAACATCCACTGCCAGCCGGCCAGGCCGCCGACACCGGAAAGACTCGTCATGAGCCATGCGGACAACGGGCCGCCGACAATCCCGCCGAGCGGTCCGGCGACGAACACGAGCGCGATGGCGCGGGCCATCCGCGCGGGTCCATACCAGCACGACAGGTAATAGATCATGCCCGGCGCGAAGCCCGCCTCGAACACGCCGAGCAGAAATCGCATGGCATAAAAGGCCGGCACGCTGCGTACGAATAGCATGCAGGCCGACGTGATGCCCCACAGCACGAGAATGCGGCTGAACGTGCGCCGCGCGCCGACTCTCGGCAGCATGAGATTGCTCGGCAGTTCGAACAGGACGTAGCCGATAAAGAAGATGCCCGCGCCCACGCCGTATGCAGCGTCCGAAAAACCCAGGTCGGTCTGCATCTGCAACTTGGCGAAGCCGACATTGACGCGGTCCAGATACGCGAACATGTAGCAGGTCAGGAGAAACGGCAGGAGCCGCCAGTTGAGCTTGCTGTACAGCGCTGAGGCAGGATCGCCGGCGGCCGATGGATGGATTGCTGACATGCGTGTCTCCCGGTTTTGCGTCCGTGGGCCCGTCGTGCGGGTTAAGTTGATGGTGGCAGGGCAAAACCCCACTAGCAAGAGCAACTAAGTTCACATATCGTTGCTCATTGAACAACGCTCATCCCGCGCTGGAGCGATCGAATGCGAGAAATCAACCAGCAGCGTCTTCGGTATTTCCACGAAGTGCTGACCCACGGCACCATCCGCGGCGCCGCCGACCACATCAATACGTCGCCGTCGGTCATCACGCGGCAGATCAAGCTTCTCGAAGACGAATTGGGCACTGTCCTGTTCGAACGCCAGGCGCGCGGCGTTAGGCCGACGGAGGCCGCGGCGCATCTGCTCGAGTTCTGGCAGGGCTACCGATCGCAGCAGGAAAAGCTCGAGGACCAGTTGCACGCGTTGCGCGGGCTTCAGAAGGGACGCATCCAGTTGTCCATCAGCGAAGGTTTCGTCGACACGCTCGTCGACGACGTGCTGGCGCCGTTTTGCACGCGCTATCCGCACCTGGACATCAGCATGACGACGCAGGCCGTGGACGCGCTGCTGGACGACGTGGCGGAAAGCCGGGCGCATATCGGGCTGGCTTACAATCCGCCGCCCCATCCGCGTATCGAATATCGAGCCAGTTCGCACCAGCCTGTGGTGTTGCTCCTGAGGAAAGACCACCCGCTCGTCAAACGGAAAGGGCCGGCGGGTGTCGATGATCTGCGTGCCTACCCGCTCGCGCTGATGCCCTCTACGTTCGGCATCGGCCATGTCGTTTCGATGTTGGAGTTGGCGGAGAACGTGGTGATCCGCCCTACATTGACGACCAACTCGCTGAGCGCACTGAAGCGTTTCGTGACGGCGGAAAACTTCGTGACGCTCATCGGAGAATTTGCTGCCTATCGTGAGCTCGCCAGCGGTGAACTGACCACGGTCCCGATTGCGCATCCGTTGTTTGAAAGTGCGCAGGCCCGAGCGCTGGTCAAAAGCGGCCGGCCGCTTGCAGCGGGGCCGCTCGAACTGCTCAAGTGGATTCAGGAACGCATGCCGATGTTCTCTACGTCCAAAGCGAAAGAAAGCCCACGGCGAAAGGCAGGCGGGCGACGGAACGGTTGACGGCGCATGGCGTGCGCAAGTGGCCGAACAATCGACCCCGGAATAGGCAAACGGGCCGCAGCGATTTTGTGTGTCGCTGCGGCCCGTCTTTGTGGATCAGGCCTCGTTACGGTCGTGGCCTAATCGGCCGCCTGGCACGGCTCTATAGCGCGCGGGCTGCTAGTGTTCCGTTCCGCTGATTCGCGAACAAAGTCTGTGTAGTTTTTCGAGGATGGAATCAGCGGAAGCAGTCCACATGAATGGCTTGCAGTTTTCGTTGTAGTGGGAAACGAACTGATCGATACGCTTGATCAGTTGTTTGACCGAGCCAAACGAGCCCCTGCGGATGGCCTTGTCGGTGATCAGCGCAAAGAAGCGTTCGACCTGGTTAAGCCACGAACTGTAGGTAGGAATGAAATGCATGTGCCAGCGGGGCTTTGCTGCGAGCCACGCCTTGACTTTGGGATGCTTGTGACTGCCATAGTTGTCCACGATGCAGTGCACGTCGAGTTCAGCCGGTACGGCCTTGTCGATTTCGCGCAGAAACGACAGGAACTCCTGATGCCGATGACGCGGCTTGCAGGTCGCGAGCACTGCGCCGTTGAGTACGTTCAGGGCGGCGAACAGCGTGGTGGTGCCATGACGAACGTAGTCGTGGGTAACGCCTTCGACGTAGCCGAAACCCATCGGCAGCATGGGTTGCGTGCGTTCGAGCGCCTGACACTGGCTCTTCTCGTCCACGCACAGGACCAATGCATTCTCGGGCGGGCTCAGGTACAGGCCAACCACGTCGCGCAGTTTCTCGATGAAGAATTGATCGGTCGAGAGCTTGAAGCTTTCGCTGCGATGCGGTTGCAGGCCCAGCAGCTTGAAGTACCGGTGCACACTCGTGGGCGAGATAGCCGTTTCGGCGGCGATCGTGCGCACGCTCCAGTGCGTGGAGCCATCCGCTGGCTTGGTGTGCAGGGTCTTGTGAATCAGCTGCGCCAGCCGCTCATCGTCAATCGTGCGCGGCTTGCCGGGACGTACTTCGTCATACAGCCCGTTGATGCGATGCTCCAGGAACCGGAGACGCCACTTGCCCACCGTGGCACGCGTGAGCTGAAGACGCTGGGCAATGGCGCTGTTGGGTTCCCCGACAGCAGCAGCCAGCACGATGCGCGCACGCGTCACCAGCGCCGCCGAAATCGAGCGCGAACGCGCTATCGAAGTCAGTTGCGAGTGCTCATCTTCACTCAACACCAGTTCGGCCTTCGGTCGTCCCATGGGCATGCTGGCATCTCCCGTTCCATTGATACCAGCATGCTACGTGAACATAGATTAGTTAACAACAGAACGGCACACTAGAAACGTGCGACGTCGATCACGGCATCTGCAAATGCTTTCGGCGCTTCCTGCGGCAGGTTATGTCCGATCCCGCCGCCGATATTCCGGTGCGCGTACTTGCCGGTGAACTTCTTCGCGTACGCCGCCGGGTCGGGATGCGGCGCGCCGTTCGCATCGCCTTCCATCGTGATGGTCGGTACGGAAATCGTCGGTGCCGTGGCCAGGCGCTTCTCCAGATCGTCGTACTGCGCCTCGCCCTTCGCCAGCCCCAGACGCCAGCGATAGTTGTGAATCACCACCGCGACATGATCCGGGTTGTTGAACGATTGCGCCGAGCGCTCGTACGTTGCATCGTCGAAATTCCATTTCGGCGATGCCGTGCGCCAGATCAGCTTGTTGAAGTCGTGACGATTTGCGTCATAACCCGCCGTGCCGCGCTCGGTGGCGAAGTAGAACTGATACCACCACGCTAGTTCCGCTTTCGGCGGCAACGGCGCGCGGTTCGCTTCCTGGCTGCCGATCAGATAACCACTCACTGAGACCATCGCCTTGCATCGTTCCGGCCACAACGCGGCAATGATATTTGCCGTACGCGCACCCCAGTCGAAGCCGCCCAAAATCGCCTTGTCGATCTTCAATGCATCCATCAACGCGACGATGTCGACCGCCACGACGGCCTGCTGCCCGTTGCGCGGCGTATCGGCGGACAGGAACCGCGTCGTGCCATAGCCGCGCAGATACGGCACGATGACCCGATAGCCCGCTGCTGCGAGCAACGGCGTGACTTCAGCAAAGGCATGGATATCGTACGGCCAGCCGTGCAGCAGGATCGCGACCGGTCCGTTCTGCGGACCCGCTTCGGCGTACCCGATGCTGAGCGTGCCCGCGTTGATCTGCTTGAGGTTGTCGAACGAGGCGACGCTCGATCCCGCCTTCGTGTTATTGGATTGCGCATTGGCAAGCCCGCTCAGTCCCAGTTCCATCAGGCTGAGGCCCGCAACCGTCGTCCCGAGCAAACGACGCCGCCGGGTGTTGATCTGGTCAGACATGGCTAATTCTCCTGTGTGCGACAGCGCTGAATTGAACAGTGCGCCCGCGGGACACACCGAATGGTTGGATCAAAACATCGCGAGGCGTGGCCGGCAGAAACGCCCGTCCTCGAAGCGGATTTGCGTTACGGCTTGGCGTAGATCGCGCCGAGACCAATCACTTCAGAGTCCGACGCACGCGAACCCGATGCCGAGCTGCCGGCCGTCGCCGGGCCGTATGACGACGACGCCAGGCCGTTCTGCGCACTCACGCGGGCCTCGGCGGCTTCGATATTCCTGGGGTAATGCGTTTCATCGCCCGCAGGGTTGTAACCGGCCTTCTCCAACTGCACGAGTTCCGCGCGGACCTGCGCCCGAGTGAGCGGCTGGTTCGATTGAGCGAACGATAACGCGGGGAGAGCAACAGCAGCGGCGACGATAAGCGATTGAATGACTTTCATGACCTTCACCTCGAGAAAATGTCTTCCACGCAAACGCCCGTTTGCGTTTCTGGTTAGCAAGGCCAGTTCGGCTGGCTTGGAAGCATTAGACCCCGTGGACGTATCTGACTTATGTCGGCAATACTCGTTGGTGATACGTTATGTACCCTGCTACGGTGCAGATACATTGCGATACAAAGAACGGGGGCGACGCAAAGGCGCTCGCCTTCCTGAGATTGCCGATCCGGACCGGGCCGGTTCAGCTTGCCTCTGACTCCTCGTCCATGATGAGCAGAAAGAGTGTTGCCTGGGAGGAAATGTTCAGTTTCCTGTAGAGATTGCGCCGGTGAACCTTGGCCGTGGCGGGTGACACGCCTAGCTGTCTCGCCATGTTCTTGGTCGAGTGACCGGCGAGAATCATCAGCGCGACTTCGATCTCGCGACGGGTCAGCGACGCATTGGATCGCTTGCGCAATGCCTGTTCGAAGTGAAGGCGACGGTCGCTTCCCGCCGCCGAACTCGCCGGCGGCGGCAGCATAGCGGTCTGCGCGGAGAGCACATGGCACATCAGCGGAAGTAACCATGCGCCGTAAAGACAGAGGGTGCCGACTTCGGCCGAGCTGAAGCGCCGTTCACTGCCCATCGACACCGACAGCGTTCCTCCCGAAGGCAGCGGCGCCAGCAACTGCACCTCGTCTTCGAGCACGTTCACCGAAAAATAGCGGCGAAAGTATTCGGTCTCCCGGAAATGATCGGGCGCGACTTCATCCAGACAATACACGCCTGGACTGATCGCGCCGAGGCTGAATTGATAGAAAGGGTCCAGCAAATAGACGCTGTTCAGATAGCCCTTGAACAGGTCGTCGTGCGGTGTGCGGGTTTGTGTCTCCGCGATCAACTGAGGTTTTCCGTTGGGCCAAAAGATCATCGCCACCCAGTTGTCGAAGTGGACCACTTTGCGCAACAGGTCGATCAGCGCATGCCAGAACTGTTTGTCGTCGAGTTTTTCGACCAGGCGTCCGAGCCGCTGATGAAATGCAACGTCCGATACCTCAAGCGGCATGTCAGTTTCCCCCACTACCCCTAAAAGGGTAGGTCGCTCCATCGTTCTAGCCCTTCGGCCTGATTTTCACCCGTTTCCGCCGACCCTACCATCTCAGTACCCCGGCGCATAGGCAACGGCAAGGCTTGCCCGCAGCGGGCAACACAGGAGAAAAGTATGGGTATCAGAGACATCGGTGTTCGAGTCGGCCACGGCACACCAGGTCCATTCAACAGCATCACCGACGTGCAAGGCGTCAGAGTCGGTCATCGTACCCTGGTCGAAAATCGGGCAGAAGTCCCGGTGCGGACCGGCGTGACGATCATCGAGCCGCGCCCTGGCATCGCACGGTTCGATCCATGTTATGCCGGCGTTCACGTGCTTAACGGAAACGGCGATGCCACCGGCCTGGAGTGGATACGCGAGTCCGGCTTACTGACCACGCCCATCGCGTACACCAACACGCACAGCGTCGGCGTGGTTCGCGATGCGCTGGTTGCCGCAGAACGCGCAACGCTCGGCGATAGCCAGTACTGGTGCATGCCGGTGGTGCTGGAAACCTTCGACGGGGTGCTGAACGATATCTGGGGGCAACACGTCACCGCGGCGCATGTTCACGAGGCGCGGGCCGCGGCCCGCAGCGGACCTGTCGAGCAAGGGTCGGTTGGCGGCGGCACCGGCATGATTTGCCACGAGTTCAAAGGCGGCATCGGCACTGCCTCGCGCCGCCTCATGCCGCAGGACGGCGGCTGGACCGTCGGCGCACTGGTCCAGGCCAACTACGGCCGGCGCGATGCGCTGCGCGTGGCCGGCTATCCGGTCGGCGACGTGCTGCGCCACCTGCCCTCGCCATTCGACAAGCGTCAGACGGGCGTCCCTGGAATGGGATCGATCGTGGTGACGCTCGCGACCGACGCGCCGCTTCTTCCACATCAGTGCGAGCAGGTTGCACGACGCGCAAGCATTGGATTGGCCCGCGTGGGCGGCGGCACCGAATATTCCAGCGGCGACATCTTCATCGCGTTCTCGGTCGGCAATCGCGGCATACCTCCGGCGGATTACGGC
This sequence comes from Paraburkholderia aromaticivorans, assembly GCF_012689525.1. Lineage (NCBI taxonomy): Bacteria > Pseudomonadati > Pseudomonadota > Betaproteobacteria > Burkholderiales > Burkholderiaceae > Paraburkholderia > Paraburkholderia aromaticivorans. Next base: position 3,023,454 of record NZ_CP051515.1, read on the forward strand.
AAAGCGATCGAACCCGTGATCAGCGTGCGCAGCGTCACTCACGATTTTATTTCTCCGCTATTCGTCGCGGCCGCGGAAGCCGTCGAAGAAGCGATTCTCAACGCGCTTGTCGCTGCTGAAGATACGAACGGACAGCACGTGCATGTCCCCGCGCTGAGCGCGGCCCGACTGCTGAAAGCACTGGAGCAGGTTGGCTGGCGTCCGTTCACCAATTGACGCTTCTTCTCCTTGTATGCGCTACCTCATTCAAACCGGAAGACCACTATGACATCCCGCCATCTCATTAGCGTAGTCACTGGAATCCTCGCAGCATCGGGCATCCTGGCGGCGACCACTCACCCTGCCAAAGCCGAAGAACTAAATGTCTACAACTGGTCGGACAATATCGCCGAGGACACCGTGTCGGGGTTCGAAAAGGAAACCGGCATTCATACGCGATACGACGTGTATGACGGCGACGACACCTTGCAGGCAAAGTTGCTGAGCGGTTCATCCGGCTATGACGTGGTGGTGCCGTCGTCCGCTTATGCCGGCAAGCAGATTGAAGCGGGCGTCTATCGGAAACTCGACAAGAGCAAGATTCCAAACCTGGCCAATCTCGATCCCGTGCTCATGAAGATGCTGGCATCCGCCGATCCCGGCAATCAATACACGGTGCCCTGGTCATGGGGAACGGACGGCATCGGCTACAACGTCACGAAGGTCACGCAAATATTGGGCAACGACGCACCCTACGATAGCTGGGACATGCTATTCGATCCGCAATACTTGTCCAAGCTGAAAACCTGCGGCGTATCCGTGCTCGACTCTCCTGAGGACGCTTTCTCGGTCGGCTTGATCTACCTGCACAAGGATCCCAATAGCACAAACCCAGCGGACTATCAGGCCGTGTACAAGCTGTTCAAAACGATCCGCCCGTACATCACCCAGTTCAATTCTTCCGGCTACATCAACGACCTCGCCAATAACGATGTCTGCATCGCGCTAGCATGGTCGGGCGACGTCGGGATTGCAAAGCGGCGTGCAGAGGAGGCACATCGCGCCTATGAGATTCGATACGTCATTCCCAAAGGCGATGGCGTGCTGTGGTTCGATCTGATGGGCGTTCCAAAAGATGCGCCTCATCCTGAAGCCGCGATGCAATGGATCAATTACATTCTTCAACCGAAGGTCAGCGCGGCGATCACCAATCAGGTTTACTATCCGAACGCCAATGCCGCTGCGCGTGCTTATGTGAAGCCGGCGATCCTCGACAATGAAGCGGTCTATCCTCGCGGTGAGAAGATGAAATCGCTCACCCTGTCATTGCCTTTGCCGGCCGAAATCCTCCGCCTTCAAAACAGGCTGTGGACGCAGCTCAAAGCGGGGCGGTAATTTACAATGCTGTGGATGAGCCCCTCATCAACAGCATCGATGCGAGACGTACTGACTTCCTATTTCTGGAGTGGCGATGCCATTCGCAGTCGAAGCGTGAGTGACATCGTGCTGTCAGGCACGCTCGACGTGCCTGTGCCCCCCGCTCGTGTGCTTGCGGATTGGGACAGGGAGACGTCGTCGCGCATGGTCCTCGAACCCGGTGACGTCGAGGTCATGCCGTTGGCGCGAACGCAGGTGCGCTGGCCGGACTACACGCGCTGCGTGCGGGCAATGTCCGAGTGGACGGGCGCGCTCGGACTGCCAGACGTGCTTGCCGTCAGCGACATTGCGCTCATGGCCTGCCGCGGCGCGAGGTATCACCATGACGGTGCGCAATATGGCGGTGCGGCCTTTTGCAATCTGTTCCTCAGCGAAGACAAGGGGCTGGATGTGCATTTTCCCGGTACGGGCCATCGCATTCCTCTGACTCGCGGCACGGCCTTGATATTCGACACCGGCCAGCCTCATGGGGTGATTCGGCGCGGCAGCAGCGGGTTTAATGCGGCCGACTTCGCGCGGGATCAGGATTGCACGCAAATATTCCTGACGTGGGAGCTTCCTATCGAAGATGTGCATGTAGCGCACGCACTTAAAGTTGCCTTCGACATTGCCTCTTCAATTTCTTTGCACGCGGATGAAGAGCAAGTGTGCGTGAATGGCGAACCGGCCATGGTGTGCCCGGAAACTGGTCGTTGGCGTCGGGTTGAATGATCGTCAGGGTTTACAGCGGGTTGTCGCGGTTGAGCCTTGCCTCGTGCAGGCAACAGCCTCAAGATTGGGCGACAGTCGTCGCACAACGAGAATGGTTATGACACGCCCGCGAACCGGAACACGGACGCCCGAAAACGCCGTAACCGATGTGTCCATCGCACAGACCTCACTGCCTCAAGCGCGCATCGTCGAACCGCTGTCCTCGCCGACGTATTGGCATAAAGGCACGGCCTTGTTCGCCGCGCTGGTGGTGACCGCACTGGCGTTCCTCGCAAGCCGAGGCCTGCGGGCCATGACCGGGCAGGTTGCGCCGATGTGGCTGAGCAACGCGGTGCTGCTCGCTCAGATGATCGTCGCCCGGCGGGAACAGCGGCGCTGGGTGTTCTGCGGCGGCGCGTTAGGCGACTTCACCGCCAGTCTGCTGATAGGACGCAGCCTGCACACGTCTGTCTCGTTCATGTCGGCGGATATGCTTCAGGTCGTCATCGCATTCGCATTTGCTCCGCGCGTGACGACCGTGGCCGAGTTTATCCGTCCCAGACCGCTCGTCAAATTTCTGTTCGGCGGCGTGCTGCTTGCGTCGATCGCGTCAGGCTTGTGGGCCACGCTTTTGCTCGAGGGCAAAATCGGCCATTTTCTTTTGCCCACATTGGCGCCCTGGTTCATCTCGGATGGTTTGAGCCTCATCATCATCACGCCGGTCGCAATGGTGTTCTGGAGCGGTGAGCTTGCCCGGGTTCTGCGTAGCGGCAATCGCTTCAGGACCTTCGCGCTGGTCGCGTTGGTGGGCGTCGTGACGAGTGGCATCTTCGGTTTGCAGCTAAGCGCTCCCTTGTTGTACTGGGTACTTCCGCCCATCGTGCTGCTCGCTTTTCAGGCCGAGATTGCGGGTGTTCTGCTCGGCTTGCTTCTTTGTCTCGCGATCGCGCTCTGGTTCACCGCACACGGTTCGGGGCCGCTCTGGGCTTATCCGTTCGAGAGCATGCAGCATCGCGTTTTCGCCTTGCAGTTGTTTTTTGTGGCCGCACTCGGCGTGGCGTTGCCGATCAGCGCGATCCAGATGCAACGCAATCGCATGATCGGTCTCGTGCGTGACGGCGAAAAGCGTTTCCGGACGCTGGCTGAAAACGCCACGGATGTGGTGATGAGCATGCAACTCGACGGCAAGCTGACTTACGTCTCGCCGCGTGCGTTCGAGGCATGGGGTCGCGCGCCTGAACAACTAATCGGCATGCACTACGCGGAGTTGGTCGATGCCGCCGATCGCAACAGCTTGGCGGCGATGATCGAGCAGGTCGCGGCCGGCCGAGGCGACGCCTCGCAGATCAGCCGTTTTCCGCGCGACGGCGGTCTGCGCTGGATAGAAACTCACGTGCGTTCCGTGATCGATCCGTTGTCCGGAACATTGAACGGCCTCACCGCCATCGCGCGTGACGTGACGGAACAAAAAGCCATCGAACAGCGCCACGCCGATGAGCGCCGCGAACTGGAAGGCCTCGCGTTCCGCGACAGTCTCACGGGACTATCCAATCGCCGCTACTTCGATCGCGAACTCAAGCAGCGCTGCCAGCAGGGTTCGCATGCACAGACCTATCTGGCTGTCGTCATGATCGACGTCGACAACTACAAGAGCTACAACGATCACTTCGGGCATCAGACAGGCGATGAATGCCTGCGCACCATCGCCCGCTCGATAGCGTCTTCTTCTGCAAAGTACACCGACCTGGTCGCGCGCTATGGCGGCGAGGAATTCGCCTTGATCCTGGCGCACGCCGAACCGGATCGGGCACTCGCCGTCGCCGAGCAGATCCGCGAGGACGTGGAGAAACTGCGGCTTCCTCATCCGCCGAGCGTCTCGGGCGTCGTCACGATCAGCCTGGGCGTCTGCGCGCAGCGTAGTGAAAAGTGCGGCGATGGCAGCAGCGTGGTCGCTGCCGCCGACATGGCGCTGTATTCGGCAAAGCGGCTCGGCCGCAACCGCACGTGCGTGGCCTGACGACGCGTCCAGCTATCGCGTGCGAATCAGGCGGCCATTCATTCGGCGTCGAGATAGCGTGGCTCGCTATGCGGCAATGCCTTGCGTGACCGGTGCGGCGCAAACCGCTTCGCGCTCGTGTACTTCGGGCTCGATCGTCGTGATTGGCGTGACCATCTTCGCCAGCGGCAGGCGCACCACGAAATCCGAGCCGCGGCCCAGTCCCTCGGAAAACGCTTCGACGGTGCCACCATGGCTCGCGACGATATCGCGCACCACCGCCAACCCGAGTCCATGACCCCTGGTGCCCAATGCGCGGCCCGCAAGCCCCCGCGCGTAGGGCTTGAAGATGGTCGCAAGCTCGCCCGGCGCGATGCCGATCCCTTCGTCGCTCACGCTGATATAGCAGTAACGCCCGGCGCGGGACGCCGTTACCTTGATCGCATCCGCAGCCGCCGAATATTTGAGCGCATTGACCAGCAGATTGACGAACACCTGGGTCAGCTTGCCGAAGTCGCCTTGCACCGGCAACGGCGCGTCGCTTGCCGTCAGTTGAATCGGCGCGTGATCTGGCGCGCCCGCTTCTGCTACCTGAACACAATGCGCGAGCAGATCGCCGACATCGACCGGCGCGGGATGCGCGACCGTTCTCTCGCGCGACGCACATGCCAACGCGCCCAGCGCCGGTTCAAGCGAACCGACGAACTCCGCATCGTCCGGCGCCATCAATTGCTGGGCCAACTGACCGAGCACGCTTGCCTGCCGTGAGAGTAGAAGCGCGTACCGCGTCAACTGTTCGTCATGGCTGTACTGGGTGTTCAACAAACGCGCGAGCAGGCCGAGCGGCGTGATGGCATTGCGGATTTCGTGGCCTATCGTTGCGCCGATCGAGGCTTGGTTCGTTTCATCGCTACGCTCGGCAATGGTGACGACGCTCTCCGAACGTTGCACGCTCTGCCCACTAGCCTGCGCGCGCGAATGCCCGGAAGTCTCGACGCGCGGCGGCTCGATCTTCGCATCGTGCAAGCGCTCGATTTCCCGCGCCTGCGCCGTGCGAAGCTTTTGCACGCAGTACGTGCACAAACCGATGATCGGCCGCGCCGCGAGCTTCTCCTTCAGCGAGGCTTCATAGTCGAGCAGCGCAGCCCAGTCGGTGGTTTCGTTGCAGACGGCGTCGCCGGCCACGCGCAGTCCTTCGAAGCCTCGCCCCAGCGCGTCGTTGATCGCCTTCGACCACAGGCCCACGGTGGCGCCGCCGTTGAAGCCCGTTTTAGGCGAGGCGTAGATCTGCCCGCCGTCGAGAATCTGCAATTGGCCTGCGTCGATATATTCAGCGAGTGCGGGCGCGCTTCGCGTGAGCATATAGCGGGCTTTGTCGGGTCCCAGCAACGCGGGCGCAACCCACACGGCCGCTTCGCGATTGGCGAGTCCGGCATGCAGGAAGTCCGCGGTGACGCTGAGCAATTCGCTACGCGATTCGTAGAAGTGACACAGATGTGAGCCCCAAGAGAGGGCGCCAAGCGCTGGAAAACCGCTTTTACGCGTTCCGGTGGTCATCGTTTCCCTGAAAGTGCGTGGGTCAAGAACCACAGTCGCGCCAGGGTTTAACGATGTCCCGCGCGCTCGAATATAAATGTCACGGCACCTCCCGCGTCGATCCGGCGCCCCTGCTGAAGGACAGGAAGCGGATCCGCCGCGTTGGTGCTCGATATTTGGGATTCAGCAGGATTTGAAAGTACGCGACAGCCCGTTTTGAAAGAATAGATATTTTCCCCAGGCATGTTTTTTGACGCGAATGAGCGTTTGGTCACATGTGCGTCAATCGCGTTTGGTATACGACTTGAAAATGGGTCAATGCGCTCACGGCGGCCAGGTGCTCGCCACGAGCAGTTCCTCCGCATTGTTCGGCGGACGCAGACCGTCAGTCCTGCCCGCGAAGTAGCGCTGGGTCAGATCGGCCGCCGAGACATGCCGCGCCTCGCCAAAGCCGGCGTCATGGGCCAGCGCCAGCATCTCCGGCGGGGTGAAGAAGCTGAGAAAAGGTGTCCCGCTTGCTCGCGCGCTCTTCTCCGCCATTTCGAGCCCCGGACGTACCTCGGGGTCCGCCAGTTGCAGCGGGAGCAGGAAGGTCATGGCGAGCGTCGACCCTGGCGCGAGGGCCGCGATCTGGCGCAGCGTGGCCAAGTTCGCGTCGCGGGTGAGATACATACTGACGCCCGTGGAGACCACGATCGCCGGCTTGCTGTCATCGAAGCCGGCAGCCATCAACTCGTCCCGCCAGCTCCGGCCCGCTTCGAAATCGACCGGCACGAAGCGCAGCCAGTCTGGCACGCCGAAGCCGAGTTCGATCAGGCGCTGACGCTTCCATGCCTGAGGACCTGGCGGGTCGATCTCGAACACCTTGAGGCGGGCCGCGATCTCCGGCCTGCGCTGGGCGAAGCTGTCGAGCCCCGCGCCGAGGATGACGTACTGACTCAGCCCTCGCCCGGCCTGTTCCACGACCAGGTCTTCGATGAAGCGCGCCCGAGCCACGATCGAGGCGCGAAAGGGACGCGTGAACTGCGGGTCCATGTCTCCGCGGCCACGCCAGTCCTCGCCCGGAGCCAGCAGCTTGAGGCCGATCTCGTCTTCCAGCACATGCGGCGGCGGGTCGGCCGCGACATGCAGCGCGCGCCACAAGGCGACGCGCGCAGCGGTGCTGTCAGGTGCTACATCTCGCTTCTCGTTCATGACTCGATCCAGCTGGTTCGTTCTCGGCCCCTGGTCGCGATCGCACAGAGTCACCTGCCGCGATCCTGCCGCCCGCAACAGGCTATGATGGACAAGTGAGTAGACGAGCCGATGACGGGGGACAGCGTGTCACAGACAAGCCCTGATCGCAAGACGACGTTCAGCAAAGGCCTCTTATGGTTCGTTGGACTGTGGCTGCTCGGCGTCGCCGGGGCGGTGCTGCTCGCGCTGCCGTTTCGTCTTCTGATCGCCGCGGCAATGCATTATCAGCATTGAGGCGTTCCTTCCGCTTCAAGGACGGTCGAGCATTTTTGGCAACTGTCCAAGCTGTCGAAACAGCGAGAGCCAGTCCTCGAGATGCCAGGTTATCTCGATCAGATTTCCACGCATCTGATGGAAAGAATGGATCGCGAATTTCACATGCTTCGAACTCGCGTCGATGCCGAGCAGCGTCCCGGTTTGCGTTCCGCTGATCTCCGCGCGAACCCCTATCCGGTCGCCATGCACCAGCAAATCGAGAATTTCGACTTTCATGTCCGGCAGCGCGGTCGCTATGTCATGGAACACCTGAACCATTTGACCAGGTCCGTGGGTGGTGCCGCGAGGCTCCGGAATGTACTGCCAGTCAGCGGTGACAACCTTTGCCAATAACTCGACGCTTTTCTGCTCGAACGCTCGATAGAAGCCTTCAACCGCTTCTCGAGCCACCACTTCGTCGGTACCTGAGGTCATGATCTGTTGCTCCTGAAGGTGCAAGTCAACATGTTAGACCGAATCATCTCGGGCGGCTTCAGGCCTTCATCGTCAGCCCGCCATCTATTTGCAATGCGAACGAATGCCGCTGTCTTTTTGCCCATCCGGCGCGCCAGAACGCGTCTCGAAGCCGGCGCCCAGTTCCCACAAAATACCTGCTCGGTATAACATCTGTGGGCGTGATGGACGTCAACCATGTCACGCGTGTTGCGCCCTCCCCACGACAAGGCAAGGCGGTATGCATGCCCGAGGTGGCCGCAACAGCTAACCTGCTTCAATCATTCAAACAAAACTCGCGCCCGCCTCCGGCAAGTGAAATGCGTAGGCGGAACGACATGGGTTCTACTGCTGTCGGAATCCGTAACGGTCTCTCAACACTCAAGCCGATGCCCAACGAAATCCCGGAACCGCAAGCAATTTGTAATGACGTCTCCCGCAGCGCGATCTTTATTGTCGCCACCATCGCGAACGATCGCGATCAGGAGGCCAAGGTACGCGAATGGTGCGGCGACATTGCCGCCCTCGTGCGCGCGGTCGGCACGCGTGTGCCGTCCGGCAACCTGTCGTGCGTCTGCTCCTTCGGCTCCCACGCATGGGACAGGCTGTTCGGCGCGCCCCGGCCCGCTCTGCTGCATCCGTTCCGGGACATCGGCGAAGGCGAACGTCGCGCGTTGGGCACGCCGGGGGACTTCCTGCTGCACATCCGCGCGGATCATATGGATCTCTGTTTCGAGCTCGCCACGCAGTTGCTCGGCGCGCTCGGCGACGCGGTCACCGTGGTCGATGAAGTTCACGGGTTTCGCTACTTCGATATGCGCGACATGGTGG